>JBGAPX010000006.1:0-67742 GCA_044221045.1 Gemmatimonadales bacterium
TGCTGGGCCGCGCCGAGACACGTGTCGCGCCGGTCCAATACGACCGGGCGCAGGTGCTCTCCGCGCTCGCGTGGTGGGGCTACGAGCGAGAGCTGGCGGTGGGGCTGGCGCGCGACCTCGTGCGGGAGTTCCGGGCCTGCAGCGGTTCCTGGGCTTGACCTCGCCTCGCCCGCCGGCGCAGGCGTCGAGGGGGCCTCGGCGTGCGCTTCGATGCCCTGGGCCCCGCGCTGGGTGCCGGCCAGTCTGGCCGCACGGTGGTGGGGCCGAGCCTGCGGGTCGGGGGGGTGGTGACCTGGCTGGCGGTGGTGGGACTGGCGCTGGGGGCTGCGCTGCTGGTGGCCCGGCGGCGCCGGCTGGCCTGAGGCCGACCTCAGCGGCCGGTGGCGGACTGCAGGTGCCGGTCGAGCGCGGCGCGCACCCGCTCGATTTCCACTTCGATCTCCCCAATGAGCGGGGCGGCGCTCCCGAGGCCGCCCTCACGCCCGAGCCGCTCCATCTCGGCACAGAGCGCGGAGAGACGCAGGGCGCCGAGGTTGCTGGCCCCGCCCTTCATCGCGTGGGCGGCGCGCATCACCGGCGAGGGGTCCCCGGTGGCGATCCCGGAGCGCATGTGCTCCACGCGCGCGGGCACCTCCCCGAAGAACAGGTCGATCAGCTCACGGACCAGCGCCGCGCCCTGGACGGTGAGACGGCCATGATGTCGTCGAGGATGGTCGCGTCGATCCTCGGGACTGTCGGCATCCGGCATCCGCGCGTCGACGGCCTGGGCCGCGGCCAGCGCGCGGCCTCGGCCGTCATCGCCGGCGGCGGCGTAGCCGGGGCCGCCTCGCGCGCCGGCGCCGGTTCCGCCCAGCCCACCCAGCGGGCGAGCGTGGCCTGCATCTCCGCGCTGCGGATCGGCTTGCTCACGTAGTCGTCCATCCCGGACGCGAGGCAGCGCTCCCGGTCGCCCTGCAGCGCATTGGCGGTCATCGCGACGATCGGGGTGTGCCGCGCCTCGCCCTCGAGCCGGCGGATCTCGGCGGTGGCCTCGTAGCCGTCCATCTCCGGCATCTGGCAGTCCATCAGGATGATGTCGTACGGGAGCTTGCGTGCCGCCGCGACCCCCTCGAGTCCGTTGCCGGCCACGTCCACCAGGTGGCCCAGGCGCTCGATCATCTGGGTGGCCACTTTCTGGTTGACCGGGTTGTCCTCGACCAGCAGTACGCGCGCCCGGCGCAGGGGACGGTTGTCGGCCGCGCCAAGCCCCTTGAGCAGCGCGGAGCGCCGGGCCGTGCGGGGCTCGAAGCCGAGGGCGGTGCGCAGGGCGTCGTGCAGGGCAAGCAGCCGCACCGGCTTGAGGAGCACCTCGGTGACGCCGCCGGCGCGGGCTCCGTCGGCCGCCTGGCGCTGGGTGACGGGGGCCAGCACGATCACCTGCGTGCGCTTGAGGTGGTCGCTCTCGGCCACGGCGCGCGCCAGCTCGAAGCCATCGGTCTCGCCCAGGCTACTGTCGAACAGCGCGACCCGGATCGGGGCGGGCTCCTGCACGCTGCGCCCCAGGCGCTCGAACGCCTCGGTGGCGTCGTCGGTCGCCACGACGCTCAGGCCCAGGCCTTCGAGGTGCTCCACCAGGGCCACCCGGGCGGTCGGGTTGCCCCCGGCCACCAGCACCCGGGTGCCGGCGATGTCCGGATCGGCCACGGCGCGCGGGTCGGTGCCGGCGGCGGCACGGCCCAGGCGGAGGGTGAACCAGAAGGTGCTCCCCTGGCCACGCACGCTCTCCACCCCGATGCCGCCGCCCATCAGTTCCACCAGCTGCCGGCAGATGGCGAGCCCGAGGCCGGTGCCGCCGTACTTCCGGGTGGTGGAGTTGTCAGCCTGGGCGAACGGCTGGAACAGGCGGCCCTGCTGTTCCGGGGTGAGGCCGATCCCGGTATCCCGGATTTCCCAGCGGACCATGAGGTCCTCGTCCGCCTCGCCGGCAAGCGCGCAGTGGACGGTGACCGCGCCGCGCTCGGTGAACTTGATCGCGTTGGAGACCAGGTTGGTGAGCACCTGCCGCACCCGCGCCGGGTCGCCGCGCAGCAGCCGCGGGATGCCGCGGTCCACGTGGGCGGCCAGCTCCAGGCCCTTCCCGGCGGCCTTCTCCGCCAGCAGGTCGAGGGTGTCCTCGAGCACCTCCTGCAGGGAGAAATCCACGGTCTCCAGCGACATCCGGCCCGCCTCGATCTTGGAGAAGTCGAGGATGTCGTTGATGATCGTGAGCAGTGCTTCGCCCGAGGCCCGCACCGTCTCGACGTAGTTCCGCTGTTCGGCGCTGAGCGTGGTGTCGAGCAGGAGGCCGGTCATGCCGATCACGCCGTTCATCGGGGTCCGGATCTCGTGGCTCATCATGGCGAAGAACGCCGACTTGACCCGCACGGACTCCAGCGCCTGGTCGCGCGCGTGGGCCAGCTCCTCGGCCTGGGCCGCCATCTGCGCCGCCTGCTCCTCCACCCGCATGCGGGCGTCCTCGACGTCGAGGGAGTAGCGGTAGAGGTCCTCCTCCTGCCGCTTGCGGTCGGAGATGTCGCTGAGGGTGCCCACGTAGGCGATGGTGTGCCCCGCGGCGTCCACCACCGCGCGGGCCTGGGCCCCGACCCAGCGGGCGGTGCCCTCCGGCTGCCGGACCCGGAACTCCGCCATGAAGTCCCGCTGCTCGATGGCCGCGCTCTGCCACTCGGCCCGGACCGCCGTCAGGTCGTTGGTGTCGATCGCGGACATCCACCCCGCGCCCATCGCCTGCGCCTCGGAGAGGCCGGTGAGCTGGCACCACCGGGCGTTGACGTAGTGGCAGCGGCCCGCCTCGTCGGTCTCGAAGATGCCGATCGGCGCCGAGGTGGTGATGCGGGTGAAGCGCTCGGCCGCCAGGCCCGGCGCCGCCGGGACCGGGGGACAGGCGCGCTGCTGGCGCCGGATGGCGCTCCAGGACCGGAGGTGTGACACGGATCAGCTCGCCGGCGCCCGCAGCGCGCTGAGCTCGGCCACCACCCGACGGGCCTCCGCCTCGAGCTCGCCCGCGGCCCGGCCGGCCGCCGCCAGGTCGGCTTCCCGGGCCCGATGCTCCACCTCCTTGCAGAGGCGCGCCAGTTCGCGGGCGCCGATGTAGGCGGCACTGCTCTTGAGCGCGTGGGCCGCGGCCCGGACCCGTTCCGCCTCCCCGGTCCCGAGCGCCTCGATGATCCCCTCGCGCCGGGCCGGCAGGTCCTCGAGGAACAGGTCGATGAACTCGGTGACGATGTCCGGCGCCCCGGGCTCCTGCAGCTGGCGGAACCCGTCGATGACGCTGCGATCCACTGACCCGGCCTGGCTGGGGGCCGGGGTGGCCGCGGCCGGCGGGCTGGCGGGGGCGCCGGTCCAGCGGGCCAGTGCCTGTGCCAGCTGCTCGGGCTGTACCGGCTTGCTCAGGTAATCGTCCATGCCGGCGGCGAGGCACCGCTCGCGGTCGCCCTGCATGGCGTTCGCAGTCATGGCGATGATTGGCGTGCGGCTGGCCTCGCTCGGGAGCTGCCGGATGGCCGCGGTCGACTCGTAGCCGTCCATCTCCGGCATCATGCAGTCCATGAAGACCACGTCGTACCCCACCTGGCGCACCAGGTCGAGCGCCTCCCGACCGTTGGCGGCCAGGTCCACCCGGCAGCCGAGGCGGGTGAGCATCCGCGCCGCCACCTTCTGGTTCACGCTGTTGTCGTCCACCACCAGGACCCGGAGCGTGCCTGGCGCGGGAGCCGACGGCGCAGTCGCCGGAACCATGCCGGCGGACGCGGCGGTCCGGCGGACCTCGGCGGTCCGGACCGCCTCGGCGGGATCGGCCGGCGCGAGGACCAGCCGCAACGCGGCCTGCAGGTCGTCGCGGCGGGCCGGCTTGCGCACCAGCGCGGCGAAGCCCTCGCCCCGCAACCAGCCCTCCCGCGGCTGGGTGATGATCCCGCTCACCAGCACCAGCGGCGTGTCGGCAATGGCGGGGTCGGTCCGGATGGCCCGGGCCAGTTCGGCGCCTGTCTCCGCGCCCAGCCCGTAGTCGAGGAAGACCACGCGGAAGGGGTCGCCGGCCGCCCGCTGCTGCCGTAGCCGGGCCAGGGCCTCGGTGCCGGTGCCGACGGCCTCGGGCGCGGTGCCGAGCGCATGCAGCTGCTCGGTCATGACGCGGCACACCTGCGGCACGTCGTCCACCACCAGGACCCGGGTCCCGCCCACCACGGGCGCCGCTTCCGCGGCGCCGCCCGCGCCGGCGAGCGGGAAGGGCAGCGTGAACCAGAAGGTGCTGCCCTGCCCGGGCTCGCTCTGGACGCCGATGCTGCCGCCCATCAGGCGCACCAGCTGCCGGCTGATCGTGAGCCCGAGGCCGCTGCCACCGTAGCGCCGGGTGGTCGAGGCATCGGCCTGGGTGAACTGCTCGAAGACCGCGTCCTGCTTCTCCCGCGGGATGCCGATCCCGGTGTCGCTCACGGTGAAGCGGATCAGGGCCCGGCCCTCGACGGCCGGCTCGCCGGCCAGCTCGATCATCACCTGTCCCCGCTCGGTGAACTTGACCGCGTTGCCCACCAGGTTGGTGAGCACCTGGCGCACCCGGCCGGCGTCGCCGATGACGTGCCGCGGCACCCCCGGCGGGACCCGCACGATCAGCTCCAGCCCCTTCTCCTGGACCCGGGGCATGAGCAGGTCGGCCACGTCCTCGCAGGCGCGGAGCAGGTCGAACGGGGCCACCTCGATGCTCAGCTTGCCGGCCTCGATCTTCGACACGTCGAGGATGTCGTTGATGATCGTGAGCAACCCCTCGGCGGAGCTGCGGATGGTCTCGGCGCAGTCGCGCTGGTCCTCGGTGAGCTCGGTGCTGAGCAGCAGGCCGGTCATGCCGATCACCCCGTTCATGGGGGTGCGGATCTCGTGGCTCATGCTGGCCAGGAACTCGGACTTGAGCCGGGCGGAGTCGAGCGCCTGCTGCCGGGCCCGGACCAGGTCGTCGATCACGTCGGTGACCATGACCATGCCGCCCAGCGTGCCATCAGTGCGCCGCCAGGGGTGGATCGCCCACCGGAGGTGGGTACTCTCGCCCGTGCCCCGCTCGAAGAGGTCGTCGGGACACTCCAGGGCCTCGCCCGCGAGGGCGCGCTGGTGCAGGGCCTTCCATCGGTCGGGGATGTCCGGGAAGACCTCATAGTGGCTGAGGCCCCGGATGTCGCGGTCACCCAGCCCGTAGTCCTTGAGCCACTTCCGGCTCCAGGCCAGGTACCGCATGTCGGTGTCCAGCAGGGCCATCGCGATCGGCGCCTGGGCGATGCTCTCCCCGAGGATCGACCGCTCGTGCTCCAGCACCTCGCGGGCCCGGTGGGTCTCGGTCACGTCAGTGCAAATGCCCACGTAGCCGGCAAAGGTGCCGTCGGCCAGGTACCGGGGCGAGCCGTGGTCGGACAGCCACCGGTACTCGCCATCGTGGCGGCGCAGGCGGTATTCCATCAGGAACGGCGACCGGTCCGCGAACGACCGGGTGTACGTCTCCTGGCTCCGGGCGTAGTCCTCGGGGTGGACGTCCTCGCTCCAGCCGACCCCGAGTTCCTGCTCCAGGGGGCGCCCGGTGAACCGCAGCCACTCCGCGTTGACGTAGTTGCACGACGCGTCGGGGCCCGACATCCAGATGAGGACCGGGGCCTGGTCGGCGAGGGTGCGGAAGCGCTCCTCGCTCTCCCGGAGCCGCGATTCCCAGGCCCGGACCGCCTCGATGCGCTTCCGCTCCAGCGTGGTGTCGGCGATGCTTCCCACCCAGCGCTCGAGCGCGCCATCGGCGCCGCGCTGCGGAGCGGCGTGCAGCCGGGCCCAGAAGGTGCTGCCATCGGCCCGGCGGCAGGCGACTTCCTCCGTCACCTCGGCGGCCCCCTCCGGGCCGGGTGCCCAGCGGGCCAGCAGGCGGGCCCGGGCCTCGTCCGCGAGGATCCGCTGCCAGCCGGTGCCCAGCGCCTCCTCCGGCGCCAGCCCGGTGAGGGCGGTCCAGCGGGGATTGACGAACATGCAGTGGCCGTCGGGCCGGCAGACGAAGATGGCGCACGGCAGCGCCGTGAGGACCGGGAGGCCGTCACCGAACGCCGCGAGTGCCGTCCCCTCGTCGTGGACCGTTCTCTTCACCATTCGAGGTACCGTGCCTGGGACGATGCATGGGGCGGGCAGCCCCCTCGAAGTCGCATCCCAATAATCGGTTAGGACCCGGCCGGCCTTGAGGCGGGCCGGGGAGCGGCCGGGGCCGGCACGGCCCGAAACCCGGGCCGCTGGCCCCCCGTTCCAACCGGGACGAGACCGGGCTGTCCAACCCGGTGCATGCCAACCACGTACTCGGGAACCGGAACCCTGCGGACCACCGACGCCAGCACCGCCGACGCCGACGCCATCGATGCCGCGCTCGCGGCCAGTGGTGATGCGCACGCCTTCGAGCGGCTGTACCGCCGGCACGTGAACCGGGTGCACAACCTGGTGCGCCGGATGCTGGGCGAAGACGCCGAGGACGTGACCCAGGAGGTGCTGGTGCGGGCCTGGCAGAAGCTGGGCACGTTCCGCGGGGAGGCGGCGTTCGGGACCTGGCTGCACCGGGTGGCGGTCAACGTGATCCTGAACCGTCGCACCGCCCGGGGCCGCTGGCGGCGGCTCTTCGCGGAGGAACCGGAGGGCGGCATCGACCTGCCGGGGCGCGCCACGAGCCCGGCGCACGGGCTGGACTTCGAGAGCGCGATGGCGCGCCTCTCGCCCGGCGCCCGGCAGGTGTTCGTGCTGCACGACGTCGAGGGCTACCGGCACGAGGAGATCGCCGGGATGCTGGGCATCAATGTCGGGACGTCCAAGTCACAGCTGCACTACGCCCGCATGGCGCTGCGGAAGACCCTGGGGTGAAGTCATGATGCATCCGCTGCCGGACGAACTCTCGGAGTACCTCGATGGCGGGCTGCCCGCCGAACGGGCGGCGCGGGTGGAGCGCCACCTCGGCGACTGTGCCGAGTGCGCGGCGTTGCTGGACGAACTGCGCCGGGTGATCGCGCGGGCCCAGGCCCTGGACGATCAGCCGCCGCGCCGGGACCTCTGGCCCGGCGTCGCCGCGGCGATCGGCGCGGGACCCCGGCACCGCCGGGCGGTGGCGGTCCCGATCCCGCTCCTGCTGGCCGCGGGGTTGGCGCTGATGGTGCTCTCGGGCGGCAGCGTGCTGCTGTGGACCCGTTCCCAGCCGGCTGCCGCGGCGGCACCCGCGGCCACCGCGCCGGTCCCCACGCTCGAGGCCGGCACCGCCGGGGCGGGGATCGACCGCGGCTATGCCGGTGCGGTGCGCGCGCTCGAATCGGAGCTGGAGCGCGGCCGCGGGCGGCTCGATACCCTGACCGTCCGGGTGCTGGAGGAGAAGCTGGCCCTGATCGACCGGGCCATCGGGGAGGCCGAGCGCGCGCTCGCCACCGACCCCGGGAATGGATATCTCGCCGGGCACCTGACCCAGACCCGGCTGCGCAAACTCGACCTGCTCCGCCGGGCCGCGGCCCTCAGCCGCGCGGTGAGCTGACCATGGGGACCGACCGATGCTGACCCTGCTGTTTGCCCTGGCCGCGATGCCCCAGGGCACCGACACCACCATTGCCGTCCGCGGCGCCACCCGGCTCGAGCTCAGCAGCTTCGAGGGCGGGATCACGGTGGCCACCTGGAACCGGCCCGCCGTCCGGATCGAGGCCGACCATGACGAGGACACCCGGGTGGAGGTGAGCGCAGGGGCGCGCAGCCTGCGGGTCCGGGCCCACAGCCGCTACGGCCCGCCGGAGGTCACCTGGCGCATCACGGTGCCCGCGGAGCTCGCGCTGGAGCTGTCCTCGCAGAGCGGGGATGTCCGGGTGAACGGCAGCCGGGGGGAGGTGACGGTCTCGACCGTCGAGGGCAACGTCACGGTGCAGGGCGGCACCTCGTTCGTCTCGCTGCAGTCCGTGGAAGGCGACCTGGACGTCACGGACGTCGAGGGCCGGGTCAGCCTGTCGACCGTCGACGGCCTCATCACGGTCCGGGGCGCCCGGGGCGAGCTCCGGGCCAACGCGGTGGACGGGGCGATCCGGCTCGAGGACATCCGCGCCACGCGGGTGGAGGCCAGCACCGTGGATGGCGAGGTCGAGTTCGCCGGCGCGCTCGAGGCCGGCGGGCGGTACCACCTGACCTCGCACGATGGCGACGTGACGGTGACCCTGCCGGCGATCGACGCCGAGGTCTCGGTCTCGACCTTCAGCGGTGAATTCGAGTCCGACTTCCCGGTGACGGTCACCGGCGCCGCCGGCGGCCGGCGACTCAGCTTCACCCTTGGCACCGGCGCCGCCCGGCTCGACCTGGAATCCTTTGACGGCACGGTCGCGCTCCGCAAGAGCGCCCCCCGGCGCTGAACTTCCACTGCCTCCCACTGGAGACTGCATGCGTGCCCTCGTGCCCGTCCTGGCCCTTCCCCTGCTGTTCACCCTGCCGCTCGACGCCCAGGACTTCCGCTGGCAGGGCGCCCTCGCCGCCGGCAAGACCCTCGAGGTCCGGGGCATCAACGGCCGCATCCGGGCCACCCGCGCCGACGGGGCGCAGGCCCTCGTGACCGCCACCAAGCGCGCGCGGGACGATGACCCGGCCGAGGTCGAGATCCAGGTGGTGGAGCACGCCGACGGGGTGACGATCTGCGCGGTCTACCCGTCACGCCGCGGCGGGCGGGCCAACGAGTGCCGCCGCGGCGGCGGCACCATGAACACCCGCGACAACGATGTCGAGGTCCTGTTCGAGGTGCAGGTGCCCGCGGGGGTGCATTTCGAGGGGAGCAACGTGAACGGGGACGTCACCGGGACGGGGCTGCCGGGGAACGCGGACATCACCACCGTCAACGGCGACGTGACGGTGTCCGCTGCCGGGGAGGTCGAGGCCACCACGGTCAACGGTTCGATCGACGCCACCCTGGGCGCTCGCGCCCTGGAGCGTTCGCTCAAGTTCACCACGGTCAATGGCGGGATCACCGTCACCCTGCCGGACGGCGCCAGCGCCGACGTCGAGGCCAGCACGGTCAATGGCGGGATCGACACCGACTTCCCGATCAATGTCACGGGACGGGTGAACCCGCGGTCGCTGCGCGGACGGATCGGCGCCGGCGGGCGGAGCCTCGAACTCACCACGGTCAACGGGGGCATCCGGATCCGGCGCGGACGCTGAGCGGCGGCTTCCGGTCCCCAGTCGCGGCGCCCCCGGTCCCGGGGGCGCCGCGTGCGTTCAGGCGCTGGCGGGCCGGGGTGCCCGGCGCCGCCAGAACAGGAACACCGGGATCCCGAGGATGAGGATCCCCGTGCCCAGGAGCGCGTTCCGCGGGTTCGACACGATCGACCCGCCGACCACGTACACCGAGGCCGCGATGAACAGCAACGGGGTCACCGGCCACCCCGGCACCCGGAAGGCCGCGGTGCGCCCCGCCGCGTCGTCCTTCCGCCGGATGAAGAACAGCGCCACCACGCCCAGGCCGAAGAAGATCCAGTCGCAGAACACCACGTAGTCCAGGAGCTGGCCGTAGCGCCCGGTGAACAGCAGCGCCTCCGCCCACAGCCCCTGGAACAGGATGGCCGTGCCCGGTGTCTGGTACCTCGGGTGCAGCGCGGCGAAGGCCGGGAAGAAGAGCCCGTCGGCGGCCAGGGTGCGGTAGACCCGCGGCGACACCATGATCACGAGGTTCAGGAAGCCGAAGGTCGAGGCGGTGATGCCGAGGCTGATCACCAGCGCCCCGGCCGGACCGAGCGCGGCGCGCATGGCGTCGGCCGCGGGGGCGGCGCTCGCGGCGAGTCCCGCCGGCCCCAGCATCCGCAGGTAGGCCACGTTGGCGAGCAGGTACACCGCCACCACAATCACGACCCCGAGCACCAGCGCCCGCGGCAGGTTCCGCAGCGGATCGATGATCTCCTCGGCGATGAAATTGGTCTGCTGCCAGCCCCCGTAGGCGAACAGCACCGGCACCAGCGCGGCGGCGATGGCCACCGCGGGGTGGGCCGGCGCCGGGGGCGCGGCGGCGGCCGCGGCCGGCGCCGCCCAGGCCACCCCGACCGCGATGAGGAAGCCGAGCGCCACGAGCTTGAGGACGGTGAAGATGTTGGTGGTGAAGGCGCCGGGGCGGATGCCAAGGAAGTTGATGAGGGTGAGCACCGCGATCGCGGCGGCCGCGAGCGGCCGGCTCCACGCCGGCGGCAGGCCGAGCAGCGGCACCGCGTAGTTCGCGAAGGTCACCGCGACCGCGGCGATCGCGCCGGTGGCCATGACCAGCAGCAGCGCCCACGCATAGAGGAAGGCGGGCAGGGCCCCGAGGCCCTCGCGCAGGTAGACGTAGCTCCCGCCGGCCTGCGGCCGCCGCTGCCCCAGTTCCCCGAAGCAGAAGGCGCCGATCAGCGCGATGGCCCCGCCGAGGATCCATACGCCGAGGGTGAGCGGCGCGGTGCCGACGCGCTGGGCCACGATGGCGGGGTTGATGAAGATGCCGGAGCCGATGATGCCGCCGACGACGGCCATGGTGCCGGAGAAGAGCCCGAGGGTCCGGCGGTAGCTGATGGGAGGGGAGGTCATCTCCCCAATGTACCGGTGCGGGGGGTGAGCGCCACCGCGCCCTCAGGCCGCGGGGACCCCGGCGAGGCTGGGGCGGCGGAGCAGGCGCCGCACCCGGACGACGAGTTCGCGCATGGAGGCGGGCTTGGTCAGGTAGTCGTCGGCGCCCAGCTCGAAGGCGCGGACGATGTGGGCCTCGTCGCCGACGGCCGTCAGCATCATGACCGGGACATGCTGCAGGTCCGGGTGCTCGCGGAGCGCCCGCAGGAAGGCGAGCCCGTCGAGATTCGGCATCTGGATGTCGCTGATCACCAGGCTGGCGCCGCTGGCGGGCAGCGCGGCGAGCGCCGCTTCGCCATCGGGGTAGGCCACCACCTCGAAGCCCTCGCGCCGCAGGTGCTGCGTCACCAGGCGGCGCATGGCCGGATCGTCCTCGGCCAGCAGCACGCGGCGGGACGGCACCGCGAGGCTCGCCTCGCCGGACACCACCCGGTTGCGGCCCGAGGCCTTGGCGACGTAGCGGAGGCGGTCGGCCTGCGCCAGGCACTCCTCGATCGCCTGCCCCGCCTCGAGGTCCACGACGCCGGCGGAGAAGCTCACGACCAGCGGCGCCTCCGGGGTCGCGCGGAAGTCCACCCGGCGGAGCACGCCGCGGGCCTGGTCCACGATCGCCGCGGCCTCGGCCGCCGTGCGGCCGGCGAAGAGTGCGATGAACTCCGCCCCGTCCCAGCGCGCGAACACGGCCGCCTGCCGCAGCACCATCGCGAGCCGGATCCCGGCCCGGCGCAGCACCCCGTCGGCGAACTGGCGTCCCCAGGTCTCCTCGATCCAGCGGAAGTGGTCGAGGTCGAGGACCGCCAGGGCAAAGCGCGTATCGTCCGGGCTCGACTGCCGGAGGTGGGCCAGGCGCTCGAGGAAGGCCGCCCGGTTGGGGAGGCCGGTGACCGGATCCCGGCGGGCGAGTTCCGCCTGGGTGGCGTGCCGCTCCAGCCGCGAACTCACCGCCACCGCGAAGGCCTCCAGGTCAACGGGCTTCTCGAAGTAGGCATCGGCGCCAAGCGCGAAGCACTCGGCCTTGGTCTGGCTGCCGAGCCGGGCGGACACCACGAAGACCGGGACGCCCGAACTGCGCGGATGGGAGCGCAGCTCCACGAGGAGCGCGCGGCCGTCGTCGTCCGGGAGGATGAGGTCAAGCAGGACGAGGTCCACCGGGGTCTGGCGCAGCACCTCCCGAGCACCGGCGGCGGTGTTCACCACCACCACCCGGCGGCCATGGGTGCTGAGGCCCTGTTCCAGGGTCCGGGCAAAGAGCAGGTCATCCTCCACCAGCAGGATCACCCCGCCGTTCCGGGCACCGGGCGCCTGGATTGCCCGGTGGAGCAGGCTGACCAGCCCCGCGGTCGCGGCGGGGAGGGCGTGGGTATCGGCCTGGAGGACCGTGTCGGCGGCGGCCAGTTGCTCCGGCCGATCCTCGAGCGCGCCGCCGTCCACCAGCGCGCGCGCCAAGCGGCGCACGGTAGCCTCGGCCTCCGGGCGATCGGATTCGGACTCGAATCGGCGCTGGGCGGCCTCAAGGGCAGCGAGGGCGGCGGTCACGCCGCCGCGGCGGCCCGGGGCGGGGCCGCCGCCCGGGGCGGCGTCGGATGAGGGCGGTGCGGAATGCATCACCCCCAGTATCGGCCGGGGACGGGAGGGGATGAGTCCGCCGATAAGGCGTCACGGAGGGTTGCTCGCCGACGATTATTCGGTATTTTACGCTGTGCGCCGAACGATTGTAGGCGCCCGAGCCCTGGAGGCCCCGATGCCCGACGCCACCGATCTCGCCATCCTGCAGCTCCTGCAGGCCAACGCCCGCATCAGCAACGCCGACATCGCCCGCCGCCTCGACATGGCCCCGTCGGCCATCCTCGACCGCATCCGCAAGCTCGAGCACAAGGGCGTCATCGAGGGCTACACCACCCGGATCGCCCCCACCGCCGTGGGTCTCGGCCTCACCGCCTTCATCCTCGTCCGGACCGAGGAGCGGGTGGGGCTCGGCACCATCGGCCAGGCGCTGGCCCGGGTGCCCGAGGTGCTCGAAGTCCACCACGTCGCCGGCGAGGACTGCTACCTGGTCAAGGTCCGGGTCCCCGATACCGCCGCGCTGAGCCGCCTCCTGCACGAGCGTTTCGGGCGCCTCAAGGGCGTCCGGAACACCCGCAGTACCATCGTGCTGGCCACCGTCAAGGAAGGGGCGCCGTTGCCGCTCCCCACCGGCCGCGGAGGGTCGCATGACGCCTGAACAGGCCGCGCGGCACCGGCTGACCCTGCTGCTCGCCTTCGCCGCCATCTACCTCATCTGGGGCTCGACCTACCTCGCGATCGCCTTCGCGATCCACACCATTCCGCCGCTCCTGATGGCGGGCGTCCGGTTCCTGGTGGCGGGGGGGCTTCTCTACGTCTGGTCGCGGCTGCGGGGCGCTCCCCGGCCCCGGCCGGTCCAGTGGGGCTGGGCCTTCCTGCTCGGCGCGCTGTTCTTCCTCATGGGCAACGGCGCCGTCGTGTGGGTGGAGCAGTCCATTCCCTCGGGACTGGTGGCGCTGATCGTGGCCATGGTCTCGGTCTGGACCGCGCTGCTCGAGTGGTTGCGGCCTGGCGGCACCCGGCCCACCGGCATGGTCCTGGCCGGCATCGCCCTCGGCTTCGCCGGGGTGGCGCTGCTGGTCCTGCCGGGGCAGGGCGGGGCGGGGCACGTGGCCCCGGGTGGGGTGGCGCTCCTCATGTGCTCCACCTTCGCGTGGGCCCTGGCGTCGGTGCTCGCCCGCACCGCCGATCTCCCCGCCAGCGCCCCCCAGGTCTCCGGGATGGAGATGCTGGCCGGCGGGGTGTGGTTGTTCGCCGCGAGCCTCTTGCACGGGGATCACCGTCAGTTCGACCCGTCGCTGGTCACCCTCAAGTCGGGCCTCTCGGTCCTGTACCTCATCGTGTTCGGTTCGCTGGTCACGTTCACGGCGTTTGCCTGGCTGCTCCAGGTCACCACCCCGAACAAGGTGGCCACCGCGGGGTACGTGAACCCCATGGTGGCGGTCTTCCTGGGCTGGGCCTTCGGGGGCGAGGCCCTCACCGCCCGGGCGTTGCTCGCGTCCCTGGTCATCGTCTGCTCGGTGGTGATGATCATCACCGGGCGGGACTTCGCCTTCTCCCGGCTGCGGCCCGCCCTCCGGGGCTCCGCCTCCGCGGCGAAGCCGCGTTGACGCCGGTCCCGCGTTCCCCTATTGTTGCCTGCATGTCACGCCACGCCGCCGGTCACGTGCTGGTCTCCCGGAATAATTGCCGGGGTAATCGGTTCCGCTGATCCGGAGCGTGGCCGGCGCCTGGCGCCATGAGGTACCGAGCGGCCCGCTCCCCTGTCGAGCGGGCCGCCTGCTTTTTCAGCCCTGGAGGCAGTCATGACGCTGTCCGCCGCGCGGCCCGTCCCACCGCCCGAGCCGGTCGAGTCCCTGGTCGAGCTCGCCACCCTCTTCGACGTGAGCGAGGCCCTCGGCGCGTCGACCCCGCTCCACGACGGCCTCCGGGAGGTGATGGCCCTGCTGCGCCGCCACCCCGGCGCGCTGCGCGGCTCGCTCACCCTCCTCGACGAGGCGACGGGCGAGCTCTACATCGAAGCGTCGCTGGACCTGCCCGAGGCGGGCCGGCTGGCGCGCTACCAGGTCGGGGAGGGGATCACCGGCGAGGTCGTGGCCACCGGCAAGCCGATCGTGGTGCCGGACGTGGCGCGGGAGCCCCGCTTCCTGCACCGGACCTTTCGCCGCGGGGGCCATCCCGCTGACGCCGTGACCTTCGCCTGCGTGCCGATCCTGGTCGACCACCGCGCTGTGGGCGCGCTGTCGGTGGACCTGCCCCATCGCCCCGGCGACGACACCGCCCCGCTGGTCAAGTTCCTCCACGTGGTGGCCGCGCTGGTGGCCCTCCGACTCAAGACGCAGCGGCCGCTCGAAGAGGAGAACCGCCGCCTCAAGCAGACCCTGCGGGAACGCTACGACTTCAGCCACCTGATCGGGACCAGCCACCCCATGCGTGACGTCCTGGCGCAGGTGGCCCAGGTGGCGGGCACCCACACCACCGTCCTGATCCGCGGCGAGTCGGGCACCGGCAAGGAGCTGGTCGCCTCGGCGCTGCATTACCACAGCCCCCGCGCCGCCGGACCGCTGGTCAAGGTGAACTGCGCCGCCCTTCCCGAGACCCTCATGGAATCGGAGCTCTTCGGGCATGAGCGCGGGGCATTCACCGGTGCCCTCAGCCGCAAGGCGGGCCGGTTCGAGCGGGCCCACGGCGGGACCATCTTCCTGGACGAGATCGGGGAGCTGTCGCTGGCGACCCAGGCCAAGCTGCTGCGGGTGCTGCAGGAACGGGAGTTCGAGCGGGTGGGCGGGGGCGACCCGATCCCGGTGGACGTCCGGATCATCACCGCCACCAACCGGGACCTCGAGGAGGCGATCCGGCAGCGGACCTTCCGCGAGGACCTCTACTACCGCCTCAACGTCTTCCCGGTCTTCCTGCCGCCCCTCCGGGACCGGAAGACCGACATCCTGCTCCTGGCCGACCACTTCATCGAGAAGTACGCCACGGCGCACCAGAAGCCGGTCACCCGGCTCACCACCCCGGCGATCGACATGCTGATGCGGTATCACTGGCCCGGTAACGTCCGGGAGCTCGAGAACGTGATCGAACGCGCGGTGGTCGTGGCCGACGGTCCCGCCATCCACGGCCGCCACCTGCCGCCGTCGCTCCAGGTCCCCGAACTCGCCGGCCCGCCCCGCGGCCCCATGAAGGCCATGGTGGAGCGCTTCGAGGCCGACATCCTGGTCGACGCCCTGAAGCAGGCCCGGGGCTCCGTGGCCGAGATCACCCGGGTGCTCGGCAGCACCGAGCGGATCATCCGGTACAAGCTCCGGAAGTACGGCATCAAGCCGGGACGCTACACCTGAATCGACGGAACCGATCACCCCATTTGTGTGCCGGGACGGTCGGGCCGTGACAGAAATGATGGTGACGGGTTGCCAGGCCCGTCCATCATCACTCCCACCGCAGGACTCCTAACTCCTTCCCCGTCGACGGTTTCCCCGGTCCCCGCCGGAACGGTGGCCGCCACCCGGGATCGCGGCACGGGTCTTGTCCTGCTACGGGCAACACTCGTGGGGAGATCCGATGCGTCGTCCGTCCCGTGCCCTGCTGTTCGTCGCTGGTTTCATGCTCGCCGCCGTGCCGCTCGCCGCCCAGGCGGAGGTCGCGTTCGCGCCCCCGGCCCCCGCGGCCCCCGCGCCGCGCGCCGCGTGGGGCGTCCGCCTGGTCAGCGACTGGCCCCAGTATGTCTCCGGCGCCGAGTGCGTGAACGGCGGCGGCGAAACCCTGGCCGGCAGCCTCGCCCGGGATGCCTCGGGGGAATTCCACGGGTTCCTGGAGCGCACCGCCACCATCCGGTTCTGTGGCCAGCACGGGCAGGCGGCCACCGCCTGCACCCTGACCCTGGCCAGTACGGGCCTGGTGGAGGCGGTCGCGCGCGAGCAACGGCAGGGCGGGGAGGCGTGGCTGGCGCTGTCGTGGGCGGCGCCCGCTTCCGGGGCGACGGCCCAGGTCACGGGAAACTGCCCCGAGGCCTTCGAGGCCGCGGTGGAGCGCCTGTACCTGTCGGTCGCCCACGCGGTGGAGGTGCCCCTTCCGTCCGCGGACGGGGCCCACGTGATCCGGTTGGAGGACTACGGCTGGATCGTGGAGTTGCGGTGACCGTTCCGGGCCGGGGTCGGCCCCGAACCCAGGGCACTTCCGCGCGCAGGCGCGCGCGCCGGCACCGGCGTGCTGGCGCCCGTCTGCCGCGGTCGCCCCGGGAGAGGTGGCCGACGGGGCGGTGAGATCGGACGGTGCGTCGGCGCGGGGCCGGCGCCATGGAAGGCGTCGAGTGACAGGTCGTCAGGCGATCGCGCGGCGGTGTGGGAACCCGCTGCGCGGCGCGTGCGCGGCCTGTCATTTTTTTGCGTGTTGACCGTCTCCCCCGGGTCAACGATCTTGTGCGCTCCCGCCCTACCCGGAGTCCTCCCCGATGTGGTCCCCGCGAGTCCTCGCCGCGCTGGTGGTTGCCGTCGCGGCCACCGAGCCGCCCACGCCGCTCGGCGTGCTCTCTTCCTCGCCCTCGGGCGAGGCGCTGCCCACCGCGCCCATCCAGGTGATCTTCGACCGGCCCGTGGCGGGCTCGCTCGACCGATCCGTGGACCCGGCGGGCCTGCTGCGGATCACGCCGGCCCTCGCCGGCCGGGCGGAGTGGCGGGACCCGGTGACCCTGCGGTTCCTCCCGGCGGCGCCGCTCACCCCGGGCACGAGCTACACCGTCACGGTCCCCAACACCTTCGAGGCCATGGACGGGAGCCGGCTCGCGGAGCCGTACACCTATTCCTTTACCGTCAGCGGGCCGACGCTACTGACCGGCCTGCCGGTGAGCGAGGGCGAGCATCCCCGCTACCTCACCCCCGAGTCCACCTTCGAGGTGGTGTTCTCCACCCCGCTCGCCCCCCAGCCGCAGGGCCAGCTCGGATACGTGCAGCTCGCTTCCACCTGCCGCCAGCCGGGAGCTATCCCGCTGCGAGTCCGCGGCCAGCGACCGATCGATGACCAGGCCCCCTGGCAGTTCCAGGAGGCCGGGGGGTGGGATCGCGACCACGGCGCCGACTCCCTCCGCCGCATCGTCGAGCTGGTGCCGGTCCGGCCGCTCCCGCTCGACTGCTCGGGGGAGCTGGTGCTGCCCACCAGCATCGATCCCGAGAACACCAGGCCTTTCGTCCGCTGGGGCTTCCAGACCTACGCCCCGTTCCGCCTGGTGGGGGCGAGCTGCGGGGGCGGCGACGTCTGCCCGGCGGGCGGCATCCGGCTCGAGTTCTCCACCCCGGTCAAGGGCGCGGACGTGGAACGGGAGGTTTCCATCCTCCCCAAGGTGGCCTTCTCCGTCTCGGACACCTCCGAGACCTCCGAGACCTGGTACCTCGAGGCCACCCTCACGCCCCACACCGCCTACGCCGTGAACGTGGCTCCCACCCTCACGGACATCTTCGGCCAGCGGCTCGGGGGCAACCCCGCCGCCGGCTTCCGGACCACCGGTTACGCCCCGCTGGTGGAGCACGAGTACGGCCGGATGACGGTGGAGCGGGCGCCGTTCCGCACCCTCGCCGTGAAGTACGTCAACGTCGACACCCTGGCCGTGACGATCGCGCCGGTGCCCGCCCGGCTCATCCCGGCCATGCTGCAGTACAACCGCTGGAACCAGGATGACAGCGCCCTGGCCGCGGTGCTCAAGGGGGCCACCACCACCCGGGTACGGGTCACGGGGCCGCGCGACCGGGTGCGCATCTTCGGCGTGAAGCTGCCGCTGTACAACATGCAGCGGCCGAGCGCCCCCATCCTGCAGCTGGTCAAGGTCACCAGCCCGACCCTCTCCGAGGACTGGCAGGCCAGCCAGCCCTACGCCATCGTGCAGGTGACCGACCTGGCCGTGCACGCCAAGATCGGCCTCTCCGGCGGCGTGGTGTGGGTCACCGGGGTGGCCGACGGCAAGCCGCGGGCGGGGGCGGCGGTGACGCTTTACGATCCCATCGGGAAGGTCCGCGCCACCGCGCGCACCACCGCCGACGGCATCGCGGTGCTTGGCCCGTACGTGACGGATTCCGCCGGGGGTGAGGAATTCGGCTTCCAGGGCTATGTCGTGGCGAGCGACGGCAACGACAAGGCGCTCACCAGCATCTCCAGCTACGATCCCGACCTCTCGCCGTGGCGCTTCAACGTGAATTCCGCCTACGGGACCGACCGGTACCCGCTGGCCGCGGCAGTCTTCACCGAACGGGGGATCTACCGCCCGGGCGAGCCGGTCTACGCCAAAGCCATCGTCCGCAACGGCAACCTCGGCGCGCTCACCGTGCCGGCACGCACCGACAGCCTGCACTGGATCTTCCAGGACCGCGAAGGCGGCACGCTGCGCGAGGTGACCGTGGCGCCTTCAGCGTTCGGGACGTCCAGCCAGAGCTTCACCCTCCCCGCCGGCTCCCCGCTGGGCAGCTATTCCGTGCGGCTGCAGCTCAAGCGTGGCAGCGAGTGGCAGGACTTCGCCACCGCCGACTACCGGGTGGCGGAGTACCGGCCGCCGGAGTTCCTGGTGACCGCCACCGCCGACACGGCGCCCCGCTACCCGGGCGATTCCGCCACCGCCGCCGTGGAGGCCCGCTACCTCTTCGGGGCCCCCATGGCGCGCGCGGTGCTCACCTGGTCGGCCCGGCAGACCTCGCTCAGCTTCGGGGCGGTCGTGATCCCCAACACCGACGGCTATTACTTCGGCGACGGCGGCTGGTGGTGGGAGGAAGAGGAGTCCGGCGGCGTCACCACCCTGGCGCAGGGTACCGACACCCTCGACGGGAAGGGTCGCGCCACCCTCCGCTTCCCGGTGGGGCCGGCGGTCAAGGGCCGGCCGGCGCGGGCCGTGCTCGAGGCCTCGGTCACCGACGTGAACCGCCAGTCGGTCGGGGCGCAGGCCAGCCTGCTGGTGCACCCCGCTTCCTTTTATATAGGCGCCAAGCCGCTGGGCCAGAGCTACTTCTGGACGGCGGGGCAGCCCCAGGCCGTGGCGCTGATCGCCGTCAGGCCCGACGGGCGCCGGGTGGAGGGCGTGAAGGTGAAGGGCACGGTGGTGCGGCGGGAATGGCACCGGGTGCACCGGACCCGCGGCGGATACAGCGAGGTCTACGGCGAGTGGGTGTCCGACACGGTCGCGCGCTGCGGCGTGGAGACCGAGCGCGACCAGCCGGTCCACTGCCGCTTCACGCCCCCGGGCGGCGGCACCTACATCATGACCTTCGAGGCGGCGGACCGGCAGGGCCGTCCTGTCTCGACCAGCGTGTACCGCTGGGCCACGGGCAGCGACTACGTGCCGTGGAACGACGAGTCGCAGTTCAAGATGGATGTGGTCCCGGACAAGTCCCGCTACAGCGTGGGCGACACCGCCACGGTGCTCTTCGCCTCGCCCTTCACCGATGCCGACGCGTGGGTCACGGTGGAGCGCGAGGGCCTGATCGAGCAGCGGCGGATCCACATCACCAGCGGCTCCACCACCCTCAAGTTCCCGGTGACCGAGGCCTGGGCGCCGAACGCGTTCGTGTCCATCGTGGTGGCGCGCGGCCGCAGCGCCGCGCCAGGCCCCCTCGATGATCCGGGACGTCCCACCATGCGTGTCGGTTACGCCGACCTGCGGGTGACGCCCGAGGTGAAGCGGCTCACGGTGGCGGTGGCGCCGCTGAACAAGGAGTACCGCCCCGCCGATACCGCGCGGGTGCAGCTCAAGGTCACCGATCGCCTCGGCCGGGGGCAGCGCGCCGAGGTCACCCTGTGGGCGGTCGACGAGGGTGTGCTGGCCCTCACTGGGTATCGCACTCCCGACCCCCTCGACCTGCTCTACCGTGAGCGGGGCCTCGGCCTGCGGCTCGCGAGCAACCTCACCACCGTGGCCCCCCAGGTGCCCGAGGGCGAGAAGGGCAACCGCGCGCCCGGGGGCGGTGGCGGCCAGGGCGAGGCCGACCTGCTCCGCTCCCAGTTCAAGACCACGGCCTTCTTCCTGGGCAGCGTGCTCACCGATTCCACCGGTGCCGCGACCGCCGCGGCCCGACTGCCGGACAACCTCACCACCTTCCGGGTCATGGCGGTCGCGGTCACGGCGGGGGACCGCTACGGCAAGGGCGAGTCGCCCATGCTGGTCACCCGGCCGCTGCTGGCCCGGCCGGCGCTGCCCCGCTTCGTCCGCGAGGGCGACCGCTTCGAGGCCGGCGTGGTGGTGAACCAGCGCGCCGGTGGCACGCCCACCGTCACCGTGAAGGCCGAGCCACGCGGGGCCGAACTCACCGGGGCGGCCAGCCAGACGGCCACCCTCGAGGCCGGCCGCGGGCGCGAGGTACGGTTCGCCTTCCGCCAGCCCGGCGGCGATCCCGTGGGCGGCGGCGACAGCGCGGCGTTCCGCTTCCGGGTCACCGGCGCCGGTGACGCCGACCTGGTGGAACAGCGCCTCGCGGTGCGGCCCGCCTTCCGGCCCCGCGCGTGGACCATCGCCGGCGTGCTGCTCGACACCGCCACCGCGCGGTTCACGCTGCCCGAGGGGCTGGACCTGGCCCGTTCCCGCCTGAGCCTCACCCTGGGCAGCTCGCCGCTGAGCGTGGTCCGCGGGCTGTCGTGGGAGCTCCGGGTGTACCCGTACTACTGCACCGAGCAGACCTCGAGCGCGGCCCAGCCCATCATCGCGCTCTACCGTGCCCAGCAGGAGACCAAGACCACCCTGCTCAAGGGGAACCCGAAGCGCGAGATCGAGACCGCGGTGGCCATTCTGAGCCGGCGGCAGCGCGCCGACGGCGGGATCGGGTACTGGGGCAGCAACGACTGGACCACTCCGTGGCTCAGCGCCTACGCCGGGGCCACCCTGCTCGACGCGCGCGCCGCCGGCATTGCCGTGGATGACAGCGTGCTGGCGCGGCTCGGCGGGTACCTGCGCACCGCCCTCGACGACCCGCAGGCCATCGCGGCGCCGGTGATCGGCTGGTACGAACGGGTGCAGGTGCGCCTGGCCGACCAGGTGGCCGCGGTCGACTACCTGAGCCGCCTCGGCAAGCCGCACGTTGCCGCCGAAAACGAGCTGCTCCGTAACGCCGCGCAGCTGGCGTGGGAGGACCGGGTGCGCCTGGCGGAGGTGCTGGCGCGGCGGAAGGCCGTCCGCGCGGCCCGCAGCCTGTTGGAGCCGGCGTGGAAGTCGGTGAAGGTGGAGGGCCGCCGGGCGGTCATGCCGGAGGTCGCCCTGCGGGACGTGCACTACTTCGTGAGTCGCAGCCGTCCCTACGGCCGCCTGCTGCAGGCCACGCTGGCGGTGGATTCGGCCAGCGCGCTGGTGGGCCCGCTGGTCGAGACGCTGGTGCAGCAGGGGCGCGCCGGCACCCTCGACTACTGGAACACGCAGGATTACGCGTCCATCGTCAGCGCGCTCGCCGCGTTCGACCGCCGCTCCCGCGCCGGCGCGGCGCGGCCGTTCTCGGTGAGCGGGGCGGGGCGGACCCTGCTCGCCTCCGCCGGGGCGCCCGCCGCGAGCGCGCGGGGCGCCATGCGTGACTCGAGCGTGGCACTTACCGGGCTGGTGGAGGGCCGGGCGCTCGCCGTGCAGCTGGCGGCCACCGGCCCCGGGGCGCCGATCTACTACTACCTGACGGTCCACGAGGTGCCGAAGGAACGACCGGTCAATCCCGAGGAGCAGGGGATTCGCGTGGAACGGTGGTACGAGCGCTACGACCGGGCCGAGCCGCTGACCACCGTGGCCGCCGGCGAACTGGTGCGGGTGCGGCTCCGGGTCACGGTCCCCGAGGAACGGCAGTTCGTGGTGGTGGACGATGCCCTGCCCGCCGGCCTCGAGGCGGTGGACCTGAGCCTGCGGACCGCCAGCCTGACCCCAGGTCCCGGCGTGGACCAGGCCACCACCTACCTCACGCCCCAGCAGGCCGACGAGGAAGACGGCGAGGACCAGGCCCCGGGCGGCTACTGGTACTACGGCCGCTGGGACTCGGGGTGGTGGTCGCCGTGGGAATTCCGCGAGATCCGCGATGACCGCGTGGTCTATTCCGCCACGGTCCTGTGGAAGGGCAGCTACACCATGAGCTACATCGCGCGCGCCACCACGCCGGGGACCTTCGTGCGGCCCCCCGCCCACGCCGAGGAGATGTACAACCCTGCGGTGTACGGGCGCAGCGACGGGGGCCTCTTCACCGTCACGGTGAAGTGAGCGGAGGCGCCGGGTGCTGATGCGGGTCGTGCGCGGCGCCTGTGCCGCCGGGGCGCTGCTCGGCCTCGGGGTGGCGGCATGGGTGGCGTGGCCGCTGCCCCGGGCGCTGCTCGAGCCCGGGGTGCGGCAGAGTCTCACGCTGGAAGACCGGCACGGGCTGGTGCTGCGCTCCACCCGCGCGGGTGATGGATCCCTGAACCGCTGGTTCAGTCTGGCGGAGATGGACCCCGACCTGCCGCGGGCCTTCGTGGCGGTGGAGGATCACCGCTTCTACCAGCACCGCGGCGTGGACGTTCGCGCGATCGGGCGGGCGCTGCGGGACAACCTGCGCCGTGGCGCCGTGGTCTCCGGGGCCTCGACCATCACCATGCAGCTGGCGCGCCTGCTGGTGCCCATCGGGCACGGTGCCGGGGGCAAGCTGCGGCAGACGGTCTGGGCGCTCCGCCTCGAGGCGCATCTCGGCAAGGACCAGATCCTCGAGCAGTACCTCAACCGGGTGCCGATGGGACAGGGGGCGATCGGCGTGGCGGCCGCCACGCGACTCGACTTCGGCCGCGCGCCGACCGAGGTGAGCCTCGGCCAGGCCGCCATGCTGGCGGGCCTGGCGCGCGCGCCCTCGAGCCAGAATCCGCTGGTGGATCCGGCGCGGGCAACCCGGCGACGGGACGCCGGCCTCACCCGGCTGGTGGCGGATGGGTACGCCTCGCTGGAGGAGGTGGAGCGGGCGCGCCACGAGCCGCTGCTGGGCGGCGACCGCAGCCGGCCCTTCCTCGCACCGCACTTCACCAGCCGGGTGCTGCAGGACGGCGTGGCCGGAGGCCGGCGCGCGGAGGGCACCTGGCGCACCTCGCTCGACCTGGCGCTGCAGGCCGCGCTCGAGGACGAGGTGCGCCATACGGTGAACCAGCTGCGCGATCGCGGCGCCCGGCAGGCGGCGCTGGTGGTGCTCGAGAACCGCTCCGGCGAAGTCCTGGCCTGGGTGGGCAGCCCCGACTTCTGGGCCGACACCGCCGGCCAGGTGGACATGGTCGTGAGCGGCCGGCAGCCGGGCTCGGCGCTCAAGCCGTTCCTCTACGCGCTGGCCTTCGATCGCGGGGCGACTGCTGCCACCGTCCTCGCCGACGTGGCCACCACCTACCAGACCGGCAGCGGGCCCTACCATCCGCGGAACTACGACCGCGCCTTCCACGGTCCGGTCCGCGCGCGCGAGGCGCTGGCCAGCTCCTACAACGTCCCCGCCGTGGAGCTCGCGAGCCGCATCGGCTACGCGACGCTGCTCCACGGGCTCCAGGCCGGCGGATTCACCTCCCTCGACCGTTCCCCCGAGCACTACGGGCTCGGCCTGGCGCTCGGCAACGGGGACGTGACCCTGCTCGAGCTCGCCAATGGATATCGCGCGCTCGCCAACGGCGGGGTGTGGACCGCCCCGCGCTGGTGGGCCGGGGACGCCCGCCGGCCGAGCGGGGCCGGGCGCCGGATGGTGTCGCCGCGGGCCGCGGCGCTGGTGCTCGACATCCTCGCCGATCCCGAGGCGCGGATCCCCGCCTTCGGCATCGGCACCCCCTTCGACTGGCCCTTCCGCGCCGCGGCCAAGACCGGCACCAGCCGGCACTTCACCGACAACTGGGCGGTGGCGGTCACCGCCGGCTTCACCGTGGGAGTCTGGGTCGGGAACTTCGATGGCCGGCCCATGGAGGGGGTCAGCGGCATCACGGGCGCGGGCCCGCTGCTCCATCGCGCCGTCCTGGTCACGGCGCAGCGCTATGCCGCGGGATCGCTCCCCACCGCGGGCGAGGCGGGCCTGCTGCCGGCGCACATCTGCCGCCTCTCCGGCGAACTGGCCGGCCCGGAGTGTCCCACGATGACCGAGTACTTCATCCCGGGGACGCTGCCCACCGCGACCTGCCGCTGGCACCGGAACGGCCAGGTGGAGCTCCCGGTCGAATACGCCGAGTGGCGGGCGACCACGACCGGGGCCGCCAGGCCACGAGCCGTGGCCGGTGGCGTCCCGGCCGCTCCCGGACCGGCGGCGCCGACGGCCCGCCTCACCATCACCTCGCCGCAGGAAGGGGATCACTACCAGATCCCGCCGGGGGTGGAGGGTCGCTATGCCACCATCGCCTTCCGGGCCGCCGGCATCCCCGCGGGCGCGCCGCTGCGCTGGCTGCTCGACGGCCGGCCGGTGGCCGCCGGGCGCTGGACATTGGCGCCGGGGCGGCACCGGGTGCGGGCGGAGGCGGGGGCGATGGTCGACGAGGTGGAGATCACGGTGACGGCCCCGGGGCGCTGAGGGGCGCGGCGCCGGGCGGGCGGCCCACTTGCGGTCGAAGTTGCATAATGCATATTTATCCCCCATGAAGACCTGCGTCCTCGCCTTCTCGGGCGGCCTCGACACCTCCTTCTGCGTCCCGCACCTGGCTGAGCAGGGCTGGGCCGTCCATACCGCCTACGTGAACACCGGGGGCGCCACCGCCGCCGACCTCGACGCCATCGCCCGGCAGGCCGCGGCGGTCGGGTCGGTGCGGCACCATACGGTGGACGCCAGGCAGGCGGTCTTCGACCGGTTCGTCCGGTACCTCATCCAGGGGAACGTGCTGCGGGGCGAGGTCTATCCCCTCTCCGTGGCCGCCGAGCGGACCCAGCAGGCGCTCTCCGCCATCGAGGTGGCGCGCCAGGTGGGCGCCACGGCCGTGGCGCACGGTTCGACCGGCGCCGGCAATGACCAGGTCCGGTTCGACATCGCCTTCCGGGTGCTGGCTCCCGACCTCGAGGTGATCACGCCCATCCGCGAGCTCGGGTTGCAGCGCGACCAGGCGATCGCGTACCTCGAGGCGCGGAAGCTGCCCGTCCCGCCGAAGGCGGGTGCCTATTCGATCAACCGGGGCCTGTGGGGCACCACGTGGGGCGGCGGCTGGACGCATGACACGTGGGCCGGCCCTCCCGCCGAGCTGGTCGACCCGCCCGCCGACGCGCCTGCCCCGCGGGAAATCCTCCTCGGCTGGGAGCACGGTATTCCCGTCAGCCTCGATGGCGCCCCGACCGGCGGGCCCGAGCTGATCCGTCAGATCGGCGACCTGGGCGAGGCCTACGGATTCGGCCGCAACATCCACGTCGGCGAGACGGCCCTCGGGATCAAGGGCCGGATCGGATTCGAGGCCGGCGCGGCGCTGCTGCTCATCGCGGCGCACCGGGAACTGGAGAAGCTGGTCCTCACCAAGTGGCAGGCCTTCTGGAAGGACCAGCTGGCCCGCTTCTACGGTGACCGGCTGCACGAGGGGCACTACTTCGACCCGGCCCTCCGCGACATCGAGGCGCTCCTGACCAGCAGTCAGCAGCGGGTGAGCGGTGAGACCCGGGTGCGGCTGGCCCCAGGGCGGTTCCAGGTGGTCGGCACCCGCAGCCCATTCTCCATGATGGACCGCAGCGTGGCCACGTACGGCGAGGAGAACCGGCTGTGGACCGGCGCGGAGGCCCAGGCCTTCAGCCGCGTCTCGGCAATTCCCGAGCTCCTCGCGGAGCGGGTCCTCCACAAGCGGTAGGCGGCGGCAGGCGACCGGCGCCGGGCGGGATGGAACGGCCATCCCGCCGGCCTCGGTCTTCTCCATTCTCCCGGCAGGAGGACGTCCCATGGTGAAGACCACCCGCATCCGGCTCGACAAGATCTCGTCGAGCACCCGGAACGCGCACCTGACGGCGGAGGTGATCCTCGGTGACGAGATCATCGCGGCCGAGGGGTACGTGCTCGCCGTGCGGATCCTGCACGACAAGTCGAGCTACAACACGATCGAGGACCTGTCGGGGCGGATGGTCTCCCTCCGTGCCGGCGACGTGCTGGCGGGGACGCTGGGGCACCGGCGCGCGCTGCGCGGCTATGCCGGCGTGGTGCCGAGCCACGTGGCCGTGGGCGACACCATCGAGGTGCTCAACCTTGGCGGCATCCTGGGGCGCTGCACCTCCGCCAACCCGGAGAACGGCATGCCCTTCAAGGCGGAGGTGCTGGGCGCGATCCTGACCTTCCCGGCGCTCGGCGACCGGATCGGCCACCCGGCGCACATCAAGGACCATTCGGTGCCGGTGGCGGAGCGGCTGGAAAGCCAGGTGCCCGTGGTCTACATCGCCGGCACGTGCATGAACGCGGGGAAGACCGTGGCCGCCACCGAGCTGGTGCGGGGCCTCAGCCGCTCCGGGCTCCGGGTGGCGGCGAGCAAGCTGACGGGCGTGTCCTTGATGCGCGACGCGCTGTCCATGGTGGACGCCGGCGCCATCGCGGCGCTCACCTTCAACGACATCGGCATCGCCACCACCCGCGCCGGGCTGACCGTCACGGCCGCCAAGGGGATCTTCAACCGGCTCGCCGCGAGCAAGCCGGACGTCATCGTGGCGGAACTGGGCGACGGGATCCTCGGCGAGTACGGGGTGCAGGACATCCTCCGCGACCCGGAGCTCACCGGCGTCGGGGCGGCCTACGTGATGGCCGCGCCGGACCCGGTCGGGTGCTGGGGCTCGGTGACACTCATGCGTGACCTGTTCGGCCTGCCGGTGACCGTCCTCACCGGGCCCGCCACCGACAACGAGGTGGGCCGCGACTACGTGAAGGCGGAGCTGCGGCTCCCGGCCTTCAACGCGCTCCGCGAGGCCCCCGCGCTGGTCGAGGTGGTGCGCCAGGCGCTCGACGCGCGCCTGGCCGCTCCCGCCCTGGCGGGGGCGTAGCCCGGATGGCGCTCCGGGTGGCGGTGATCGGGGCCGCCGGCTACGTCGGCGGTGAACTGCTGCGGTTGCTGGCCGACCACCCGGAGGTGGGTTCGGTCGTCGCCACCAGCCGCAGCAAGGCCGGCGCCCCGGTGGCCGAGACGCATCCGCAGCTGGCGCCGCTCACCGACGCACGCTTCTCAGGTGCTACCCCCGCCGAGGCGGCCCGGGAGGCCGACGTGGTGTTCCTGGCGCTGGAGCATGGGGAATCGTCAAAGGTGGCGGGAGAGATCCTCGAGGCCGGGGCGGCGCTGGTGGTCGACCTGGCCGCCGATTTCCGGGTGCAGGACCTCGAGCTGTACGCCCGTTACTACGGGCAGCATCCCGCGCCGGCGCTGGTGCCGCAGTTCACCTACGCGCTGGCCGACGTGCTGGGCGAGTCGCTCCGGGGCAGGCGCGCGCTGGCGGCGCCGGGCTGCTTCGCCACCGCGGCCGAGCTGGCGCTGTACCCGTTCGGCGGGCTGGGTGGGGGGCTCCTGCCGGCGCTGTTCGGCGTGACCGGGTCGAGCGGCAGCGGGGTGCACCCGAAGGCCACGACGCATCACCCGGCGCGGGCCCACAATCTGTTCGCCTACTCGGTGCTGGGGCACCGCCACGAGGCCGAGATCCTCGAGCGCTGGCGCGCGTGGACCGGGACCCCGGCCGCGCGGGCCCGGCTCATGACGCACTCGGGCCCGTTCGTGCGGGGGATCCACCTGACGCTGCACGTGGACCTGGAACCGGCGCGCGCGGCCGCGGGGGCGGTGGATGTCCGGTCCCGGTTCCGCGACGCCTACGCGGGGCGGCCCTTCGTCCGGCTGGTGGACCAGCCGCCGGAGCTGACCCACGTGATCGGCACCAACCACGCCCTGATCCACGCGGCCCAGTCGGCGGACGGCCGCGAGGCGCAGGTGATGGTGGTGATCGACAACCTGGTGAAGGGCGCCGGCGGGCAGGCCATCCAGGCGATGAACCTCGCACTGGGGCTGCCGGAGACCGCGGGACTGCGGTTCGGCGGGCTCTATCCCTGCTGAGCAGGGTCTCCCCGAAGGAGGTGGCGGCGTGACCAAGCGGGACTTCATCACCGTCGAGGACTGGTCGGCCGAGGAGGTCGACGCGCTGCTCGCGCTCGCGGCGAAGGTCAAGCGGGGCGAGGTGCTGGGCGGCCTCGAGCGGAAGGTGATGGCCATGGTCTTCATGGACCCGAGCATGCGGACCCGGACCAGCTTCGAGACGGCCATGTACCTCCACGGCGGGCACGCGGTGGTCCTGGAGCCGGGCAAGAGCAGCTGGAGCCTGGAGACCGAGATGGGTGCCGTCATGGACGGCACCACGGTGGAGCACCTCAAGGACGCCGCCCAGGTGCTGGGGCGGTACGCCGACGTGGTCGGGGTCCGCTCCTTCCCGCGGGGGGACGACTGGGCCAGCGTCCGGGAGGACCACGTCATCCGGGACTTCGCGCGTTACTGCGGGAAGCCGGTGATCAACATGGAGTCCACCCGGCGCCATCCCTGCCAGCAGCTGGCCGACGCCCTGACCCTGCGGGAGAAGCTGGGCGACCCACGGGGCAAGCGGTTCGTGCTCATGTGGGCCTGGCACCCGAAGGCCCTGCCGACCGCCGTCCCGGCCAGCGCGGCGCTCGCCGCGGCGCACCAGGGGATGGAGATCGTGATCGCGCGGCCCGACGGCTACGAGCTGGACCCGGAGGACACCGCGCTGATCCGGCGGATCGCGCAGGCGCGGGGGGGCGAGTTCGTGCACATCATCAACGACCCCGACGAGGCGCTGGTCGGGGCGGACGTGGTGTACGTGAAGAGCTGGGGGTCGGTGAAGCAGTTCGGGCGGCCGGAGGAGGAGGCGGCGCTGCGCCGGGGGCTGCGGGACTGGCGGCTGACCGCCCCCAGGCTCCGCTCCACCCGCGAGGGCCGGGCCACGGTGATGCACTGCCTCCCGGTACGGCGCAACGTGGAGATCGACGACGCGGTGCTCGACGGTCCCACCTCGGCGGTGGTGGACGAGGCGGAGAACCGGCTGCACGTGCAGCGGGCGCTGCTGCTGGAGCTGATCGGCGGGCGGTAGGCGGACGTCATACTTCCGGGGACCAGGATGACACGGATGAGCATCGATACCTCGAAGGGCATCACCGGGCTCAAGGGCGCGCTCCGCTACGTGCGCGCCTACCGGGACAACGTCTTCGTGGTGAAGCTGGGCGGCGACGTGCTCGCCGACACCGAGGCGCTGGACCGGGTGGCGGGGCAGATCGGGCTGCTCTCCTCGCTCAACATCCGGATCGTCCTGGTGCATGGCGGTGGGCCGCAGGCCACCGCGCTGTCGCGCCGGCTGGGGCAGGAGCCGGTGATCGTCGCGGGCCGCCGGGTGACCGACGACAGCGCGCTCGACGTGGCCAAGATGGTCTACGCCGGCACCCTCAACGTGAACCTGCTCGCGGCCCTCCGGGCCCACGAGGTGCAGGGCGTGGGGCTCTCCGGCGTGGACGCCGACCTGCTCTCGGCCCGCCGCCGGCCGCCGGTCACCGTGGTGGACGACGCGGGGGTCTCACGCGAGGTGGACTTCGGCCACGTCGGCGACGTGGACCGGGTGGACCCGCGGGTGCTGCTGACGCTGCTCGACGCCCGCTTCGTGCCGGTGGTGGCCAGCCTGGCCGGCGACGGGGAGGGGCAGGTCTTCAACGTCAACGCCGACACCGTGGCCGAGTCGCTGGCCGTGGCGCTCAAGGCGCAGAAGCTGCTGTTCCTGACGGGCGCCCCCGGGGTGCTGCGCGACCGCGCCGATCCCTCGAGCCTGGTGACCTTCGCCGACCCCGACGACCTGGCGGCGCTCATGTCCAGCGGCGCGATCGCCGGGGGCATGCGTCCCAAGGTGGAAGCCTGCATCCGCGCCGCGACCGGCGGGGTCGAGCGCACCCACATCATCGACGGCCGCCTTCCCGATTCCATCCTGCTCGAGGTGTTCACCGGGGCGGGGTGCGGGACGATGATCGTCGGCCGCAAGGAAAAGGCGACCTACCTTGGCGTGGACCTCGCGACCTGAGATCGGCCTGCTCCGCGACCTGGTCGCGATCCACTCCGTCAGCGGGACCGAGGAGGGGATTGCCCGCTGGGTGGTGGAGTGGGCGGAAGCGGCCGGGCTCGCCGCGGCGCGGGACGATGCGTCCGTGGCGCTCACCGTGCCGGGACGGGCGGCCGGCCCCACGCTGGCGTTCGTGTCGCACCTCGACACGGTGCCGGCGGGGGAGGGGTGGACTCGTCCGCCCTTCGCGCCGACCATCGAGGACGACCGCCTCTACGGCCGCGGCTCGGGCGACGCCAAGGCCTCGGTGGCGGCCATGCTGATGGCCGCCCGTGACCTCGCCGAGGCGGGGGGCCCCGCCCGCGGCCGGCTGCTGGTGATCCTCGGCTATGAGGAAGAGACCAAGCACACCACCATGGGCACCGCGGTGGAACGGCTGGGCCCCATCGACGCGGCCGTGGTGGGGGAACCCACCAACCTCGAGCCCGCGATTGCCCAGCGCGGCCTCATGATGGCCGACCTGGTGGCCCGCGGGGTGCAGCGCCACGCCGGCTACGCCGCCGACAACCCCGACTTCACGAACGCCATCGTCGAGCTGGGGCGTAACGTGGCGAAGCTGCCCGCCCTCTTCCGGGACCGGGTCCACCCCATCCTGGGCATCGCCACGGCCACGCCCACGATGCTCGAGGGCGGCGTGAGCCGGAACGTGACGCCGCCGGTGGCGCGGGCGGTGCTCGACGTGCGCAGCACCCCCAACTGGACCCACGCCGAGCTGGCCGAGGCGCTCCGGGCGGCGCTCGACGTGGAGGTGGTGATCACCTCGGACCGGCTGGTGCCCTGCGAGACCCCGGCCGCCTCCCGGCTGCTGGCGGTGGCGCAGGCCATCCGCCCCGAAGGGAAGCCGTTCGGTTCTCCCACGTGCTCCGACTGGGTATTTTTGCGAGACAAGGACGCCATCAAGTGCGGGCCCGGTACCAGCCGCCGGTCGCACACCCCGGACGAGTTCGTGGACCTCCCCGAGGTCACGGCCGCCCGGGACTTCTACCGTCACCTCGCCCAGGCCTACCTCGCATGAGCAAGCCCAAGAAGTCCCGCCCCACGGGACGCCGGCCCGCGGACGCGCCGGCTCCCGCCCTGCCGACGACGCTCTGGGTCTCGAGCAACTCGCTGGACCGCCAGATGCTCGACTACACCGCGACCGAGGACCGGCTCTGGGACGGCCGCCTGATCGCGTGGGACATCCTCGGCAGCCTGGGGCACATCGAGGGGCTCCGCGCCTCCCGGCTCCTGTCGCAGGGCGAGTACCAGAAGATCCGCGCCGGCCTCCGCCTGGCGCTGCGCGAGGTGGACGAGGGGCGCCTGGTGCTCGGGCCCGAGCACGAGGACGTGCACACCTGCGTCGAGGACTGGCTGGTGCGGCGCACCGGCGCGGCCGGCGAGCGGCTGCACACCGGGCGTTCGCGCAACGACCAGGTGGCCTGCGACCTCCGGCTCTACCTCAAGGACCGCCTGCTGCTGCTCTCCGGCGAGGCGCTCGACCTGGCCGAGAGCCTGCTGATGTTCGCGACCCGCTACCAGCGAGTGCTGTGGCCGGGGTACACCCATACCCGCCGGGCCATGCCCTCGTCGGCCGGCCTGTGGGCCGCGGCCTTCGCCGAGGGGATCATCGACGTGGTCGAGGCGCTGCCGGCGGTGTGGGCCAAGGTGGACCGCTCCCCGCTGGGCAGTGCCGCCGGCTACGGCGTCCCCCTGCCGCTCAAGCGGGAGGCGGCCGCGAAGGCCCTCGGCTTCGGGGCCCTGGAGCACAACGTGGCGCTGGTCCAGAACAGCCGCGGCAAGCTCGAGGCGCTGGTGCTCTTCTGGTGCGTGCAGCTGGGCCACGAGCTCGGCAAGCTCAGCACCGACATCATCACCTTCAGCGCCGACGAGTTCGGGTTCCTGGTGCTGCCGCCCGACCTGGCCACCGGCAGCAGCATCATGCCGCACAAGCGGAACCCCGACCTGTTCGAGCTCACCCGCGGCCGCGCCGCTGCGCTGGAGGGCGACCTGCTCACCGTCTTCCAGGTCAAGAGCAAGCTCGGCAGCGGCTACCACCGCGACTTCCAGCTGATCAAGGAGCCGGTCATGCGCGGCGTGGACCGCCTCGAGGGCATGCTGTCCATGCTCGCGGTCGCGGTGCCGCGGCTGGGGGTGGACGCCTCCGTGGGGCGCGACATCCTCTCCGGCGGGCCGCTCGCCACCGACGAGGTGATGCGGCGCGTCGAGGGCGGCAGCGCCTTCCGCTCGGCCTATCGCGAGGTGGCCGCTGCCATCAAGGAAGGCGACTGGTGGCGCGAGCCGGCCACCGACGAGATCATCAGCCGCCGCCGCAGCACCGGCGGGCTGGGCAACCTGGGCCTGGGGATGGTCCAGGGACGCCTGCGCGCCTGCCGCCGCTGGGCCGACCGGGAGCAGCGGCGGTTCGATGGCGCGATGCACGCGCTCGCCGGCCGTGGCGGCGCCCGCGGACGGTCATGAGCGGCGACCGGCGCAAGCGGCTCCTCAAGATCCTCGAGCTCATCAGCACCCGCCCGGTGCGGACCCAGGAGGAGCTCGCCGACGCCCTCTCCGCCGAAGGCTGGAAGGTGACCCAGAGCTCGGTGAGCCGCGACATCGCCGCGCTCAAGCTGGTGAAGGTCGACGGCGCCTACCAGCGGCCGGCCCGGATCGCGGCCGTCCCGGAGCATCCCGATGAACGGCGCATCGCCGAGGGGGTGCTCACGGCCGACCCCGCGGGCGACGCGCTGCTGGTCCTGCACACCCCCGCCGGCGAGGCCAACCGCGTCGCCGTGGCCATCGACCGGCTGGCCTGGCCAGACGTCATCGGGAGCATCGCCGGGGACGACACGATCTTTCTCGCCGTGACCCACGGCGCCGCGCAGCAGCGCCTGCTGCGGCGCCTCCGCCAGCTGACCGACACCCGGCGTTAGGCCTGCCCACCGTGCCCGTCGCCACCTTCCGCCGGGCCGCCCGACTCCGCACCGCCGCCGCCGTCGCCACTGCCGCTGCCTACCCGGTGCTCATGGGCTGGCTGGGCCGTGACCACCCCGCCTGGGGCGTCGTCAGCTACGCGGTCTTCATCCCGCTGGCCCTGCTGGCGCTCTGGGCCTTCCAGGCGGCCGCGGCGCAGGCCCCCGATCCCTGGATGCGCCGCGGGCTGCGGCTCTACGCGGCCTCGCACGCGGCGACGGCCCTCGGCAACGTCGTGTGGTGCTGGCAGCAGTTCCTCCTCGGCGTCGACCCCTCCACCTCCTGGGCCAACCTGGCCTACCTGCTGAGCTATCCGCTCGCGATCGCGGGGGTGCTGGCGTTCCCCGTGATGCGCGCCGGCGGCGAGTCGCGCGGGCGGCTCGCGGTGGACGCCGCCATCGCCATCGTCGCGGGCTGCGCCATCACCTGGCTGCAGGTGGCCCGGCCCCTGACCGCCGAGCCGATGTCGCTGCTGGACCGCCTCGTCACCTTCACGTTCCCCGTCGGGGACCTGGTGATCTTCGCGGTGATGGTGCCGCTGCTGCTCGAGCGGGTCGGCGGGGCCGGTCGGGCGCTGCTGCCCCGCCTGGCCGTCGGCCAGCTGCTCTACCTGGCTGGCGACCTCGGCTACCAGCTCAATGCCCGCTCCCCCGCCTGGCTGCCCGTGGACTGGCCGGACCTGCTCTTCCTGGCGGGCTACGCGGTGATGATCTGGGCGATGGAATTCGTCGCCCCCGCACAGGGAGACGCGGCGGCCGGGGCGGGCCACGAGGCACGGCTACCGCGGAACCTCCTGCCGCTGCTCCTCGGCGTGACCGTCTACGGCCTGCTGATCCGCGAGGCCGCCAGGGCCGGCACGCACGTGGTGTGGGTGCTGGCGACGGTCACGGTCGTCGTGACCCTGCTGATCCTGCTGCGGGAGATCCTCACCGAACGCCAGAACGCGCGGCTGGCGCGCGCGCTCGAGGCCTCCCGCAGCGAGGCGCGGTTCCTCCAGGTCATCCGGCACCTGACGGTGGGGGTGGTCGTCCAGGACGACCAGGCCAGGCTTCGGCTGGCCAACCCCGCGGCCCTCGAGCTGCTCGGCCTCACGGAAGCGGAGCTGCGGCAGCGCACATCCTTCGACGCGGCGTGGAACGTGGTGCATGAGGACGGTTCACCCTTTCCCGGGGACGCGCATCCGGTCCCGGTGGCGATCGCCACCCGGAAGCCCGTCCGCAACGTGGTGATGGGGGTGCACCGCCGCCGCACCGATGACCGGGTCTGGCTGCTCGTGAACGCGGACCCCGCCCTCCGGGACGATGGATCGGTCGAGGAGGTCCTGTGCAGCTTCCAGGACATCACCGAGCGCCGGGCCCTCGAGGACCGCCTGCGCCACTCGCAGCGGATGGAGGCAGTCGGACAGCTCGCCGGGGGCGTGGCGCACGACTTCAACAACCTGCTCACGGCCATCATCGGGTACACGTCGCTGGTGCAGTCCGACCTCGCGCGCGGGACGCCCCGCGCGGAGGACGTGGCGGAGATCCGGAAGGCCGCGGACCGGGCGGCGGCACTCACGCAGCAGCTGCTCGCCTTCGGCCGCCGCCAGATGCTCCGACCGGTCCTGCTCGACGTGAACCTGGTGGTGCGCGAGGCCGAGCGGCTGCTGGTGCGCCTGCTGGGCGAGGACATCCGCATCCGGACCGACCTGGCCAGGGGGCTCGGCCCGGTCAAGGTGGACCGGGGCCAGCTGGAACAGGTCATCGTGAACCTGGCGGTCAACGCCCGGGACGCCATGCCGCGCGGGGGCACGCTCACCATGCGCAGCCGGCACGTGGTCCCCGAGAGCCCCGGCCTGCCGGCGGGACTCGAGGTGCCGGCGGGTGGCGGTGTCCTCCTCGCCATCGAGGACACCGGCGTCGGCATGAACGAGGCCACGCTGGCCCGGGCCTTCGAGCCCTTCTTCACCACGAAGGAAACCGGCAAGGGCACGGGCCTGGGCCTGTCGACCGTCTACGGCATCGTGCGGCAGAGCGGAGGCGACGCGCGGATCGAGAGCGCGCCCGGCCGCGGTACCACGGTGAGTGTCTGCCTGCCGCTGGCCGAGGGGGCGGCCACCCCGGGCGAGACCACGCCGGTGCCCTTGTCCACGGGGGGCCGGGAGACCATCCTCGTGGTGGAGGATGAGGAGGCGCTGCTCAAGGTGATGCAGCGCGCCCTGGAGGGGCGCGGCTACCAGGTGCACCCGGCGCGGTCGCCCGCCGCCGCCCGGCAGTGGCTCGACCAGCACCGCGGCGCGCTCGACCTCCTGCTGACCGATGTGGTCATGCCGGGGGGCAGCGGCCCCGAGCTCGTGGCGTACGCCCGCCGGGGCCGCCCGGGCCTCCCGGCGCTGTTCATCAGCGGGTACGCCGACGAGGCCACCCTGCGCTACGGTCTCGACCAGGAGAACGCCACCCTGCTGCCCAAGCCCTTCCACCCCGAGAAGCTCGTGGCGCAGGTCCGCGAGGTGCTCGACCGCGCCGGCTGACCGGCACCGCGCGATGACCACCCCGGATTCCTTCCTCCGCGACCTGGCGGTGGTGCTGGTGACCGCCGGCGCCACGACGCTGCTGTTCCAGCGGCTCCGCTGGCCGGTGGTCGCGGGCTACCTGGTGGCCGGCGTCATCGTGGGCCCGAGCGTCCCGCCGAGCTGGGTGACCGACGAGGCCACCATCCGGCTGCTCTCCGAGCTCGGCGTCATCCTGCTGATGTTCTCCATCGGGCTCGACTTCCGCCTGGGCCGCCTGGCCCGGGCCGGCGCCACGGGCGCCGTGGCGGCCGTGGTAGAGATCGGCCTCATGCTCGCGCTGGGATTCGCGGTCGCGGGGATGTTCGGCTGGAGCCCGATCGGCAGCCTGTTCTTCGGCGGGGCGGTCGCCGCGTCCAGCACCATGGTGATCGCCAAGGTGCTGGAGGAGCAGCCGGTCGAGCCCGAGCTTCGGGAGACGGTCTTCCAGCTCACCCTGTTCGAGGACCTCGGCGCGATGATCATCATCGCGCTGCTCACGGCCGCCGCGTCGGGCGAGGGACTGAGCGGCGGGGCCTTCGCCGTGGTGGTGGGACGGCTGGTCGGGGTGCTGGTCCTCTTCCTCGTCGTGGGCCTGGCGCTGGTGCCCCGCGCCGCGCGCGGCATCATCGGTCTCCGCAAGCCGGAGACGATGCTGGTGAGCATGGTCGGCTTCGCCTTCCTCATGTCGGCGCTGGCGGGCGTGGCCGGGTTCTCGGTGGCGCTCGGCGCCTTCCTGGGCGGGCTGCTGGTGGCGGAATCCGGCGCCGGCCGGCTGGTGGAGCGGGAGATCCGCCCGCTCCGGGACGTCTTCGCGGCCATCTTCTTCGTCGCGACCGGCATGCAGCTGGACCTTCGCCTGCTCGTCGAGTCCTGGGGCCTCGCCCTCGGGATGCTCGGGGTGGTGCTGCTCGGGCGGCCGGTCGCGATCACGGTGGGGGTGTTCCTCTCGGGCCGCTCGCTGCGCACCGCCGTTCGCTCCGGGCTCTTCGTCTCGCAGATCGGCGAGTTCTCGTTCATCCTCGCGGGCGTCGGTGCCGGCTTCGGGGTGGTGCCACCCGCCTTCGTCGCCGCCGCGGTGACGGTCTCGGTGATCACCGCGCTCCTGTCCGGACGGCTGGCCCGGGCCGCGGACCCGATCGCCCAGTGGGTGGATGCCCGCCTGCCGCACCGGGTGCAGATGGTGGCGTCCCTCTACGGTGCCTGGGTCGAGGCGCTCCGCACGGCACCGGCCGGCCGCTCGCCCTGGGCCAGCGTCCGCCGCTCCGCCCGCTGGCTGGCACTCGACGCCGTGGTGGTCGCCGGCCTGGTGATCGGCGGGTCGTGGGTGCGGGGGCGCCTGGCCGAGTGGCTGCTGGGGCGGGGCGCTTCGGCGACGCTCGCCTCGTGGCTCATCGCCGCGGTCACGGCCGCGCTGGTCGGCCCGTTCCTCCTCGGCATCCTGCGGGTGACGCGCGGCCTCGGCGAGGAACTGGCCGAGATCGCCATCCCGAGTCCGGGCACCGGGCGGGTGGACAACGGCCGGGCGCCCCGCCGCGTGCTCGGCGTGGCGGTGCAGACCGTGGCGGTGCTGCTGACCGCCGTCCCGCTGCTCCTGGTCACGGCGCCCTTCCTGCCCCCCCTCGGCGGCCTGCTGGTGCTGCTGCTGGTGCTGGGCTTGCTCGGCGTCATCTTCTGGCGCCGCGCCGCCGACCTCTTCGGCCACTTCCGCGCGGGCGCCGAGGTGGTGGTAGCGATGCTGGCCAAGCAGTCGCACGCGGAGGATCCCAAGATCGACCTGGTCCGCTCCCTCCTCCCCGGCCTGGGCGATTTCGCGCCGGTGCGGGTGGGGGCCCGCTCGGAGTGCGCCGGCCGAACCCTCGCGGAGCTCAACCTGCGCGGCCGGACCGGGGCCACGGTGGTGGGGCTGCTCCGGGGCGAGGAACAGGTGGCGTTCCCGGAGGCACACGAGCGCCTGGCGGCCGGCGACCTGGTGGCGCTGACCGGCAGCCATGACGCCATCGACGCCGCCACCATCATCATCACCGGGGAGGGTCCGTGAGGCATCACCTGCTGGTCGCGGCGGCACTCCTGGCCGGGTGCCGCACGTCCACCGCGGCCCTGCCGGCGACGCTGGAGGAGCGGTTCCAGGCCGAAGGTGTGGTGCGCCGGGCCGAGGACCAGGTGTTCCGGTACACCTACTACTCGCGCAGCACGCGGGGGACCCGCTGGGAGGAGCGTGACGCGTCGATCATCGTCACGGGGCGGAGCGTCTTCGTGCACAAGAACGGCAAGGTGGGGCTCGACCTCACCCCGGCGAGCCGGAAGGAGAACGAGGTGCGCCGCGAGGGGGACCGCGTGGTGATCAGCTCCGGGAGCGGCCAGTCCCGCGTCAGCTGGTCGTTCCGCCCGCCGGCGGATGCCCCCGGATGGACCGAGGATATCCGCCGGGTCCTGGCGGCCGCCGATTCCGGCCGCTAGGCGGGTCGGGGGCTACTCGTAGCGCAGCGCCTGCATCGGGTCCACCCGGCTGGCCCGGCGCGCCGGGAGGTAGCCGGCGCCGAGCGCCACGGCGGTCAGGGCCAGGAGCGACGCCACGAACACCACCGGGTCGTGCCCCTCCATGCCGTAGAGCAGCGAGCGCGCGGCGTAGCCCGCGCCGAGGGCCGCGAGCACCCCGAGGGTCCCGCCGATGGCCACCATCACGCCCACCTGGCGCAGCACCAGCTGCCGCACCGCGCCGGCATCGGCGCCGAGGGCCATCCGAACGCCGATTTCGCGGGTGCGCTGGGCCACGGTGTAGGCGAGCACACCGTAGAGGCCCACCGCGGCCAGCAGGGTGGCCAGCGTGGCGAAGGCGGTGGAGAGGATGCTGATCATCCGGTCGAGGAAGATGTTCTCCCGGATCTGCTGCGGCATCGTCTTGAGCTCCTCGATCGGGAGGCCGGCGTCGATGCGCTTCATGAGGGGCGGGATCACCTTGAGCAGCTGCTCCGGCGGCAGCGCGGTCCGCACGTAGAAATTGAGTCCCCACAGGCGCCGTTCCTGCCGCCACGGGGTGAAGAACAGGGGCGGGATCTCGTCCTTGACGTCGCTGTACTTGGCGTTCTGCACCAGGCCGACGATCTCGATGTCGAGCGAGTCGGGCCCGCTCTCGGAGATGAACTTGCCGACGGCGTCCTTGCCCAGGTTGAACTTCTTGGCGAACGCCTCGTTCACCACCGCCACCCGGCCGCCGCCCAGCTGGTCGGCCTCGGTGAATTCCCGCCCCGCCAGCAGCTTCATCCCGAAGAGCGAGAAGTAGCCCGCCCCGACCCGGTTGAGCCGCGAGTTGTTGTCCACGTCCGGGCCGCTCGGGAAGCCCTGGACGTGCACGTCGGTGCCCCAGTTGTTGCCCGCGAGCAGCGGTACGGAGGCGCTGGTGACGCCGTTCACGCCGGGGAGCGCGGCCAGTTCCTGCTCCACCCGCGCGAACAGCTGGGCGGACGCCACGCTGTCGTACCCGGTGCGCGAGGGGCTCAGCGCGAAGGTGACCACGTGGTCCACCTTGGCGCCGAGGTCCACGCGGGTCACGTTCATCAGGCTCTTGAGGAAGAGGCCGGCGCAGATGAGCAGGCCCGAGGCCAGCGCGATCTGCGCCGTCACCAGCCCCATGCGGAAGCGGGCGGCGCCGCGGTGGCCCAGGATCTGGCCCGCGCCGGCGCGGATGCTGGTGATGAGGTCGGCGCGGGTGCTGTGCAGCGCCGGGAACAGGCCGAAGATGAGCCCCGTGGCCAGGGACATGAGCGCGGCGAATGCCAGCACCGACGGCTGCAGCGTGAACTGCAGCGCCAGGGTGGCCTCCGAGGGCAGCAGCGACGAGATGCCGTCGAGGGTCCATCGCGCCACCAGCAGGCTCGCCGCGCCGCCCAGCAGCGCCAGCAGCACCGCCTCCGTCAGGAGCTGGGCCACCAGCTGCCGCCGTCCCGCGCCCAGCGCCAGCCGCACCCCCATCTCGGTGGCGCGCCCGGCGCCCCGGGCCAGCAGCAGGTTGGCGATGTTGGCGCACGCGATGAGCAGCACCACGCCCGTGACGCCGAAGAGCATGTAGAGCGGGGTCCGGGCCTCCTTGTGCACCGAACTCTGTCCCTGCCGGCCCGGGAGCACCACGATCTGCTTGGCCTTGAAGCGCGCCATCGTGGCGTCGCTCATGCCCGCCTGCAGCGGTGCCTCGACGTCGGCGAGGATCGGGGTGTAGAGCCCGTTGAGCGCCGCGCTGGCCTGCTCCAGCGACACCCCGGGCTTGAGCCGCCCGAAGACGTAGGCCCAGTAGCTCCGCCGGTTGTCGAACCCGCCGTAGCCCAGCAGCGCCTGGCGCATCGTGAGCGGCACGTACACCAGCGGCCGCGCCCCGAGGGTGGTGCCCTCGAAGCCCGGCGGCGCCACCCCGATGATCTCGAGTGGCTTGCCGTTGACCACCAGGGTCTGGCCCACCACCGCGGGGTCGGACGCGAAGTGCGCCTGCCAGTAGCTGTGCGAGAGCACCGCCACGGAATGCCCCCCGATGGTCTCGTCCTCGCCGGGGCCGATCAGCCGGCCCAGGGCCGGGGTGAGCTGCAGGGTGGGGAAGTAGGACCCGGAGATGAACACCCCGTCACCGGTCAGCGGCTCGTTCTTGTAGGAGAGGCTGGCCCCGAACAGCACATGGGCCGCCAGGCCGGTCAGCACCGTCTGGCCCTTCTCCAGGTCCCGGAACATCTGGTAGCTGAAGATCTCGTCGCATCCCCCGGCCTGGTTGCACGACTGCGAGCCCGGATTGGGGCCCGGCGCCGTCAGTCGGATCAGCTGCTCGGGCTCCGGCACCGGCAGCGGCCGCAGCAGCATCTGGTCGAAGAGCGAGTAGATGGCCGCGTTGGCCCCGATGCCGAGGGCGAGGGACAACACCGCCACCGCAGTGACGAACGGAGTCCGGAGGAGGGTCCGGAGCGCGAGCTTGAGGTGTGGCATCGGGGGCTCGTCGAGGGGGAACGGATGTCGGGTTCGGGCTCCCGGACATGACTGCGATGGGGCGTCCGGGGTTTCAGCTTGGACCACCGGGGGGCCGGAATGGTTGCACGGGGCCGGCCCCCGGGGTCAGCGGAGGGGGCGGGTGTAGCGCATTTCGTTGGTCTGGACGAATCCGAGGCGCTCATACAGCGGGCGGCCGGCCTCCGAAGCGTGCAGCACCAGCCGGTCCAGGCGCTCCTCCCGGGCCCAGGCGAGTACTGCCTGCATGAGGCGTTCCGCCACGCCCTGCCGGCGCCAGCGCGGCTCCGTCCAGACGTTGAGGACGATGGCGTGCCGCCCCTCCGCGATCCCGCCCGCACCATCGGGGTGCGGCAGCGCCTGGCGTTGCTGGACGCCCGCGCCACCCGCGATGGCCTGCGGCGCATCGCCGGGCGCCGCGAGCCAGCCGACGTATTCCCCGGTCGCGAGCATCGGCTCGAGCAGCGCCTCGGTCTGCGCCACCATCGCCGGCATCCCCACCTCGGGCAGCTGGCCCATCTCGTGGAACATCAGGGCCCGGTGCGTCGCGATCTCACGCGCGTCGGCGGCGGTGGCCTGCCGGATCAGGAGTGGCACTGGCACGCCCTTCCCTAGGACTGGAACAGCGCGGTGAACCGCCGCTTGAACTCCGCCTTGCGCGCTTCCGCGCCCTCGGCGGTGAGCCCGGCGCAGCGGTGGGCCGCGTGGGCGTCCCAGCCCTCGGGCCACCGGACGAACACTTTTTCCCCGCAGGCGGGACAGAGCACCCGCTGGTGTGTCAGGTGATCGGCCGTGAGGCCCGCGGCATTGGTGATCGTCCCGTCGGGGCGGCGCTCCACCGTGGCCCCGAGCGGGGCCCGGAGTCCCTCGTCGAGATGGGCCTGGAAGCAGGACGCGTGGCAGAAGTACTCGCTGGCGAGGCGATCACGGACCTCCGAGCCACGCTCGAAGGTGAGCCGGCAGGGGTCGCCGTCGGCCACCCGGATCGGCTGGCCGCAGAAGCAGCAGGGGTCCCAGTGGAACTCGGTGCGGGCGGGCCGCATCGCGGCCAGCAGTTCGCGGATATTCATGGGCGGCCTCCCGGCAGCGACCGCACCCCGCGGGTGGCCTCGATCCACCATGCCCATGGGAGCAGGACCCAGCCGGCGAGGGCGAACAGCGCGAGCCCCGTGACGGAGGGCGGCGGCGGCCCGAACGGTCCCGCCGCCCACACCAGGGTGGCGAACAGTACCAGGGACCAGAACGCTGCCAGCCCCGCGCGGCTCCGGGTGACGGTCTGGCGCAGGAACATCGCGATCCCCGCCAGCCACAGCAGCCCCTCGACGAGGTAGGTCCCCGGCAGCGAATTCCACAGCGACAGCCCCAGGCGGGGCGACGCGCCCGGCCACAGGGGCAGGTCGGGGGCGTGGGTGATCACGTCGAGCACCCAGTGACTCACCACGAGCAGCACCAGCACCCCCTGCGCCTGCCGCTCCACGCCCCGCCACCGCGCCAGGCCGGCGAGCAGCGCGCCCCACGCCGCCGCCATCGCCAGGCTGTGCGACCAGGGGTAGGACTCGAACACCAGCGGGGTGAATGCGGTGGCACCGGGGCGGATCTGGACCTGCTCCACGCCCGCGAGCAGGAAGAGCGGCCAGGCCAGGTCGAGCGCCGTGACCGCCGCGATGAACCACGGCAGCGGGGTGGTGGGGCTGGCGCGCTTGGCGGCGAGGCCCAGCGCCAGGTGACCGACGAACATGGTCCGCTCGCGGAAGGAGTGGAGCCCTCAGTGCCCCGGGGCCGAGAGCTGCGCGGCGTGATGCCGGTTGTGCACGGCCAGGAAGCGCAGCGCCTGCGCCGGGCTCAGCCGCCCGAAGACGTGGTGGGTCACGCCCGTCAGGCCGCGGGCGTGTCGCGCCGTCAGCGCCGCATCCGTGTCAGCGGCGCCGGCGCCCAGCGCGTCCAGCACCGCCTGACGCGGGAACGGCCCCGCCCCGGGCTGTACTTCCCGCGGGGCCCGGGCCCGCGCCGGAATCCGCCCCTGGCGCAGCAGCCCCGGCAGGATCCGCAGGCGCAGCACCAGCCGCAGCCACCATGGTGTCCGCAGCCGCAATCCGGTCCCGCCGGCCAGCTCCCGCCCGAGCACCTCGTAGGACAGCCGGAGGTGTTCCGCCACCTGGGCCGGGCTCCACTTGCCGGGGCCGAGTGGCTCCTCCCAGGCCCCGTCAGTGAATTGCGCGGCCGCGGCGCAGAACGCCTCCAGTGAGGCGGCGTGATCCGCCTGGAGGGCGCTCCAGTCGGCGGCGGTCACGACGACCGCAGGTGGGCCGTCTGGTCCGCCACGCTGCGGGTGCGCTCGGTCTGCACCTCGCCGGTGTGGGCGGTCTCCGCCGGCTCGAACAGCGCCAGCCAGCATTCCTCCTCCGCCACCGGGCGATGCCGCACGCCCCGGGGCACCACCAGGCACTCGCCCTCGTGCAGCACCACGTCGCCCTCGCCGAACTGGAGGCGGAGCGAGCCCTTGAGGATGAGGAAGAGCTCGTCCTCGGCGGCATGCTCGTGCCAGACGAATTCCCCCTGGACCTTCACCACCTTGAGGTATTGACCGTTGAGCGCGGCCACCACGCGCGGGGACCAGAAGTCGCGCACCTGGCCCAGTTCATCGCGGAGGCTCGTCGGAGTGGGGAGCGGCATGCAGATAGCATAAGCCGCCCCGGCGTGGTGGGCTACTCCTCGCGCGGGCCCCCGGCCGGGGCCCGCCGGGCGGGCAGGACGCCGGCCTCGGTCACCAGTCCGTAGGCCGGGTACCCTCCGCGGTACCCCACCGCGCGCCCGAGGGCGCCGAGCAGGCCGAAGAGCGCCCGCTGCAGGAGGAGCGGTGGGCCGGCGAGGTAGGTGGCGGGCATCGCCTCGTCCACCAGCACCGCGAGCTGGAGCAGCCCGGGCAGCCCCGCCGCGTTGACCCGCCCGTCGGCGGCCAGCCCGAAGATCGTGAGCTGGGCCTGGATGCTCGCCCGGATGCCGCGCGGGTCGGGGGGAACGGTCTCGCCGGTCTGGCGTACGTGGAGTGGAGCGTCACCGATGCTCCACGGGTGCACGTGCGGGACACCCGGGGGCATCACGATGCGGGACCCCGGGCCGGCCTCACCTGACTCGGCGCCGATCCGGTACCGGGCCGTCCCGGCGAGGATCTCGAAGGTCTCGGTCGCCGCCGGATGCAGGTGCGGCGCCACCGCGCGCTCCCCCGAGTGCGCCCGGTAGACGTACTCGAGGACGAACCGGCCCGGAACGGCGGGCGAGGGAAGCGACAGGATGCGCACCTTCTGCCCATCCCGCGGGTTCTCGAACCAGGGACTGCTCTCGGCGTGTGCCATCGTGGCGCTCGGGGGAGTGGTACGAGGCTACGCCGCCGGCCGCGCGCCGGATTGCCCGGCCACCGGCCTGGGCCGCGGCTCGCCCCGCCGGGCCGCGACTCGCCCCGCCACCCGTCACTCCGGCGGGGCCGCCCCGTACCGTGCCGTGGCCGCGCGCACCGGGTGCGCGGCGACCCCCGAGCCACGGAGCCTGGATGTCCGTCCGATTCCCCTGCCGCGCGGCGCACCGCGGACCGTCGTCACTGCTGACCCTGGTGCTCCTGGCTGCGCCGCTGGCCGGCCAGCAGCCGTGGCCCGGTCGCGATCGCCTGGAAGCTGAACGCTGCCGCCCGGCCAGCGGCGACGGTGCCGCCTGGCTGGCGCGGGCCGGCGAGGCCACCGGCCTCGCCGCCTTGCGCTCCGGGCTCCGGTTCCGCGCCACCGAGAGCGATGCCCAGTTCTTCCAGTCGGACCGCATGGTGCCGCCCTTCATCGGCTCCGCCACGGCCTACGAGTTCACCTTCGAGCCCGCCGGCGGCGCGGAGCAGGCGGTGCTGCTCGTGCCCGGAGGCGGGCGCGGCCGGACGCTCATCCGCACTCCGCAGGCCCTGTTCGGCGTGCGCGACACGACGCTGGTGCCGGCGGCCGCCGCCTTCCGGCAGTTCGAGACGTCCCGCCCGCTCAACCCGCTCGCCATCCTCGCGGAGTGGCGCGGGGCGGCGGCCAGGGTCGTGGCGCACTGCACCTTCCGCGACTACCCGCGGGTGGTGCTCTCGCGAGGCGTGACCGGGGAGCGGCTCTACCTCCACGCCACGAGCGGCGTGCCCGTCAAGTACGAGCGGGTCGAGTCGCATGTCCTCTGGGGCCAGGTCCGGGCGGAGTATGCATACGCCACCTGGTGGCAGGCGGGGCCGGTGATGCTGCCGGTGGTGGCGGTGCGCTACCTCGATGGGGTCGAGCAGCTCCGCCGTGACCTGCGGCTGCCGCAGACGCAGGCGGAGACCCTCGCCGACACCGTGCCCCTCGCCGCGGCACTGGCGCGGCCGCTGCCCGTGCCGCTGCCGGACCACACTGGCAGCCCCGACATGAGCCTGCGGGTGGTGCCGGTGGACACGGTCCGGGTGGACGACCAGACCTTCCTGCTGCGGACCCCGATGTACACCCACGCGGTGACCCGGGTGCGCGATACCGTCTACCTGTTCGACGCCACCACCGCGGAGTGGCGCAGCCGGGCCGACTCGGCGTGGATCGCCACGCTCTTCCCCGGGGCCCGCGCCATGGTGCTCGTGGTCACCGACCTGGCGTGGCCGCATGTGAGCGGTGTCCGATACTGGGCCGCGCGCGGCGCCGCGATCGCCACCCACCGGCTGTCGCTGCCGTTCCTGCGCCAGCTCATCGACCGGCGCTGGACGCTCGCGCCTGACGCGCGGGAACGCGGGCGGGGTGCCGCGGCCCGGACCCGCTGGATCACCGTGGATTCCGCCACGTCGCTCGCGGGGGGCGCCGTGCGCCTTCACGTCATCGACGGCGTCAGCAGCGAGGGCGCGCTGATGGCGATGCTCGATGGATCGGGGCTGCTGTGGGCGGGGGACTATATTCAGGCCGCGGATGAACCCTCGGTGTACGCCCGCGAGGTCATCGCCGCCGCCGGGCGCGCGGGCTTCCACCCCACGCACGCCGCGGCCCAACACCTGCCCCTCACGCCATGGACCGACGTCACCCGAGCCAACCCCTCGCCGTGAGGCTTGCCGCCGCCGGGCCGGCGCGCGCGGCCACCCTGATCGTGGTGGCGCTGTGCGCCGGGTTGGCGGTGGTGAGCGCGCTGCAGCTCTACGTGGCGCGGCTTGCCAGCGACGAGCCCACCCGGCTCGCCGACGCCCTGCTCTACGGGCTCGCCGCGTGGATTCCGTGGGCCGCCGCCGCGCCGCTGGTCCTCGGGGCGGGGCGGCGCTTCGCCTTCGGCCCCGGCCGGCGGCTGGCCTCCCTCGCCGCGCACCTGGGGCTCTTCACTCTCTGCTATGTCCCCTTCACCACGGGGCTGGTCTACCTCTCCCTCGCACTGTTCGGCAACGGGGAACGGCTGACCCGGGAGCAGCTGGTCTCCACCGTGTTCGCCGGCGGCCGCACCCAGCTCGGCGTGCTCCTTTACCTCGGGCTGCTCGGGCTCGGCGCGGCGGCGCGCACCTGGTTCGCCCTGCGCGACCGGGAGCTCCAGGCCTCCCGCCTCGAGGCGCAGGCCGCGCGGGCCAGGCTCGAGGCGCTGGCCTCGCGCCTGCAGCCTCACTTCCTCTTCAACACCCTGCACGCCATCGGGGTGCTGGTCGAGGAGGATCCCGCGCGGGCCCGCGCCATGATCACGCGCCTGGGCGACCTCCTCCGTGACCTCATCGGCGGCGCCACCGAGGGCGAGGTGCCGCTGCGGGAGGAGCTGGAATTGCTGCGGCGGTACCTCGCCATCGAGCAGGTGCGCTTCGCCGACCGGCTCCGGGTGGAGGTCACGGCCGACCCCACCACGCTCGACCTGCCCGTGCCCCGGCTGCTGCTGCAGCCGCTGGCCGAGAACGCGTTGCGGCACGGCCTCGCGCCCCGGGCCGCGCCCGGCACCCTCACCGTCCGTGCCACCCGGGACGCGGGGGGCCTCGAGGTGGTCGTGGCGAACGACGGCGTGCCCCTCGCGCCACACCGCCCCGACGGGGTGGGCCTCGCCACCACCCGGGAACGCCTCGCCACCCGGGTGCCACCCGGCAGCCTCACGCTGGCGCAGTGCGGCGCGCTGGTCGAGGCCCGGGTGCGGCTCCCAGCGGTCGCCCCGTGACCGACGAGCTCCTGGCACTCGTGGTGGACGATGAGCCGCTGGTCCGGCGCGACCTGGTCCGGCTGCTCGGCGCGCAGCCCGGCGTGCGCGTGGCGGGCGAGGCGGCGCATGGCCTCGAGGCGCTGGCGCGGATCGAGGCGCTGGCGCCGGACGTCGTGTTCCTCGACATCCAGATGCCGGAGCTCGATGGGCTCGGGGTCGTGGCGGCGCTGGACCCCGCCACCGCACCGCTCATCGTCTTCGTCACCGCCTACGACCGGTACGCCCTGCAGGCCTTCGAGGCCCACGCGGTGGACTACCTGCTCAAGCCCTTTGATGCGGAACGCCTGGCGCGGACGGTGGGGCGGGTGCGGGAACGGCGGGCGGGGGCGCGGGCGCTGGATCTCGAGCGGGTGACGACCGCGCTGCTCGCGCCGCGCGGGGGCGGGGTGCGTTACCTCGATCGCCTGGCGGCCCGCGGCGTCCGCGACACCGTGGTGGTGCCGCTGGACGAGGTGCGCTGGATCGAGGCGGCCGACAACTACGTGCGGCTGCACGCCGCGTCGGGCACCCACCTCTCCCGCCGCACCATGCGCGACCTCGAGCGGCTCCTCGATCCCGGGGCGTTCGCGCGGATCCACCGCTCCACGATCGTCCGGCTGTCCGCCGTACGCGGGCTGCGCCCGTTCGGGGACGGGGACTGGGAGGTGCTGCTGCACGACGGCACCCGCCTGACCCTGACCCGGAACTACCGCGCGGCCTTCGAGTCGCGCTTCGGCGGGATCGCCTGAGCCGTCACCTCAGGGCGAAGGCCGGTCGCGGACGAAGTGCGCGCGCCGGTACCCCACCGTGAACCCGAGGGACTCCCAGCGGTCGTAGGCCGGTCCGGCGCGGCCCGGCTGCACCGCCTCCAGGTCCGCCACGGCGAGCTGGGTCTCGCGCCGCGCCGCCAGCCCGAGCAGCGCGCGGATGAGGCGGTCGTCGTCGGCGAAGCCGGGCGCCATCACGCCCGGCACCGGCGCCTCCACCCCGAGCCACGCCGTGCGCTGCGGGCTGATGAACATGCTGCGGGCCGCGCGGATCTCGTCCCCCTGCACCAGGACGGCATGGTGCCAGCCGTCGCGGCCCACCAGCTCCTGCAGCCAGGGCGCGGTCGGCAGGCCGTACCAGCGGTCCAGGAAGCGGGTCCACCGCGGCGCCATCCGGCTGTCCACGAAGGCCACCTCGCCGTCCTCCACCGCGTGCCCCGCGAGGGGCGCCGTGCGGAACACCCGGTCCCAGCCCGGCCGCTCCACGAAGCCGCGGGCGGTGAGCCACCCGGGCAGGCTCGCCGGGGTGGCGGCGGGCAGGGTGAGCACCGTGACCCGGGCGATGCCCACCGCCTCGTACGTGGCCAGGATGGCGTCCAGCACCTCTTCGGTCGCCGGCGCGCCGAGCCCCAGGTTCAGCACCGAGTTGAAGTGCACGAACGGGATCGCCCGGCACCGGGTGAAGGCGACGCCATCCTGCTCCCGCAGCTCGGGACGGAACTCCCGCGTGAAGGCGGGCGGCAGCGCCAGGTACATGTCGTGCCAGGCCTCGAGCTCCGCCCGCTCGATGGCCTGCACCTCCGCGGGCAGCAGCGCGCGGGGCTGGGGTGGTGGGGGTGTGGGGAACGGTCCTGACATGTCGGCCCGGGCGATCGAGGGACGCTGCCGGCCGTCACCGGCCGGTGTCGCAACCTACTCCACCGGGCCGCGTTCGGCCACGAGCGCCGGGCCGCTGGCGACGTAGCGCCCCGTGAAGCTGGCGGCCGGGCCGGCGGTGTCGGCCAGTCGCACCTCCAGCCGGAGCCGGGCCCGGCCCCGCCGCCGGAGCGACCCGAGGAACCGATCGAGCGCGGCCGCCGGCGGAGCCAGGCAGGTGGCCGTGAAGTCGGCGGCCACCGGGCGGTCGTACCGGATGCTGCTGTCCTGCAGCACCGTCTCGGCCGCGAGCCCCTCCGCCCGCAGGCAGAGCCATACCCATGACCACCCGGCCAGGGTGGCCAGGGCATTGAGGCTCCCGGCGAAGGCGGTGCCGGAACGGTTCAGGTTGGGGGCCAGGGGCGCCGCCAGCACCACTTCCCCGGGGCTGGCGACCGCGACCCGGGCGCCGAGGGGCGTGGCGAGCGGGAAGTCGTGGCGCAGGAGGGCCTGCAGCTCGGCCGCGGCGGCTGCGTCGTGCGGCATCCCGGCGTGACTCAGATGCGCCGGGTGTCGGCACGCCAGGTGGTGATCTGCGCCTTGATCGCCGCCCGATCGGTGATGCCCTCATCGAGCACCCTCCGCACCAGCGCCGGGAGCTCCGCGTCCGACGCGAAGCGCAGCGCGATCAGCTGGCCGGACCGGAGCGCCTCCGCCCGCGCCGCCAGCTCGGGCGAGAGCAGGCGGGCCAGCCGCAGCCGCTCCTCGAGGCAGATCACGCGATCCTGCACCCCCAGCGGGAACAACCGCACGTACCAGACGAGCGCGAGCAGCGAGAGCGCCCCGGTCAGGCCGCCCAGGCTGCCGATCCCCGGGGCCCGGACCACCTGCGCTACGGCAAGCACACAGGTGGCCAGCACGAGGGCGAAGGTGACCCCGTGGAACCCGGGGACGTAGCGCTTGTGCCGCTGGAACGACTGCGGGGTGGGATCGGCCATGGCGACCTCGGCAAGGGGTACGGCGGGCGGGCGCCGGGCGGCGCCCCGGGAATCGTCGGTCAGGCGCCGGCCAGTCGGACCGGATCGCCGGGACGCAGTTCGCCGCCGTCCAGCACCCGCGCGTACCAGCCGCGGCGCCCCGTGGCGGCCTTCAGGAAGGCGGGCCCCCGTTCCGAACCGAGATAGGGCAGCGTGTAGAGCTCGCGGCAGGGCACGCACGGCTTGGTCACCTCGAGGCGCACCGCCCCGGACTCGAGGCGGACACCGGGTCCGAGCGCCGATTCGGGGATGCCGCGCAGGGTCACGTTCTCGCCGAGGTCGCCGGCGGCCACCGGCCATCCCGCAGCCTGGTGCGTTGCAAGCAGGTCCTCGGTGACCAGCAGCAGCGCCTGCTCGGGATCGCCGGCGAGGGACTCCATCCGGTAGCGGTTGTAGTCGCCCTCCGCCCCCGCGGCCGACACCAGGAGGACCGGCACCGCGGCCTTGGGAAGCCCCACCTCGCCCGGGACCCGGCCCTTGATGCTCACCCGCGCGATCGATCCCTGCATGACTCCCTCCGGCCTCGGATTCGGTGCTCGCGGCTTACCTCCCCCGAACCTATCCGGGGCCCGAGTCCGCAACCACCCCCGGGGGCGCCACGTAGGTGCCGGGGTCAACACTCCCTGGAGCCACGCCGTGCCCCGTCTCCCGTTCCTGCTGGCCCTCGTCCAGGTGGCCCTCGCCGGCGGGCCGGCCTCCCTGCCCGCGCAGGACATCGATGCGGCGCGGCTGGAGGCGATGCGCGCGCGGGACCCGCGGGACGCCGTCGTCCTCTTCAACCTCGCGGCGCTGCGCGCCACCTCGGGGGATCGTGAGGGGACGCTGGCATTGCTCGCGGCGGTGAGCCAGGCGCCGGGAGGGCTCGATCCAGGCTTCTACCGCGGCTTCGCCTTCCTGTACCGGGACACGGCGTTCGTCCGGATCGTCGCCGGGATCCGCGCCGCCAACCCGCCGCTGGTGCGGGGGGAGCCCGCGTTCACCATCCCGGAGCGTGACCTGCAGCCGGAGGGCCTTGCTTTCGACCCGGTGGCGCGGGCGCTGTTCGCGGGGAGCTTCAAGGGCAAGATCGTGCGGATCGACTCGATGGGCGCGGTCAGCGACTTCGTGGCCCAGGCGGTACCGGGCGCGCACCGAGTGGTCGCCGGGCTCCGGGTGGATGCCGCGCGACGCCACCTCTGGGCCGTCGTCGATGATCCGCGCGCGTTCGGGGACCCGGCCGTGGGGGGCGCCGCCCTGCACCAGTACGCCCTCTCCGACGGCCGGTTGCTCGCGCGCCACGCCGGGCCCCCGGCCGGCGCCCTCAACGACGTGGCCCTGCTCCCCGACGGGACGGCCTGTGCCACCGGGACCTCGGACGGCTCCGTCTGGTGCATCCGGCCCGGCCATGGGGCCATGGAGCCGCTCGTTCCCGGCGGCACCATCCCGGAGGCCAACGGCATCACCGCCACGGCCGATGGCCGCGCGTTCTACGTGGCCGGCTGGCACGACATCCACCGGGTGGAGTACCCCTCCGGCCGGGTGCGCGTCCTGCCCGCCCCGGCCGGGGCACCGACGGGGAGCTTCGACGGCCTGTACCGGCACGGTGACGGGCTGGTGGGGATCCAGAATGGGATCCATCCCGGGCGGGTGGTGCGGCTCCGGCTCGACCCGCGGGGTGAACGCATCGTCGCGACGGAGGTGCTCGAGCGCTACCACCCGCGCTTCAACGGCATGACCACGGGGGCGATCGACGGCGACACCTTCCTGTACTTTGCCAATACCCAGTCGCGCGCCTTCCGCCCCGATGGCACGGCGATCGATCCCGCCGCGCTCGCCGACATCGTCATCCTGCGACTGGTGCTGCCCCCGGGCGGCGCAGCGCCGTGAACCACGCCGCGAGCACCATGAGGCCTCCGGCCGCCCCGACCAGCAGGCCGGGCCGGATGGCACCCGAGGGGACGAGGCTTCGCGTCGCCGCGAGGACCACGAGCCCCGTCGCCGTCACCGTGACGTAACCGGCGAGCTCCAGCCGCCCCACCGGGACGCCCGCCGGCACCGGGCCGATGCTGCGGGTGTCGGGAAACAGGATGGCCTTGAGCCGGTGATAGTCCCAGCAGAGCAGGTACAGCGCGGCGAGCACCATCGGACCGGTGATGAACGGCGTCCCCCGGAAGCCGAGCGCGACGGTGATGACGAAGATGTTGAGGACGATGGGGAAGAAGATGATGGCGCCCGCGAGCGCCGTCCGGGGGACCAGGAGCAATACCCCCGCGAGCAGCTGCGCCCAGCCGATGAAACGCCAGTAGGCGCCGGTCCGGTGCATGGCGTCGAAGAAGTAGCCGACGGGTGTATCGGTCGACATGACGGTGAAGGGCAGTCCCTGCACCTTCACGAGCGCGGTCGGCACGAACGCCAGGGCGAGCAGGATCCGGCAGGTGATCGCGAGGCGCTGCAGGGGAAACCAGCCGCGCGCCTGCGCGTGCAGCCGGTCGAGTCGCTGTTCCATGGCCGGGCTCCCGGGGCGGTGAGGGGGTCGGGGTCGCCCCTGACAACGCGGGGTGGTGCCCGCGCGTTTCAGCGCCGGGACACCGGACCGGGTGCCGGAATGCACGCGGGCCGGGGGGCGCTTGGCGCCCACCCGGCCCGTGGGGTACCCCGGCCCGCGGCTAGAACGCCGGCGTGACGGGCTTGAGCTCGAACGGCACCTTCTGCCGCGGTTCCAGCGTGGCCAGCACACCTTCCCGGGCCAGGCGCTCCTCGGCGAAGAACAGGAGCGCCCGCACCTTCCGGCCGTGGGCCAGGATCTCCTCCTCGGTGCAGCCCGTCTCCGCGGTGAGTTCCTTCATGAGCTCGTCCACCGGCTTGCGTGCCTTGGCCTTGACCTCCGGCACCGAGACCACGAAACACGACTGGTCGAACGGGCTCGCCCAGGTCACGTCGAGGACGCCGGCGGTCGGTGCCGGGCCGGGACGCACGGTGAACTGGGCGGCGCGGCGGCGCTTGGTGGTCGAGTCTGAGGCAGTCATGAGGTCCTCGAGCGGGTGGGCGGCCCTTCGGTCCGGGCCCGAAGATCCGGGGTCGGCCGCGTCCCGAAAGATAGCCGGTCGGACGGCCTCACGGATGGGGTGGGGTCAGCCGGCCTCGCACCGCCGCTTGAGCCCCGCCGCCTCCATGCCGAGATACCGGTCTATGACCCCCCGTGTGAGCCTGGCCAGCACCCCGCCCAGGGGCCCCCCCCGGGTGAGCCAGGCCAGCACCCCGCCCAGGGGCCCCTCGTAGCGGATCGAGAGCGTGGCCTGGCTGCGGCCCCCGACCACTGCCACCCGATGATCCCCCGTCACCCGCATCCCCGGCGCCCGGGACACCCAGGTGAATCCGGCGTCGTCGAGGGCGGTCACCTCCCAGAGCGCCGGCGGCAGTCCGGGCTGGTGGACCCGGGCCCGCGAGCCGACCGCCAGGGGGCCGGCCTCGAGCCGCTCCACCCGCCGGATCGAGGCCGTCCACTCATGCCACCGCTCGACCTCGACCATGACCGCGCGCACCCGGTGAGGCGGGGCATCGATGCCGATGGTGGTGCTGAAGTGACGCATGCGGGGCTCCGCGGCTTGCCGCTAGGGGGGCGGGGCTGAATGGCAGGTCGTCGCTGCCGGGGGATCGGGTTCGCCGTAGCTGGCCCGTGCCAGGCGAGGGGACGCACGCGGTGGGAGCTCCAGGACGAAGAGCGTCGCGTACTCGCCATCGCAGAGGTCGGGAAGGCGTGGCCCGCCCAGGGCGGCGATGATGGGGCCGAGCGTGTTGCTGTGTCCCACGACCAGCGCGGTGCTTCCCGTCGGCGCGGCCCGGAGCGCCCTCGCCGTCGCGGCCGCGTTGCTGTCCGCTCCCCCCCGCGCCGCCACGATGACGGGAACCACTCCGCGCGCGGTGGCGACCGGCGCCGCGGTCTCGATGGTCCGCCGGAACTCGGAAGTAATGATGACGCGAACCGGAAGGTCCGCCACGGCGGCAACCAGCGCCCCGGCACGCGCATATCCCGCGGCGGACAGCGGCGGGTCGCCGTCCGGCGCCGCCTTCTCGGCGTGACGCACGAGGATCACCGTCGCGGCCTGGGCCGGCAGGGCCGCCGGCAGCAGCAGGCCCGTGCCGAGTATTGCGCGGACCATCATGACCTGGGCGCGGGTGCCGAAGGGCATCGCGCCGCTCACTTGAGTGCCGCGGTGATGGCCCGCGGCCGTGAACGCAGCGCGAAGACCACGATCCCCGCGAGCAGCAGCAGCCGGAGCGCCCACAGCGGTCCGGGCAGGCCCACCCCCGCGGTGCCATCCGCGAACACGCCGGCCAGTCGTCCGGCGAGGCGCGCCCCGGCGAGCAGGGCCAGGCCGAGGCTCCCCCACCACCGGTCCCGCCACATGGCCACGAGCAGCAGCAGCGTGAGCGCGGTGAAGCCGAGATCGGTCAGGAGGTTGGGCAGCGGGTACTCCCCGGCGCCGCGGCGCAGGCCCTGCAGCCCCGAGAGCGACAGCGGCACGTAAAGCAGGGCAAGCACCGTCGCGATGCGGCGCGCGGTTCGGGTGGCGCCGTCGGGGGCCGGAGCGGTCATGCGATTCCTCTCATCGGGCGCGAGAGACCATGGGCGCGGGGCGGGGCCCTCAGCCGGCAACGGGGCCCGCGGGTTCATCGAGCAGCTGCAGCACCACCTGCTGCAGTCGCGGGTCGTTCATCATGAAAGTGTGATCCACGGGGAGGAGCACCGGCTGGTCGCTGTCGCTGATCAGGGTCTCGCCCACCGCCACGAAGCCGTCGTGCGGCTCGCCGCGGAAGGGGCGGCCCAGGACGCGGTAGCCGGCCGTCCCGGAGATCAGCGTGTACGGCACACGGGGCGTGGGGATGTCGGCGTATGCCCGCTCGGAGGCGAGCACCGCGCCGCAACTCCGGGCGAAGACCCGGAAGGGCAGCCAGCGGATGGCGCTCGACGCGCGCCGCGGAGGCCGGTTCGGGGTGCCGAGCATGATGAGGTGATGGACCGGCAGCGCCGGGACGTCGGCCAGCGCGTGGCGGAGCAGCAGCCCGCCGAGCGAATGGCCGATGAGGGCCACCGGCTCCCGGGTCGCGGCCCACTCCTGCAGCCGCGCCACTAGGCGCCGTCGGATGCCCTGGTACGACTCGGCGAATGCATAGTAGGAGAAGGAGGCCGGCACGTGTCCCGCACGCCGCAGGGCGCGGTGCAGCAGGACGAGGCTCGCGGGGGTGCGGCCGAGGCCATGCACCAGGAGGACGCGCATGCAGGAATCTAGGCGAATCCCGCCGCGCGGTGCGTCAGTCGACTGCGGCCATCCGGGTCACCCGGAGTGTGCCACCCCCGAGGCTGTCGGCCACGTAGCCGTTGGCCAGCAGGGTCGAGTCTGCGGCGAACGGCAGCGACGCGGCGCAGTCCCATGTGCCGGTCCAGCTGTTGCCCCCGGAGCCCACCAGGGTGCCCGGGATATCGAGCGCGAGGGGCTGGCCCAGCCGCAGCGTCAGGTGGGTGGCATCCGTCCGGTCCCACCGTACCGAGAGCGAGCCGAACAGGGTGTCCCGCTGGACCCCCGGTGAGGCGTGGCTCAGGATGGTGTCGCTGAACACGGAGCGGACAAAGTACAGCGTGGCCGTGTCCTCGCGGGTACTGTCCGGCCACCGGGGCATCAGCCAGCTGCCCGAGAGCGAGCAGTAGGAGTGGTGCCCATTGGTGGAATCATCGTAGCGCGAGAGGGCGTTGAGCAGGGCCACCCGCGGGTGGGTGACGTTCGGGCCGGAGCCGTCGCAGGCCGCGATGAGGCCAACCGTGAGTGCGACGAGGAAGGTGTGGGCGGAGCGGCGCAGGACCAATGTCATGGGGACCCTCCCGGGAAGCGCTGCTGGCAATACTGAGGCGCAGCGCCGGTGTCCACAAGCGGGCAGCGGCATACGTCGACGCCATGTTCCACTGTGCGGCATTCCGCCCACGGCCTCGAAGGGGCCAGGCTCACCCGCCGTCCCCGTTCCCGGCGCGCCGCGCCGCGACGGCCTCACGGAACTGGGTTGCGTAGCCTTCCACGGCCGCCAGCGCCTGGGGGTCGTCCCGATAGTGGGCCCGCAGCCGGTCGAAGACGGCCTCGCCCCGGGGATCGCCGAGGGTGATGAGCAGCAGCACATTGCTGAAGACGTCGTTGATGTCGTCCTCGGCCAGCGCCCGGTCCAGCCGTGCGAGCACGATCGGCACCGCCCGTTCGCCCTGGCCCAGTGCCACCAGCGTCTCCGCGCCGGCGAGCCGGAAGTCCCAGGTGGAGGTGGCGAGGTACCAGCGGGTGGAGGTCTCATCCGCCACGGCCTGCAGCGCGAGGTCGCCGCCGCGCGGGTCGCCCAGTGCCTTGAGGCCGAGGAGGGCGCTCAGGCGGTTCTCGCCCTTCCACGATCGCACCTGGTGCAGGGCGTGGAGGGCATCGAAGGCCCGCCCGCTGCGGCTGAGTCCCAGGGCATGGGCCGCTGCGTTGATCACCGGGTGGCTTTCCTCCCGCATGGCCTCGAGGTAGAGGCCGGCCCAGGCGGTGTCCCGCGTCGTGCCCAGGAACCGGATGGCGGCCGCGCGCAGCCAGGAGCGCTCGGTGGCGATGAGGGTCCGCAACCGGTCCGTGGTCACGGAGTCGAGCGCGACAGCGCCGTCGGCCGGGGCGGGGGCGAGCAGCGCCTGCAGCCGGCCGATGGCCGCCGCCCGCTCCCGCCAGTAGCCGGTGCCCAGCCCGACCCGCCACAGCGCCTCCACGATCCGGGCGCGGTCTGGCGGGGAGGTGGCATCGCTCCTGACCAGCGCCGACAACGCGCCCATCGCCCAGCGGCGGCCCAGGACGTCGCGGTCGTGCGCCACCTGGTACAGCAGCTCCTCGAGCGGCTTCCGGAAGGTGAGCTCCTTGAGCCAGGCGCCCTCGACGTCGAACTGCACCAGCCGCGGTTCGGTGGCGGCGGTGAAGGTGAGCAGGTTCACCTCGCGCGGCGCCAGCCACACCCGCTCGACCCGGTCATCAACCTCGACCTCCACCCAGCCGCGAAACCATCGCGCGCGGGGGAAGGACGAGGCCGTGTCCACCGCCTGCGCCTGCCGCACGCGGAGGGTGAGCCGGCCGCGGGCGGCGTCGTACGTCCGGGTCACCTCGAACACCGGGTGGCCGATGCCGTACACCCACTGGTCGAAGAACCAGTCCAGCCGCTCGCCGCTGGACGCCTCCACCGCCCGCTGGAAGTCCGCGGTGCCGACCGGCCGGCCCGCGGCGGTGGCCACGAAGTGCCGCATGGCGCGGGCGAAGCGTTCGTCGCCGAGCTGGGCGCGGAGCTGGTGCAGGACCAGGGCGCCGCGTGCCCACGGGCCGTTGTCGAGCGCCCATGCCCGGCCGCTGTCGGGGTCGGCGGGGACCACCGGCCGGCGGATGCCGGCGCTCCAGTCCCCGAGCGCCGTCGCCTGGTCGCCGGCGAGCTGCCACAACAGGAACTCGGTCCGTCCGTTCAGCCGCTCGCTGCACAGGCCGTCGAAGTAGTGCGCCATGCCGCGGGTCAGCCACGCATCGCGCCAGTCGCGCGGCGTGGTCAGTCCGCCCAGCCACTGCGCGGCCAGCGCCTCGGCCTCGAGCCCGTCCCAGAGGTAGCGCCAGTCGGCGTGGGTGCGGGCGTCGTCAATCATGTTCTCGGTGAGCGTGGACGTGCCGTGGTTGCCGGCGCCCCAGGGCAGGTCCTGCACGAAGGCCTGCGCGTACCGGGGCAGCGGATACGGTACCCCGGTCGCCTCGCTGAGGCAGGCGAGCAGGGCGGGCAGCCGCTCCACCGTGGCCTCCACCGCCGCCACCTCGTCCGGGTAGCCCCAGCTCTCGAGGGCCACGCCGGCCGCGGCCTGCCGGACCACGGTGTACTCGCCGATGACGATCGAGGTCAGGTGATTGGCGTGCGGTCGGTCAGCGCGCCAGTGGAAGGTGCGGGTGCCGTCCGGGTTGTCGTGCGTCCCCACCAGGGTCCCGTTGCCCAGCGCGACCAGCGGCGGCTCCACGGTCAGCCGGAGGTCGGTGGTGCGCCAGTCGTCCGGGGCGTCGTAGCCCGGGAACCAGAAGCGATTGCCCGCCGGCAGGCCCTGGCTCCAGAGCTGCCGCCGCTTCATCGGCTCGGTGCCGGTGGGCGAGAAGAAGCGGAGGCCCCGGCCGTCGCTGCCGCCCAGGCTGTTGGGGTCGGAGCGGTTGTGCCAGGTGCTGTGATAGGCGATGCGGAGCGTGACGTCCTCGCCCGCGGCGACGGTGCGCCCCAGCCGGATCAGCAGCCCGTCATCGCGGTCGCCGCCATCGTACGTAAAGGCCAGCGGCGACCCGCCGGCGAGGGACACGGCCTCGATGGCCAGGCGCCCGGCGTCGAGCGTGACGCGGTCGGCCGCGCGAAGCGGCGCCAGGGTGATCGTCGCGGTTCCCTGGGCCCGCCGCAGACCCCAGTCGAAGCGCAGGTCGAGCGCCACGTGCTTCACGTCGATGGACCGGCGGCGGGCCGCCGGCCCGGGCGCCGTGGGGCGGGCGGCGGCGAGCGCGGCGGCGCAGGCCAGGGACATCAAGGCGGCGAGGTGGGCGCATCGGGTCGGGCTGGCGGGCATGGGGACGACACCATCGCGAGGGAGCGCGCGGGCCCGGGATGGGCGCCGCGTCTGCCCCAGCCTACCGGTGGAATGGCGCCACCGACAGCGCCATTCTGCCTGGTGCCGTGGTACCACTTGTCGGACGGTCCGGCCCGGAACATCCTGCCTCGCGCCGGGGCCGCCGGGCCGGTACTATTGGGGCCGCATGGATCCCCTGTCCGACCTCCTGCGCGTGATCAGGCTCGACGGCGCCTTCTTCTTCTCGGTCGAGGCGGTGGAGCCGTGGAGCATCGCGGCCGTGGCCGCCCGCGAGCTGTCCCCCCGGATCCTCCCCGACGCGGAACACCTGATCTCGTATCACATCCTCACCGAGGGCCACGCCTACGGCGGGCTGACGGGCGAGGAGCAAGTGGAGCTCCTGCCCGGTGACGTCATTGTCTTTCCCCACGGGGACCCGCACCTGATGTCGAGCCAGCGGGGCCTTCACCTCGGGCCCGGCGTGAATACCGCCGCCCCGGACCGCTTTCCCCGGACCCTGCAGCTCGGGGCCGCCGGCCCCCGGGGCGCGGCCTTCGTCTGCGGCTTCCTCGGCTGCGACCTGCGACCGTTCAATCCGCTGCTCGCGGCCCTGCCCCGGCGGCTGCACCTGCGTGGCCTCTCGAGCGCCTGGCTCGGCGCCTTCACCGGGCAGGTCACCGAGGAGTCCCGCCGGGGCCGCGCCGGCGCCGACTGCGTCCTCACCCGCCTGGCGGAGCTGATGTTCATCGAGGTGCTCCGGCGCTACCTCGATGACATGCCGCCCGGGCAGACCGGCTGGCTGGCCGGGCTGCGTGACGAGGTCGTGGGCCGGGTGCTCACCCTCATTCACCACCAGCCCGCGCGTCCCTGGACCCTCATCGACCTGGCCCGCGAGGCGGGGAGCTCCCGCACCAGCCTGTCCGACCGTTTCACCCAGCTGGTGGGTCAGCCGCCGATGCAGTACCTCACCCAGTGGCGCATGCAGGTCGCCGCCACGCGCCTGGCGCAGTCCGGGGCCAAGGTGGCCGCGGTCGGCGCCGAGGTGGGGTACGACTCCGAGGCGGCCTTCAGCCGCGCCTTCAAGAAGGCCACCGGGCTGGCCCCCGGGGCCTGGCGGGAACGCCGCCGCGCGGCGGGCGTACCGTCCCCCACCGCCGCAATTCACGCCACATAAGGGCGTCCGGGGACGCCCGGGCAGGAAGTCGGGACGGTCAGTCATGGGAGGATCGGGGCGCCTGACGCAACTTGGTGCCCGTGCGCCACGAGGGCGCGCATCCCCTCAGCTGACGAAGGAGCCGGCATGTCTTCCGACCTGATCCCCTGCGCCGACCGCCCCGGCATCCAGGGCACCGTCCGACGGGTGTCCGACGACCCCCTCACCACCCGGGCCCGCGCCATCTGGGGCGGGGCGGACTTCCTCCCGATCGCCCGCAGCTTCGCGCCCGGCGCGGAGGCGTTCGTGGGCCGGCTGGCGCTGCGGCCGGGCGAGCAGGTGCTGGACGTCGCCTGCGGCACCGGCAACCTGGCGATCCCGGCGGCCCGCGCCGGCGCCGCCGTGACCGGCGTCGACATCGCGCCCAACCTCATCGAGGAGGCGGCCGTGGAAGCGGCGGCCGCCGGTGCCCGGGTGCAGTTCGACGTCGGCGACGCGGAGGCGCTCCCGTACGGCGATGCACGCTTCGACGTGGCGATGACCATGTTCGGGGTGATGTTCGCCTATCGCCCGGAGCGGGCGGCGGCGGAGCTCCTGCGGGTGGTCCGCCCCGGCGGTCGGATCGCGATGGCGAACTGGACCCCCCAGGGGTTCATCGGGCACATGCTGCGGGCGCACGTGGCGGTGGTCCCGCCCCCCGCCGGGATCCCGAGCCCGCTGGCCTGGGGCGAGGAGTCGGTCGTGCAGGCGCGGCTGGGCGCCGGGGTCGCCGACCTCGCCTTCACCCGGCGGATGATGGAGCTGCGCTTCCCGGTGCCCCCGGCGGCCGTGACGGAGCTCTTCGCCACCTTCTACGGCCCGACGGTGGCCACCCTCAAGGCCGCCTCCGCCGCCGGCGCCGTAGCGCTCCGGGCCTCGCTCACGCGGCTCTTCACCGAGCACAATCGGGCCACCGACGGCGGCACGTCAGTGCTGGGGGAGTTCCTCGAGGTGCAGGCGCGGGTCCGGTAACCGCCCCCTCGACGGGCGCGGGGGGGCGACGCCATCCGGCGCCGCTCCCCCGCGTCCCGTCTCGACACTCACTTCACCCGATCACCCAATCACCCAATCGCCCAATTACCCAATCTCCCAACCGCCTACCGCAAGTGCTTGTAGAAGAACACCGATTCCTGCGGCGAGCCGTCCGGGTTGATCGCGAAGCCCGGCACCGCGCCCATCTCGGTCCAGCCCAGCCGCCGGTACAGCCGCTCGGCCGAGTCGCCCCGCTTGGTGTCGAGGGTGAGCAGGGTGAGGCCCGCCGCGCGCGCCTCGGCCTCCGCCGCCTCCATCAGCCGGGTGCCGAGTCCCTGGCCCCGGGCGCGACGATGCACGATCAGCTTGGCGATATCGCCGCGATGCGGCTGGTTGGGCGCCCACGCGGGGTGCACCTGGACGCTGCCCGCGATGCCCTCCGCGTCGCGCGCCACCAGGAAGGCGACGCCGGCGTCCGCCCCGGCCACCGTCTCCCGCCACCAGGCCAGCGCGCGATCCACCGGCAGCGGCGGCAGGAAGCTGACGGCCGAGCCGGAGTTCACCGCGTCCACCAGCAGCTCGGCCAGGGCGCGCAGGTCCGCGGCGCTCGCGGGACGGGGCAGGCGTTCGATCGTGGTGGGGTGGTCCGGCATGGCGGGGGCCGCGGTCAGCGCGCGCGGTCGAAGGTGAGCGTGCGAGTCAGGGGAGTGCCATCGGGGGCGGTCGTGGCCAGCTGGATGGTCAGCGTGTCGCCGTCGGCGCGGATGTCCCGGGTGTAGGCCTGCCCGATGCCCGCCGGGGCGAGCGCACCCTCGAGCGTCACGCGGACGGTGCCGCGCGCAGCGTCGAGGGTCCAGCGCCCGAAGTAGGCGTCGTAGCCGTCGACCGCCATGCTGTTGTTGGCGCCCGCGACCGTGGGCGCCGGGGTCCCCGCGGCGCCGTGGTCCCGGCGCATGAACTGGGCGGCGAACCGCCCCGGCCCGAAGGCCAGCATGCCGAGCGGGTCGGGGCCGAGTGCCGGGTCCACGCGGCGACTCCCGTCGGCTGCATGGTCCTCGCGGGTGCGCAGGATCCACAGCCCCAGCATCTGCTGGGCCAGGTCGTCACGCACCGGGGGCAGGGGCGGCGTCATCCCGGTTTGCGCCGCGGGCCTACCACCGCGCGGCCCGGCGGGTGAATCCGCATGAATGGGCCTCCGGGCCGGCAGGACCGGGCACCAGCCCGTCGACGCGGGCAGTGTCGGCAGCGGTGCGGGCCTCGCCGTACTGACGCAGGCACTCCCGCGCGGCCCCGCCCTGGTACATGCCGAGGAGCAGCCAGAGCGCCAGCGCTGCCAGGGCCACGACGCCGGCGCCGAGGACCAGGCCCGGCACCGGACGGACCGGCATCGGTTCGGTGGCGCTGAGGGCAGCCATGGGACCTCCGCGATGGGGTAAGGGAACGCCGGCGGATGCCACTCGAAGGTATCGCGGGGGCCGCCGCCCGCAACGTCACCCCGGGGCGAGGGCCGCGGCCGCTGCGGCCACGGCCCGGTCCACGTCGGCCGGGGTGGTGCGCCAGCAGGACACCGACACCCGCATGCAGCGCATGCCGCGCCAGGTGGTGCCGGTGAAGTACGCCTCCCCGGTGGCGTTGATCGCCGCCATGACGGCGTCGGTGCGCCGGTCGTGGTCGGCCTCGGAGGCGCCGGCCTTCGGGTCGTGGAACCGCACCAGTCCCTGATTCATCTCCGACACCGCCACCGCCCGCGCGTGCGGCAGGGCCCCGATGCGCGTGACCAGTTCCCCCGCCTGGCGGCTGTTCCGTTCCACCAGCTCGGCGATCCCCGCGCGTCCCAGTTCCCGGAGCGCCGCGTAGGTCGCGAAGCCGCGGGCCCGCCGCGAGTGCTCCGGGGTCCAGTCCAGCTGGTCCCGGACATCCTCCGCGTGCACCAGGTAGCTGGCCCGATGCTCCATGCCGGCGCGGTGGTGCTCGGGGTGCGCCACGAAGGCGTAGCCGCTGTCATACGGCACGTTGAGCCACTTGTGGCCATCGGTGGCCCAGCTGTCGGCCTGCGCCACGCCGGTGAGCAGGTGGCGGAGCCGCGGCGTGGCGTTGCACCACAGGCCCATCGCGCCGTCCACGTGCACCCAGGCGCCCGCCTCATGCGCCCGCGCAATGAGTTCGGGAAACGGGTCGAAGGCCCCGGTGTTCACGTCGCCCGCCTGCAGCACCACGATGGTCGGCCGTCCCGCGTCCCGTGCCAGCGCGCTCCCCAGCGTCGCGGGCGTGAGCCGCGAGTCGGCGTCCGTCGGCAGCACGGTGATGTTCGCCGTGCCGAGGCCGAGCAGCCTGGCGGCCCGCACGGTGGTACCGTGCACCGCGTCGGAGGTGAGCATGCGGATGGCCGGCCCGCCCGCGAGGCCGTCCCGGTTCACGTCCCATCCCGCGCGCGCCAGCAGGGCGTGGCGCGCGGCCGCCAGGCAGGTCACGTGCGCCATCTGGCATCCCGTGACGAGGGCAAAGGAGGCCGTGCTCGGCAGCCCGAGGAGGTCCTTGAGCCAGTCGCCGCAGACCTCCTCCACCACCGCCGCCGCCGGGCCCGCGGCGTAGAGCCCGGCATTCTGGTCCCATGCGGAGGTGAGCCAGTCCGCGCCCACCGCCGCGGGGAGGCCGCCACCGATCACCCAGCCGTAGAACCGCCCCCCCGCCGTCCCGAGCAGCCCGCCGGCCGCATCGCGCGCCAGCTCCTCGATGACCGTGACCGGATCCACGCCGGCCTCCGGCAAGGGCCGGCCGAACCGCCGGCGCAACTCCGCCAGCGGCGTGGTGGGAGCCACCGGCGCGGTGTCGAGCCCCGCCAGGTAGGTGAGGGCGAGCTGGGCGGCACGCTCGAGGGTGGCGCGTTCGTTCCGGGAAGCGTGTGGCATGGCCGGTACAGGTCGAGGGGATGAAGTGGTGAGGGCGTCCGCCGTCCGGCGGTCCGGAATGGAATGCGCAGTCCGGGGGCGCTACCCGACAGGTCCCGGTCGTCGTGCGGCGGCGTCCGCTGCCGCGACCCGGCGCGCCGCCTCGGCCCAGTCCACCCGGGGGGCCACGCCCGCGGCGTCGAGGTCGAGCGAGGCCCGGGCCCGCGCCGTCACCACGCCGCCGTCCGGCACCGCCAGCCCGAAGGCCAGCTCCGCGCGACGGCAGAGCCGCTCCTCGCGGGCCCGCGCCTCCGGCGGCGTGGTGCCGCACCAGGCGGCGACCCGCGCGTGCGTGGCCTCGTGCACGATGGACGCGGCGATCTCGGGCAGCCCGTGCGCGGGATTCACGGTGAAGGTGAGTTCCACCAGGCACAGGCGGGTATCAGGGAAGAACGCGCCGCGGCAGGCAAAGCGCTCCACCACGAAGCCGGCCAGGTCCAGGGGCAACCGCCGGTAGACCCCGGGGGCGTAGGCGGCCACGAGGTCGAGCGCCGCGGAGAGCCGGCGCACCACGTCCTCGGTGTCGATGTCGGGGCGGCTGTTGAGGATGCGGACGGGGAGGCCGTGCACGGTGCGCTGGACGGCAATGGCCACAGGGGGCTCCGCGAGCGGTGGATTCACCGGAAGCAAGCGAGAGGCCCGCGCGCGCACCGGCCGCGGGCGTCCGCTTGCCGACGGGGAGCTACAGCTGCTTGACCAGCCATGCGAGCAGCTTCTTCGCCTCAGCGGGGGCGAGCTTCCGTCCGCGCCCGCCACGCTTCTTGCCCTTGCCTCCCCCGACGCGGATGAGCTGGATCGGGCCGATGGTGACATAGACGGTATCGTGCTGCTTGCTCGTCGTGGTGGTGTGGCCGCCATGATCGGCCTTGCGGCTGCCGCGCGACTTACCAGCCATACCTGGCTCCAGGAAGGGGACAAGGCAACCTACGCACCACGCCCCGGGGACGCCACCGCTGTCCACGGCCGCGCCGGCCACCACCACACCACGGCCGCCACGAGCAGCGTTGTCATGAGCCCGATCGGCGGAGCCACCGCGGCCAGTCGTGCCGTCACGGACTCGTCCACCACGATCGTCCACAGCGGGGTATCCCCCCGTTCCCCGGTGGCCACGCGGGCCAGGTTCATCGCGGCATGCACGCCCGTCGGCATGGCCAGACCACCCGAACGGGACGCCACCGCGCCGAACAGCGCCGCGCTCGGCAGCACGCCGTACAGGACCTGGCTCCACTCCCACCCGAACGCGAGGTGCGACAGGCCGAACGCCAGCGCCACCAGCCACTGCGCCGGCCATCGACCGACCGCGCCGGTCAGTGCCCGGAGGGCGTAGCCACGGAAGCCCAGCTCCTCCATGTAGGCGAGGACCAGGACGGTGGCCGCGGCGAGCGACAGGGGCCCCGCCGCCGGCGCACGCGCCGTGGCCAGCCGGATCGGGGTGACCAGCACCGAAATCGCCGCCAGGACGGCCGCGTAGGTGGCGAATCCGAGGAGCAGTCCGGCGAGCAGCGGCGCGACATCCCGTCCAGCAGGCGTGGCCCCGATCCCGGCCAGCGGTGGCACCTCCCGTCGGGCCATGACGACCGACAGCGCCAGCAGCGGCGGGATGGCGACCAGTCCCCACACCAACTGGTCCCAGGGCGGCGGGGCCAGCCCCCTCGGAACGGCGGCGAGGAGCAGGATGAGGAAGTAGGAGATCCAGAACAGCACCACGCGGCGGAGGACCGGGAAGGCGGCCGGGGAGGGGCGAAGGAGGGGTGCCGTCATGCCGACGCCTACGGTGGTGGCGAGGCGATGGTGTCGGCCGGCGTCACGCCCCTTCGCCTGCCTGTGCGTCCCGCAGGTAGATCACCCGCGGCGTAGCCTCGAAGGCCGGCATCATGATCTCGAGGTACCACCCCGGGTTGAGGCCGAGCGCGGCCTCCATCTGGCCAAAGAGGTCGGCGAATCCGGGACAATCCTCGGAAAGGAAGACCGGTTCCTTGCTCGAGCGGGCGGCCTCGATGGCCAGCACGATCCGGTCGTGCGTCCCGAGGTCCTGCTTGAACGCGGCGATGCGCTGGATGGCGCCCCAGGGGATGGCGCGGCTCACGTCGCCCACCGTGAGGCTGATCCCGGTGGTGTCGGCCAGGATCGTGGGCAGGACCGGGGCATCCCCCCGCGCAAGGAAGCGTTGCAGCCACTCGAACACTGTGCGGTCTCAGTCGAGGGGTGGAGGTGCCATGGGCGTGCCGGTCGGGGGCACGCCCGTGGGTCAGGTGGCCTGGCCGCCTTCGGCCAGCCGCTTGAGGCGCTCCAGGTTGCGGACCACCTGGCGCCGGTTGCCCATCTGGATCAGCGGGCTCATCAGGCGCCCGAACAATGACCCCGGGATGATGTCGATCCCGTGCTGCACCTGCACGCCGTCCGCGGTGGGGCTCAGCCGGAGCTGCACCTCGACGGTGAACTTCGGGTCGCGGAGCCGCATGGCGAGGGTGGAGGCCGGCACCAGCGCCGTCACCTCTCCCTCCATGCTCCCCGGCTGGCTGCCCTGGCGGTAGGCATAGTGGAGCCGCGCGCCGGGGGCGAGGGGGCCGGGCGTCACCGGCCCGAGGGACACGCACGACTCCATCCATTCCGGGGCGCGGGCAGTATCCAAGAGGAGTTCGAACACCTCCGCCGGGCTCCGACGGATCGTGGCGGTCGCTTCAGCGTATGGCATGATGACCTCGAGGGGTGGAGGTGGCGTGCCGGGTCAGCGGTGCTGGTCCACCAGCACGGGGTTGCCGTCAGGGTCCACGGCCACGAAGCTCGCCGGACCGGTGGTGCTCTCGTCCGCCTCCGTCATGAAGCTGACGCCCTGTGCCCGGAGCTGCCGCTGCAGTTCCCGGACGTCGGTGAAGGTCGGGAGCGGCTGGGCGTTGGCGTCCCAGCCGGGATTGAAGGTCAGGATGTTCTTGTCGAACATCCCCTGGAACACCCCGACCAGGGCATCCCCGTTCTTGAGGATGGCCCAGCGGTGCTCGGGATTTCCGCCGAAGACCGTGAACCCGAACTTCTCATAGAAGGCGATGGACGCCTTGATGTCCTTGACCGCGAGGCTGATGGAGAATGCGCCGAGCTGCATGCCGGCTCCTGGGTTGGGGGGAGCGCCGAGGATAGCATGGCCGGGGCCGCCGCGCGTCACCCGAACGGGTGATTGAGGCTCACGGGGGCCTACCGCGCCACCACCGCCCGGGCCAGCCGCTCCCGCAACTGCCGGATCGGCAGGCCGCCACGCCCCGGGAGGATATTCCAGCTGTTGAACACCACTACCAGGTCGAGGTCGGGGAAGGCCATGGGCCACTGGCCGCCGAATCCGGATCCGCTCCAGATGGACTTCGTGCCGTCGAGCGGGTCGGGGTAGAGCCACCAGAGGTAGCCGTACCTGGGGGCCGCCGGTGCAGGGCTCACGCTCACAGCAGGCGCCACCGAGGCCTTCACCCATTCCGGCGAGACCACCTGGCGCCCGTTCCATTCGCCGCCGCGGAGGAAGAGGTACCAGATCCGCGCCAGGTCCCGCGCCTCGAGGTACAGTCCGCCCTCGGTGTCGGCCGTGCCGCTCGGCGTCCGCTTCCAGAACCACTGGGTGATGCCGAGCGGCCCGAAGAGGTGCCGGGCAGCGTACTCCTCGAGGTCGACCCCGGTGCCCTGCCGGAAGACATGCGCCAGCAGGGCGCTCTCGCCGCTGCTGTAGTTGAACGCGGTGCCGGGCTCCCGCATCATCGGCCTGTTGATGGTGAAGCCCACCCAGTCGGGACTCGCCTCGAGGGCGCTGGCGCTGTTGTTGGGGTCGATGTACGGCAGGTTCTCGTTCCAGTCGATCCCACCGGTCATCGTGAGCAGGTGGCGCACCGTCATCCGGCGCTTGCGGTCGTCGATGTTGGCCACGGCCGTGGTGTCGAAGAAGGCCAGCACCGGGGTGTCGATGGCCGGGAAGTCGCCGCGCGTCACCGCCACCCCGAAGATCACCGAGGTGATGGTCTTGGTCACTGACTGCAGGGTGTGCAGGGTGCCACGGCGATAGTAAGGGTGCCACCACGGGTTGAAGTAGTTGTAGGGACTCGCCGGATCGAGCGCGTTGAGCGCGTTGCGGGACCGGGCGGAATCGCCATAGGCAGCGTCGTAGTCCTGCGGGTAGGAACGGTCGAAGGCCACCCGGCCGTGCCGGATCACGAGCATCCGGTCCACCAGACCGTAGGTGCCGGCGCTGATCTCGGCGTGGATCGAGTCGAGCACCGCTGGGTTGAGACCGACCCGCGCCGGCGCGGCGGTGGGCCACTCGCGCCCGGGTGCGGCCTGCTGCGCCGAGGCGGCCGTGGAGGCGCCGGCCAGGCAGCATGCGGCAAGCAGGGCGCCGCGTCGCCATGCGGCACCGGGGCGGGGAAGGGTGATCGTCATCGGTGTCGGTCCGCGTGGGGTGAGGGGCGGTGGAACGGTCGCCTGCAAGGTACTGCGGCCCGGTCCGGGACCGGACCGGCCTTACCGGCTTCGAACCGGGCTAGGTCGGCTC
>JBGAPX010000112.1:0-11693 GCA_044221045.1 Gemmatimonadales bacterium
AGGGGACGTGGATATAGAGGTGCATGGTCGGCGGCTCGGCGGCTCGGCGGCTCGGCGGCTCGGCGGCTCGGCGGCTCGGCGGCTCGGCGGCTCGGCTCCGAAGGTAATCGGGGCGGGACGGCCAAGTTGACAGCCCATCGGCGGCAGCGCATCCTACCTGCGGTTCCCGGGACACTTCGTCCCCGCGCCAGTCCCACGCCAAGGGGGTTCCGTGTTTCGCTTGACGTCCGTGCGCCAGCGCCTGGCCGCGGCGGCCCTGTTGCTCGCCGCGACGGTCCCGTCGGTCCTCACCGCCCAGAACAAGTTCTCCATCACCCCCTGGGTGGGCAGCTACTTCTCCCTCGCCGATTTCTACAACGATGACTTCGACCTGACCGTCATCGGCGGCACCGGCACCTCCAACATCACGGTCTCCCAGGAAAACACCGCGATGTTCGGCCTCCGGGTCACCCTCCCGGTCAGCGCCACGATCGCCGCCGAAGGCTCCTTCGGCTACGCCAGCAGCAACGTGCGCTTCGTGATCGAGGACCCGAACCAGAACGGCGGCTTCGACTTCGCCACCACCGACAAGGGCAGCGTCATGATCGGCAGCCTCCGGGCCGTCATCAAGCCGCGGCGCAGCAACCTGAGCGTGGTGCTCGGCGGGATCGTGGTGCACCACGGCGGCAGTTTCTGGGACGGGCCCGGCATCGATGGCAAGCTGACCAGCTTCGGCGGCGTGGCCGGCATCGGCCTCCGCGCCAACGTCACCCCGCGGTTCCCGATCGACATCCGCGCCGAGGCGAACCTGTACCAGTTCGACCCCGACAAGGGCGATGACGCGAGCCTCGGCTTCTACCCCGGCAAGATGCAATCGGACCTGGTCTTCAGCGTCGGGGTCCCGATCGGCGGGCGGTAGACGGTAGCCCGGTAGGGCGGCACCCTTCGCGATACGGCCCCAACAGAACGGGCGGCGCTCCCCGGTGGAGCGCCGCCCGTTCTCGTGTCGCCGAGCCGCCGAGCCGCCCGTACGCTACTGCCCGGTGACCGGCCCCGGGGCGGAGCGCGGCGCGGTGCCGCCGTCGCCCAGCTGCCCCTTGTCATTCCGGCCCCAGCACAGCGCCTCGCCGCCGCGCGCCATGCCGCAGGTGGTGCCGTCGCTGGCTGAGATGGAGCTGAAGGGGCCGCCCGCGACCGCCACCGGCTTGTTGCGATCGGTCTTGGAGCCGTCGCCGAGCTGCCCGGAGCGGTTTTCGCCCCAGCAGTAGACCTCCCCGCCCGCCGCGAGCCCGCAGCTGTGGTTGGCGCCGAGCGCCAGGTCCGTGAAGTTCTGACCACCGGTGACGGGCACGGGACTGGGGCGATCGCTCTTGGAGCCATCGCCCACCTGGCCGCTCTCGTTGGCGCCCCAGCAGTAGGCCTTGCCGCCGGACGTGATGCCGCAGCTGTGTTTCCCGCCGGCCGCCACCCGGCTGAACTTGACCCCGCCCGAGACGTCGATCGGCTCGCTCTGCTGCTCCAGCCCACCGAAGCCCAGCTGGCCGGAGAAGCCGTCGCCCCAGCAGTAGGCCTGGCCCGCCGCGGTGACCGCGCAGGTGTGGTTGCCGCCGGCGGAGATCTGCACGAAGCTCTGCCCACCCCGCACCGCCACCGGCTTCTTCCGGTCGCTGGTGCCACCATCACCAAGCTGCCCCTCACGCCCGCGTCCCCAGCAGTAGGCCTTCCCGCCGGCCAGCCCGCAGGTGTGCGTGGCGCCGGCGCTCAGCACGGTGAAGCCGGGATCGCCCGTGACCGCCACCGCACTCGTGCTCGCGGTGTTGCCACCATCTCCCAGCTGGCCCTGCTTGTTGTCGCCCCAGCAGATGGTCCGGCCGCCGGCGAGGGCGCAGGCGTGGGCGCGGCCCACGACCAGCCCGCTGGCCCCGTTGCTTCCCTCGATGGCCACCAGGCCCGTCTGGCCCGCCCCCCAGCAGACCACGCCGTTGCCAGCCGTGATGCCGCAGGAGAACCCGCCACCCGCCTCGACCGCGCGCCGCGGGAGCAGGGCGCTGGCTCCGCCGGTCGCAGGCGCGGGCCCGGGTCCGGGACCAGGCGTCACCGGCGGCGGCGTCACCACGACGGGCGCCGCGGTCACGGTGATCCGCTCGCTGGCCACCTTGCCCTCGGCCTCGACCCGGATCTCCGCGGTGCCGGGCGCGACGCCCGTGATCACTCCGGTGCCGGTGACGGTCGCTACCTGCGGTGCGGTCGAGATCCAGGTGATCCCGCGATCCGCGAGGGGGCGGCCCCGCGCGTCGCGGGCGGTGGCGGTCCACGTCGTGGCCTCGCCGACCTTCAGGCTCCGGCCGCTCGCGGTCAGCGCCACCCCCGCCACCGGCACCACGGCGTCCGCCACGGTCACCACCGCGCTGGCCGACTTGCCCTCGGCGGTCGCGGTGATCGTGGCCTTTCCCTTGGCCACTCCGGTCACCACGCCGGCGTCGGACACCTTGGCCACCCGCGTGTCGCTCGACTTCCACTGTACCGCGCGGTCGGAGAGCGGATTGCGTCGGGCATCAAGCAGGCTCGCGGCCAGGGGCGCGTCCGCCCCGGTCTCCAGCGCAAGCGCCGCCGGGGTGAGCGCCACCGTCGCCACTGGAGCGGGCGGCTCCGTCCGGACCGGTTCCGGCTTGGCCGGCTCAGGCTTGGCCGGCTCCGGGATGGCCACCGGCGGCTTCGGGGCCGTCACCGTGATCCTCGTCTCGGCGCTCTTTCCTTCACTGCTCGCGGTGATCGTGGCGCTGCCAGCGCCCATGGCCGAGACCAGTCCGCTGGAGGAGACCAGCGCCACATCGGGGGCGCCCGTGCTCCAGACCACCGTCCGGTCGTTCAGGATGAAGCCGCGGGTGTCCTTGGCGGTGGCAGTCAGCTGGGCCGTCTGGCCCACCTCGATGCTCCGTCCCCCGCCACCGATCAGGACGCTCGCCACCTGCGCCGGGAGGTCGCTGGTGGGTTCGGCCACGGTCACCGTGGCGGTCCCGCTTCGGCCTTCGCTGGTGGCCGTGATGGTGGCGCTGCCGGCCTTCCGACCGGTCACGGCGCCCAGACCTGAGACCTCGACGACCGCCGGATCGCTCGAGCTCCAGGTCACGGCGCGCCCCTGGATCTCGTTGCCATCGGCATCCTTGAGCACCGCGGCGAACTGCGCGGTGCGGCCCACCGCCACCTCGGTGGCCTCGCCGCTGATGGTCACCGTGGCCACCGCCGCATCGGCGGTCGGCAGGAGCACCGGCGCCGGCGGGATCTCCTCGCCGCCCTTGGGCCGCAGCACCGCGAACGCCACCGCGGCCACGACCGCGAGCCCGACCACCGCCCCGATGAGCTTGCCCTTGCCGCCGGAGGACGGCTCGGCGGCTCGGCGGCTTGGGGGCTCGGGAGCGGGTGGTGTCAGGACCTCGGTCTTCGCGTCGGGCACCGGCGGCGGCAGCGGCGACTTCTTTTCCGAAGCTGGCTTTGGCTCCACCGGAGGGGCCGCCGGCTTCTCGACCACCGGCGGCGGCAGGACCTCGGTCTTCACCTCGGCCACCGGGGGCGCGGGAATCGTCACCGCGAACTCACCCTTCCGGCCCTCGACCGTGGCGGTGATCGTCACCGCGCCGGGCGCCCGGGCCGTGACGGTACCGTCCCGGGCCACGCTGGCCAGCGCCGCGGCGCTGCTGCTCCACTGCACCTCGCGCCCTGCCAGGACGTGCCCCTTGGCATCCTTCACTACGGCCTTCAGCCCGAGCGTGCCACCGACCGCGAGCGAACCAGCCTTGCCCTCGACGCTCACCGAGGCCACCGGCACCGGCTGCACCGTGACGGACACCGTCCAGGACTTGCCCTCGACCTCGGCGGTGACCTTGGCCGTGCCCGGCGCCATGCCGGTGACGCTGCCATCCTTGTTGACGATCACGATCGCGGGCGAGGACGAGCTCCACTTCACCTCACGGCCGGTGAGCAGCTGGCCCCGGGCATCCTTCACCTGGGCCGCCAGCATTGCCTTGTCCCCCGCCACGATGGGCTCCGGGGGCGCAACCGTCACAGAGGCCACCGCCGCGGGGGTCACCTTGACCTTCACGCTTGCGTGCTGCCCCTCGGCCGTCGCGGTGACCTCGACCGTCCCTTCGGCCACGCCGGTCACCTCGCCGGAGGGCGCGACGGTCGCAAGCTTCAGGTCGGCGGAGCTCCAGCTCACGAGCCGATCGGCGAGCGCCTTGCCCTGGCGGTCGGCGAGGGCGGCCGCGAGTGCCACCGTCTCGCCCGCGCGGACCGAGGGGGCCTGCGGGGTGATGCTCACCCGGGCCACCGGGGCTGGCGTGACCCAGACCCGGGCGCTGCCCTTCACCCCTTCGGCCTCGGCGACGATCTCCACCACGCCCTCGCGGGTGGCCACGACGCGCCCCTTGGCTCCCGGCGTGACCACGCCCTGCGGGCTCATGCTCCACTCGACCTCGCGGTCGTTGAGGGTCACACCGTGCTGGTCCTTGACGACGACCTTGAGGCCGAGCTCGTCGCCGATGGCGAGGCGGGCCTCCTCGGGCTCGATGAGCACCGACCCGACCGGTACCCGAGTCACCGCCACCTGCGCGGCGCCGCTGACCCCCTCGGTGGTGGCGGTGATCGTGGCGTTGCCGGGCGCCACCGCGGTGACCAGGCCGGTCGGCGAGACCGTGGCGATCGCCGGTGCGCTCGAAGCCCAGCTCACCGGCACCCCGGCGGCGGTGCCGCCGGTGGTGCGCGGGTTGGCGGTGAGCTGCATGCTGTCGCCCACGTGCAGGTCGCTCCGGCCGGGCGCCACGGAGATGCTGAGCACCCGCGGGGCGGGGATCGGCGTGGTGGCGGCCTCGACGACCTGTCGGGTCTTGGCGGGCGGGACCGGGCTGGTGGGCGGCGGCGGCACCTGCTTGAGGATCTCGCGGGTGCTCCCGCGGCGGGCCAGCTCCAGCAGCTGCAGCCGCACCGGGTCGTCATGCGTAAGGGCCTGGCCGCCGATGGCCTGGGCGGCTTCCTCCATCGAGGCGTAGCGCTTGTCGGGCGCCTTCTCGAGCATCCGCATCACCGCTTGCGCCAGTGCCGGCGGGCAGTCGGGTCGCTTCTCGCCGAGCGGCTTCGGGGCCTCGTGGAAGTGCGCGAACATGATCGCCATCGCCGAGTCGCCCTCGAAGGGCTGGTGCCCCGTGAGCATCTCGTAGGCCACGACGCCGAGCGAGTACTGGTCCGACTTGCCCGTGATGTCCTTGGCGGCGCACTGCTCCGGGCTCATGTAGGACGGCGTGCCGACCGCGATGCCGGTCATCGTCAGGCCCCGGTTCTCCGCCACCTTGGCGATGCCGAAGTCGGTGACGACCGACCAGCCCTCCTCGTCGATCATGATGTTCGCGGGCTTGATGTCCCGGTGCACGATCCCGTGCCGGTGGGCGTAGCCGAGCGCGCCGGTGACCTGCTGCAGGATGGCCTGGACCATCGGCACCGGCATCGGGCCGACGTCCTTGATGATCTGCTCCAGCGAGCGGCCGGCGATGAACTTCATCACGAAGAAGAGCGACTTGCCGGCGCTCTTCACGGTGTAGATCGGGATGATGTTCGGGTGCGACAGGTTGGCAGCGGTCCGGGCCTCGCGCTTGAAGCGCTCGGTCATGCCCTCGCCCATGAGGAGGAGCGCCGGGGCCATGACCTTGACCGCCACCTTGCGGTCGAGGGCAATGTCGTGCGCCAGGTAGACCGTGGCCATGCCGCCGCGGCCCAGCTCCCGGAGAATCTCGTACTCGCCGATGGTCGCCTGCTTGAGGAGCTCGAGCGCGAGCGCCTGGGCGTCATCTTCCTGGGCCGCCGGCATCATCGCCGTGGCCACGCTGCCCTGCTCGCCGGAAACGTCCAGCCCGCACTCCATGCAGAAGCGCGCGCCAGCCGAAATCGGCTTGCCGCAACGGGGGCAGGTTGCGCCGGTGGTCGAGGTCATCTGGCTCGGAAGTCGAGGGGCTGCCCCAATTTAGCCGGAAGGCCGGGAAACGGGAAACAGCCCCCGCCCCGGGGCTCGGGGGTCCGCCCGCCTCCCTACCGGTTGGTCAGGGCCAGCCGCCCGGCCCGGGGAGCCAGCAGCCCCCGGAGTTCCAGGGCGGTGACGATCGTGAGCACCTGCGCCGCCGGGAGGGCGGAACGGGCCACGAGGTCGTCCAGGCCCAGGGGGCCGGAGGCGAGGTGCTGGAACAGCGACGATTCCTCAGGTGTGAGCCCCGGCGGGGGCGCTCCCCCGGCCTCCTGCCCGCCCGCCGCCGGCGCCGCGGCGACCTCGCCAAGTTCGGGATAGTGACGGAAGAGGTCCGCCACCTCGAGCAGTGGTTCGGCGCCGTCGCGGAGCAGTCGATTGGTCCCCACCGAGGTGGGGCTGGTGATCTCCCCCGGCACGGCCATGACGTCCCGCCCCTGCTCCAGCGCCGCCGCCACGGTGATCAGGGTCCCTGAGCCGGCGGCCGCCTCGATGACCACCGTGACCCGGGCCAGCCCACTGATGAGGCGATTGCGGCGGGGAAAGCTCCCAACCACGGGCCGCTCGCCCGGCGGAAACTCGGTGAGCAGCAGGCCCAGCTCGAGGACACGCTGGTAGAGGGCCCGGTTGGCGGCGGGGTAGATGACCCCGAGCCCATTGCCCAAGACCCCCAGGGTGAGGCCGCCCGCGTCGAGGGCCGCGGTCTGGGCCACGGCGTCGAGGCCGCGCGCCATCCCGCTCACCACCACCAGGCCGGCCGCGGCCGCCGCGCCCGCAATGGTGCGCCCCACCTCGCCGCCGTAGGCGGAGTGGTCCCGGCTCCCGACCACCGCCACCGCCGGCCGCTCCAGCAACGCGAGATTTCCCTGCGCGAACAGCACCCCGGGAGGATCGGGGATGCTGCGGAGCATGGCGGGATACCCAGGATCGTCGCGCAGCAGGCAATGCGCGCCCAGGTCCTCGAGGCGCCGCAACACCGTAGCGCCGGCGGCGAGGTTGGTGCCCAGGATGGCGGTGGCGGCCGCGGGGGAGATCCCCGGCACGGAGCATAAAAACGCAAACGGCGCCGCGAGGGCGCCGGAGGCAGACTGGCAGGCCGCGAGCAGGCTGGTGAGTCGCTGCGGCCCGATGCCGGGGGTCAGGGCCAGCGCGACGTACGCCGCCCGTTCGTCGCTCAGGGCCATGCCTCGTCCTCGTCACTCTGCCACAGGGGCTCCTCGGCCGGTTCCCCGGCGGCCTCGGCCGCGCGGGCAGCCTCGACCGCACGCCAGAGGTACGCCTTGAGGTCTTCCACCCCTTCCCCGGCCACCGACGAAAACGCGACCACCCCGATGGCGCCCGGCGTCTCCAGCGCCGGCAGTCCCGCGTCGGCCGGGAGGAGGTCCCGCTTGGATAGGAGTACCAGGTGCGGCTTGGCGAAGAGGACCTCGCTGTACGCCTGCAGTTCCCCGCGGAGCAGGTCGTAGGTGGCCTGGGGGTCGGGGGCATCGAGCGGGACCATCACCGCAAGCACCCGGGTGCGTTCGACGTGGCGCAGGAACTGGAGGCCCAGCCCCTTGCCCTGGTGGGCGCCCTCGATGATGCCCGGAATGTCGGCCACCACGAACGTGCGGCTGTCCGAAAGCCCCACCACGCCGAGATTGGGCTCGAGCGTGGTGAAGGGATAGTCGGCGATCTTGGGGCGCGCCGCGGAAATGACCGAGAGCAGGGTGCTCTTGCCGGCGTTCGGCTCGCCGACCAGGCCGACATCGGCGATCAGCTTGAGGGTGAGCTCGAGCTGGCGGTCCTCGCCTTCCTCACCCGGTTCCCACTCGCGGGGCGCGCGGTGGGTCGAGGTGGCGAATCGCGCGTTGCCGCGGCCACCGCGGCCGCCCCTGGCGACCAGGAGCGTCTCCCCGGCGTGCAGGACCTCGCCCAGGGACTCGCCGGTGTCGGGGTCGCGCACCACCGTCCCCGGGGGCACCGGGAGGTACAGGTCGTCACCGGTGGCGCCGGTCATGTTCTTGCCCTTGCCGTGCACCCCGCGCTCGGCCTTCCAGGCGCTGCGGTAGCGGTAGTCGAGGAGCGTGGCCAGGTTGGCGTCAGCCTTCAGGTACACCGAGCCGCCGCCCCCGCCGTCGCCGCCATCGGGCCCGCCCTTGGGCTTGTACTTGAAGCGCGCGAAGGACGCGGCCCCGGAGCCCCCGGTGCCCGCGGTGACGCGGATGGTGACGAGATCAACGAACATGGGGTCCCCGGGTCATTCCTCCGGCTCCCAGCCTTCCCGCACCGTCTGCCACAGTTCCTTCACTTTCTTCCACTGGTCGTAGGACAACAGGGGGTTCACCACCGACAGCACCGCCTCCACCTGGCCGAAGCTGGCCCCCGCGTGGAGCGAGCCGCGGAGGTGCGAGTGCAGCTGCCGCGGCGCCTCGAGCACCGCGGTCTGCGCCACGGTGCACAGCTCCCGCCGCAGCAGGTCGAGGCCCGGCCGGCCCATGGTGCGGCCGTAGCCCTCGGTGATCATCCACTGGTCGAGCGCCGGGTGCAGTTCCTTCACGTTTTCCCGCAGGCGCCGGTAGTTGGCGCCGTACACGATGCCGCAGGTCTCCTCGCCGCGGGCGGTCCACTGCGCCAGCTGGCGGTAGTCCGCGTCCGGGTCGGTGGCCGGCGCCGGGACCCGGCTCACCTTCCGCCAGATGGTGAAGGCGATCAGCGTGCGCGGATACCCCACCATGAGCAGCGACTGGAGCAGCAGCTCCTCGACCCACGGCACCGGGACCTGCGCGCTCCGGCACGCCGCGGCGCCCTGGCGCAGCTCCGGCTCGAAGCCCTGCGCGATCGCCGCCGCGAAACGGACCAGGGTCAGGGTCGGTTGATCCAGGTGATCCTGCCGTGCCATGAGTCTAGGGTCCTCTCCCGACGGGGACGGTGTCGTTCGAACGCGGCGCTAGGCCGGAAACCGCAGCGTGCCGGTGGCCCGCAGCGCCCCGGTGACCGCGCCGCGGGTGTTGTGGATCGGGATCTCGGCGTGGCGGTCCACCGCCGCCCCGAGCCCGGCCGGGTCGAAGCCGAGCGGCATCCGCGCCGCCAGCGCCCGCAGCACGCCGAGCAGCGCGGGGCCGAGACTCAGCATGTCGCCGTCTTCCACCTTGAGCGCCAGCCCGAGCCCCGGGCCCGGGAGCGCGGCGCAGTAGACCCCATCCGCCCCGAGCTTCGCGAGCACCGCGCCCCGGGCCGCCTGCCCGAGGTCGGTACACATGCGGTGACGGCCCCCGATCATGTCCGGATGCCCGGACATGGCCGCCCTGAGCCGGGTGGCCGCCGGCTCGCGGGACGTGCCGAAGCGCGCGTAGGCCAGCGCCATCGCCGCGAGCGGCAGCCCGAACGACACCACCGTGCAGCCGTCCACGCCCTGCACGATCCGCTCCTCCGGCACCCCGGTCCAGCGGCAGACCTCGGCCAGGATCCGCCGCTGCAGCGGATGCCCGGCCCGCTCGTACCCCGCCACCGGCCAGTCATGCGCCCGCGCCATGGCCACCATGGCCGTGTGCTTGCCGGAGCAGTTGCTCCAGCGCGGGGTCATCGTGATCCCGTGCCGGAGCACGTGTTCGCCCACCGCGGGCGAGAGCGGCGGGTGCGGCCCGCAGGCCAGCGCGTCCTCGCCGATCCCCACTTTCCGGAGCATGCCATCCACCACCTCGAGGTGGGCCGGTTCGCTCGAGTGCGAGGCGCAGGCCAGGGCCAGCTCGCGATCGGTGAAGCCGACACGGTCGGCCACCCCATCGGCCACCATGGGCAGGGCCTGGAACGGCTTGGCGGCCGAGCGCCAGAAGGCCACCAGCGCCGGCTCCCCGCTCTCGGCCACCAGCCGTCCCTGCCCGTCCACCACCGCCACCGACACCCGGTGCACCGACTCGGGGATGCCGCCACGGGTGGCCTCGAGCCGGAAGGGGGTGGACATGGGGGAGCAAAATAGCGGTGCGGAGCGGAATCCGTATCTTTGGCCCATGCCACTGCCGTCGCGCCTGGTGATCGCGCTCACTGGACTTGCCGCCCTGCCGCTCGCGGCCCAGTCCACGCCGTACGTCCCCCTCGATGACCCCCTGCGCCCCGCCTTCGAGCACCTGGTGGCCCGCGGCGAGGTGGACGACCCGTCCCCCCAGCGCCGTCCCTTCCACCGGCACGACGCCCTGCTCGCCCTGGACAGCGCCGCGGCGCGTGGTACGCTCCGCGATACCGCGATCGCCGGCCGGCTCCGCGCCGCGTGGGCCGAGGACACCACCGAGGCACGGTGGGAACTGGCGGCGGCGGCCGGCGCGCAGGGGTACACCGACGCGCGGCGCGACGTGCTCCATCCGGCCGGTCCCGACGGCGTGCGGCCCCTGGCCGAGGTCCGGGTGGAGGCCCACTACGGCCCGGTGGTACTGGTAACGCGCCCGACACTGGAACCCCGCGTGGCCAAGGACCCGGACTGGTCCGGCCGCCACAACCTGAAGGTCACCGGCCGCCACCCCGAGGCCTACCTCGCGCTGCAGTTCCGGTACGGCGAGCTGTTCTACGGGCAGCAGGAACAGTCCTGGGGGCCCGCGCTCTTCCCCGGCATCGGCGTGAGCGACGCCGCGTACCCGCGGCCCGCCCTCGGCCTCACGCTGGGCACCGCGCGCCTGGGTCTCACGGCGCAGGCCACCACGCTCGAGGACGCCACCGACAGCACCGGCGCCACCATCAACCGGTACTTCTTCCTGCATCGCCTGCACGCGCGCCTCGGCCGGCGCCTGGAGCTCGGGTTGTGGGAGACCACCGTGCTGGCCGGGCCGGGGCGCAGCTTCGGGCCCCGGTTCCGCAATCCGGTCACCCTGCTCCTGCTGGCCAACGAGTATGGCCTGGGCGATGATGGGAACATCATGCTGGGCGCCGACGTGACCTGGCGCCTGGGCGCCGCCCGGCTGCAGGCGCAGCTCGGGCTCGACGACTTCCAGTACCAGCCCGGGAAGGCCCCCAACCGCTACGCCTTCTCGCTGCAGGCCGAGGGCCCCCTGGGCCGCGCGCTGGCCTGGCGGGCCGGCTACTCCCAGGCGTCGAGCCTTGCCTTCCGCACCGCCCGCCCGTTCGAGGCCTTCACGGAGGAGGGGGTGGGGCTCGGGCGCAACTTCGCCGATAATGACCAGGTGACCGTGACGGTGAGCGCGCCGGTGGGCGGGTGGATGGTCTCGCCGGAACTGACCCTGCTGCGCCAGGGCGAGGGACGGATCAACGATCCCTGGCCCACCGGGCAGGCCCTCGCCGATACCCCGACCCTGTTCCTGGGGACGGTCGAACGCACCTGGCGCGCCGCCCTCGACGTGCGCGGACGGCACGGCCCGCTGGCGCTGCACCTCAATGCCGGGGTCCACCGGCTCCAGAATGCCGATCATGTCGAGGGCCGCGGCCGCACCGAATTCGTCGGGCGGCTCCAGGCCACCCTGGGTACCCGCTGGCGAGGACGCCTCTAGCATGCCGACCTCCGCACTCCCCCGCCCCCGCCTCACCGCGCTGCTGGAGCAGATGCGCGGGCGCCGCGTGGTGGTCATCGGCGACGCGATGCTCGACCGCTACCTGATCGGCGACACCGAGCGGATCTCGCCCGAGGCGCCGGTCCCGGTGGTGAGCGTCACCGAGCGGCGGCTGGCGCTGGGTGGCGCGGCCAACGTCGCGGCGAACGTGGCGGCGCTCGGCGGCCAGGCCA
>JBGAPX010000113.1:0-11592 GCA_044221045.1 Gemmatimonadales bacterium
CGCACCTTGGCGCCGTCGGCCGCGGAGGCGGCATCGGCCCCGAGGCTCTGGGACAGCGTCATGAGCGCCATGTGCTTGGCTTCACCGCTGGCGCGTTCGGCGGTGGCCAGCGCATTGCGTGCCGCTGTGATCTTGGCCGGCGCCAGGCCCTTGGACCGCTCCAGCTGGTCCAGGTACGCCCGCGCCAGCGCGAAGCTCGCCGGCCAGACGAACTTGGGCTGCCCCTGGGTGTTCAGGTAGTCCAGGTGCACCGTCTTCGCGGCGTCGATCTCGTTCTGGCTCAGGTACGCGCTCGGGGTCAGCTCGAAGATGTCGAGCCCGCGCGAGATCTCGCTGCTCACCATCACGCCGTTGTACCAGTACACCGACCAGGAGCCGCCGCTGCCCATGCGGGTGGAGTCCACCGGGCCGCGGTCGTGGAAGGCAATCTCCATCGGGTGCGCCGCGTCGGTCCAGTCGAAGACCGAGATGCCGCCCTGGTACCAGGACTGCACCATCACGTCGCGGCCCGGGATCGGGATCATCGAGCCGTTGTGGGCCACGCAGTTCTCGTTCACGGTCTGGGCGGCCGGCATCTTGTAGTAGCTCTGGAACACCAGCTGGTTGCCCTGGCGCAGGAAGATCGCGTCGGCGCCCCATTCCTTCTTGTCGGTGGCGCGGCACTTCGGCTGGCCGCCGCCGCCCCACTCGTCGGAGAAGAGCATCTTGGTGCCGTCGTTGTTGAACGTCGCCGAGTGCCAGTAGGAGAAGTTCGAGTCGGCCACGGCGGCCAGCCGGGTCGGGGCGGTCGGATTGCTGATGTCGAGCAGCAGCCCGTAGCCCTCGCAGGCCCCGCCCGCCAGCCCGATCGCCGGATAGAGGGTGATGTCATGGCACTGGGTCGGGCCGGTGCGGCGCCGGGGGCCGCGCGCCGGGCCGCCGGTCATGCGGGTCACCATGTCAGGCAGCGCCGCGCGCAGCGCCGCGCTGTCCGCGCCCGTGGCCGGGCCGGTGCCGTTCCGCGCCTTCACCACGCTGTCCAGCATGTTCTTCGCGAAGCCGTCCGGCAGCGCCATCTCCTGCTCGCCGAACTTGATGATGAACGCCCCGCGGGCCCGCGCCTGCTCCAGCGCCGCGGCGCGCGCCGCCACGTCGGCCGGCGCCTCGCCGTGCTGCGGCGGGGGCGCCAGATCGTTGAAGATCCGGGGCGAGGAGACGATCGCCGCCTGCTCCGGGTGCGCGACCGGCACCTTGATCACCTCGATGCGGAACAGCGCGCTGTTGGGATCGTCCTCGGGCATTTCGCGCGAGCAGCCGGGCAGCTCGGTCGGCGAGCGCACCCCCGCGGAGCCGGAGATGTAGACGTAGACGTTGTCCGGGTCCTTCGGGTCCACCAGCACCGAGTGGGTGTGGGACCCGCGGCAGGTCTGCACGTTGCCCACGTTCTTCGGGTTGGCGATGTCGGTGATGTCGAAGATCCGCAGCCCGCGCAGCCGGTCCTTGCTGACGGTGTCGGCCACGCCCTGGGTGCCGCAGTCGAGCCGCCCCGAGAGGCCCTCGCCCGAGACGAACAGGAGGTGCTTGTACACCGACACGTCGCTCTGCGACGCGGGGCAGAGGTAGCCCACCGCGAGCGTCGGCTTGGCGGGGTTGCTGATGTCCCACACCTGGTAGCCGTTGTAGTTGCCCTGGATGGCGTACTTGCCGCTGAAGGCCAGGTCGGAGTTGGTCACCCCGGCGAACGGCCCCTGCGAGGGGGAAGTCGAGACCAGCCGCAGGTTCCACGCGGCCTGCTGGGCGTCGAACAGGCCGGCCTTGAGCCCCACCCGCGGGTCGGGCGAGGGCGGGCCCATCATGGCCCGCGGCGCCGGCCCGGCGGCCGCGGGGCCCGCGGTGGAGGAGGCACAGGCGGACAGCACGACCAGGCCGAACGCGGCGAGGGCCGCGCGGGCCGGGGACGGAACGTAGCGCATGAGGCGATCCGGTGAGGGGTGGTGAACGGGAAGTTCCTGCGAAAGACAGCTCATGGCGCGGAGGGGGCGGCGCCGGCCAGGCCGGCCAGCATCCGCTCCATGCGCGCAATCTCGGTGACCTGGTCGGTGTGTACGTCGGACGCCAGCTTGAAGATGAGGTCCTCCTGGCCCGCGCCCTGGCTGCCGAAGAGGGTCTCCACCATCGTCAGGGCCCCCTGGTGGTGCTGGATCATGTAGCGGAGGAACAGCGCGTCGAAGGCCGGCCCCCGCGCCCCATCGAGTTCGGCCATCTGCTCTGGCGTGAGCATCCCCGGCATCATGGCCATGCCGCCATGGTCGTGCCCCATCATGGCCATGTCGTGGCCGGCCATCGGGTCGGGGACCGGCAACCGGCGGTCGGCCAGCCAGCGCTGCATCGTGGCAATCTCGTCCTGCTGGGCGTTGATGATCCGCTCCGTCAGCCGCAGCAACGCAGGGCTGGCCCCGTGGGTCGGCGCCCAGCGGGACATCGTGATCGCCTGGGCGTGGTGCGCGATCATCCCCGTCATGAACGCCACGTCAGCCGCCGTGAAGGAACGCCGCACACTGTCCGCCTGCGCCCGGGCCTCCGGGGACGCCCCCACGATCCGGGGCGCTGGCGTCGGCGCCGGCGCGGGGGCGGGGGTCGCGCATCCCGCCAGGAGGCTCAGCAGCAAGGCGGTGGCGCGGCACGGGCGGCTGGACATCGAATCGGGTCTCCGGGGCCTGGGGGCGGCGGCATGGGCGCGGGCGAGGCGGGGACCAGCGGTTGGACGGATCATGTACGCGTGGGGGTTGCAATTCGTTGCAACATGGGCGGGTGGCCGGAGCCCGGACACCCGCCCGTGACTGGCGCGGTCAAACCTACCCCCGCCGCCCGGTTCCGGCGAGGCCGGTCAGGCGATCTCGGCCTCCGCGTCGCGGGAGGTGGCATCGCCCCGGGAGTCGAAGCTCTCCAGCCACGCCTCCGCCGTCCGCATGTCGCGGAACGGCACGATCTCGCACTCGGGCTCCAGCATCAACCCGAACATCCGCACCATCCCGTAGCCCACGTCGGTCCGGACCACCACCGCCGTCGGCCCCAGCGTCGACTCCGTACGTGTGCTGCGGATGAGGTGCACGATGCGCCGCACCTCCGCGGTGCCAAAGGCGAGCGTCGCCTCGCGCGCATCCACCAGCTCGGGATAGGCCTCGCCTCGCTCCGCGACCTCCGTCCGCCAATGGGCTTCCACGTCGGCGAGGTGCACCGGCCCCGTCACCAGGGTCGTGGTGCGGCGGCGGAAATGATCGATGGTCTGGGTGATCGGCATGACTCGTGTGATGGGGATGGGTTGCGCACAAGCTAGGTGACCCGCCGCCATCCGGCCAACCCGTGCGCGGCAGTCGCGATTCCATCGGGACGCTCACGGGGCGCCGGGGGGGCACTCCAGGTTGGTGCGCAGGGTGTCGTCCGGGACGAAGATGGCGTACGCGAGGCCGCGCCCGTAGAAGCCCGGGTCGGAGGGCACCGCGGCCGAGGCGCTCGTGGCCTGGTTGGGGTTGGTGGCCCGGTCGTTCCGGACGTCGGGGGTGCCGGGTGCGGGCCGGAAGGCGGTTGCGGCGGTCATACCCAGCGCTGCCAGGGTGCCGGGCGTGGTGACCTCTACCGCGAGCACCCGGTTGGCGCCGAGCCGGCCCGCCTCCACCTGCAGCCGCCGCCGGAGCTTGTCGCTGGTCGTGGCGAGGTCGCCGCCATTCACGCGAAGGCGGGCCAGCAGGCGTCCCCCGGGCGGGATGTCCTCGGGCCGGTCGGCCACCAGCACCGCGGCGGGGCAGACCGGCCGCTCCAGCCGATGCGGCGGCAGCACGGTCGTCGTGACGGTGACGCTCGCGCACGCGGTGAGCGCCGGCAGCAGGCTCACCCACGGGAAGCTCCGAGATCGCATGTTCACTCCTGTGTCTGTCGGGCGCGGACGCGCCACGGTCATGGCCCGGGCGGTCCCTCCCCGCCCAGGAAGTGCTGCATCTGTGCCGCCACCCACGCCGGGACCTCGCCGCCGCCCGGCGTCGCCGAGATCGCCGCGACCCACCCCGGTCCGAGCGCGCGCAGCAGCCCGTAGTGCCGCAACGCCCCGCGCAGGTCCGCGTTCTCCGGCCCGACGGCCTGGGCGGCTAGCGCGGACACCCGATCCTCAGTGGGCGGCTGGTTGCCGGCATCGACCAGCCACTCCTCCTGGCCCGCGCCGGTATGGCTCAGCGTGAGCGCCGAGCGCCACCCGGCCAGCCGAGCCAGCAGCGCGACGCCCTCGGCACGGGAGGCGCCCATCCGCCCGCTGAAGTCCGGATCGGACAGGCTCGCGTCCTGCACCGCCTCGTTCAGCACGTTGGCCAGCAGGATCAGTTCCGATTCGGAGGCGTCAATCAGCATGTGGGGGCCAGGGCGAAGGGTGATCGGCCCGCTCCAGCGCGTCGAGATCGCCGCTGCACAGGTGGCCCAGGTGACGCGTGATCCGCGCGGCGTCCCAGTCCCACCACCGGATCGCCAGCAGCCGGGCGATCGCCTCGGGCGGAAACCGGTACCGGAGGACCGCCGCCGGGTTGCCGCCGACGATGGCGTAGGGCGGGACATCGCGGGTGACCACCGCGCCGCTGGCCACGATGGCACCATCACCGATCTGCACCCCGGGCATGATCATCGCCGCGTGCCCGATCCACACGTCATTGCCCACCACGGTGTCGCCCTTGTGAGGCCAGGCCGGCGGCTCCGGCAGGGTCCACCCGGCCCCGAAGATCGGGAAGGGATAGGTGGTGAGCCAGGTGGTGGCGTGATTGCCGCCGTTCATGATGAACTTGACCCCGGCGGCGATCGAGCAGGACGTTGGCCTCGAACCGCTCCGGCCCGTCCGGATCATCGTAGTACGTGTACTCGCCCACCTCGATGTTGGGCCGCGTGATGAATGGGCGCAGGAAGCCGGTGCGCGGCACACCGGGGATCGGGAAGCGGGTCTCGGGAGAGGGACCGGTCATGAGGGGGCCGGGGATTGGGGTGTCAGCGTGCCGGGGGATGCACCAGCTGGACGTGCGCCCAGGTCGCTTCCGGCAGCAGGAAGGCGGCCCCTGGCTCCCGCACCCACACCGCGTCGCACTCGCCGTCGCGCACCACGTGGTGCCAGCCCAGCGCGGCCCGCGCCAGCAGCCGGTCGAAGTCGGGTTCCGTGGCGGGGTCCAGGTGCCAGGTGTGCTCGTACCACTCCGGGATCTTCCAGTAGGCGGCCGGCGCGGCGGCCGCCCGGTAGCCCTGAGCGTGGAGGGCCAGCCCGAGCCGCGCCGCCGCGTCCGCGGCCTCCGCCGCACCGCCGGCCGGCGCCATCACGCGCAGGATGATCCGCATGCCGGGACCTAGCGGATGAACACGGCCGGGAACTGGTCGGCCGCGCCGGGGCCGTCGCCGCCGAGGGCCAGGCGGATGGTGTCGCGCTGGCGCACCGCGCCGTAGAGGCTCAGGGGGTAGTTGGCCTGGGTCGGCGCGAAGCTGAGGCTGTCCCCGTGCACGGTATAGCGGCCGCGCTCGACGGCGGTGTCGACCAGGGCGTTGGTGTTGTTCTGGAAGTAGAGCCGGACGTCGTAGGCGCTCCCGCCCAGCTCGAGCCGGCCGCCGGTGTAGGTGCAGCAGCCCAGGGTGTCCACGTAGGGGAGGGGCGTGTCGCGCAGCGATCGCAGCCGGTAGCTGCCCTCCGCTGGCTCGGTGGACGAGCCACAGGCGAGGCCGGCCGCGAGGCCCAGGGTGCCGCAGAGTCGCCCGCGGTTCATGCCGGCGGGCTGGCGGCCCGGCGCGCCTGTGCCAGGTATCCGGGTTCGAGCTCCAGCAGGTTGGCGATCTTCCGGACCAGGTAGGCCTCGTGCTCCGCGAGCTCACCGTCGGCCAGGATGACGCCCCACATCACCTCCGCGAGCACCATCTTCTGCCCCAGGTCGTACTGCGCGGCGACCACCCGGGTGAACTGGAAGTGATCGACCGAGGCCGCGCGGGCCGCTTCCGCCAGGGTCATCAACTCGGCGCTGGCGGTGGCGTCGAGCCCGAAGTGCCGCGCCAGCGCCCCCTCGATGTGCGCCCGCTCGGGCGCGCTGAACTCCCCGTCGGCGTGGGCCAGCTCCAGCAGCAGGGCACAGGCCGCCAGCTGCACGCTCTCCCCGCCGCGCGGCCCGGCGGGGGGCGGCAGGACCTTCCGGGTCACCAGGTTGCGGATGGCGTCGAGCATCGGGTCTCGGGGGTCGGGGCGGGCGCTCGGCCGTCAGCGCAACGGGCCGGTGGCGTAGCGGTAGACCGCGGTGTAGTGGCAGGCGCTGCCGGCCAGCACCAGCAGGTGCCAGAGCGCATGGCGGTAGGGCAGGTGGTCGCGCACGTACCAGATCACGCCGAGGCTGTAGCAGAGCCCGCCCGCCACCAGCCAGGCCAGGCCCCCGGCCGGCAGCGCCCGCACCAGCGGCCCGGCGGCCACCACGGCGAGCCATCCCATGCCCAGGTACATCAGCGTCGACAGCCGGGGAAACCGGAACCCGAGCAGGGTCTTGTGCAGGATGCCGATCACCGCGAGCCCCCATACCACGCCGAACAGGGTCCAGCCCCACGCCCCGCGCAGCACGCCCAGCGTGAACGGGGTGTAGCTGCCGGCGATGAGCAGGTAGATCGCGGTGTGGTCCACCACCCGGAGAATCTGCTTGGCGCGCGAGGCGGGCAGCGCATGGTAGAGCGTGGAGGCGGCGTAGAGCAGCACCAGGCTGGCTGCGAAGACCGCGCAGGCCACCAGCTCCCGTGGCCCGCCGTGCCGGCTCGCCGCCCACACCAGGACCGGCAGCCCGACCAGGCTGGCCGCGAGCCCCGAGCCGTGGGTCAGGGCGTTGGCCAGTTCCTCCCGGCGGGTCTGCGGGCGGCGCGGAAGGAGGGCGTGGAGGTCGGCGGAACCGGGCATGCAGGCTCAGGTGCGGGGACGCCGGAAGATAGCGCCGTCAGGGTCGCGCGGCGCGAGGCGTCAGCCGGCGGCCCGCTGCCGATCCTCACGCGCCAGGGTCACAGCCAGCAGGATGGCGCCCACGGTGATGGCGACGTCGGCCACGTTGAAGATCCAGAAACGCCACCCGCCGAGCCCCACGTCGATGAAGTCCACCACCCCGCGCGGACTCCGCATCCGGTCCCACAGGTTGCCCGCGGCACCGGCCCACAGCAGGGCCAGCGCCAGCAGCTTCCCGGTGGCGTCGGGCGCCAGTCGCCGGTACCAGCTGAACAGCGCGCCAAGCGCCACCAGCGCGACCACCATGAGGAGTGGCCGGGTGAACGGCCCCAGGCTGAGGCTCATGGCCCCGCCCTGGTTGTACGCCAGGGTGAACCGCAGCAGCTCGCCCGCCACCGGGTGGGGAACATGAGCGGGCGAGAGCTCGCGCACCGCGACCGCCTTGGTGGCGCAGTCGGTGAGCAGCACCGCGCCGACGACGGGCCAGAAACGGTACGCCTTGGACCGGTAGGACATGGAGGATCCGGAACTGGTGGGTGGGTCGGCGGGCGCCGGGCTCAGGAACAGTAGAAGGGCAGGGTGTCCTCGAACACGGTGCCCGCGGGCAGCGTCACCTGGGTGTCGGGCCAGACGTAGCCGCCGGGCACCTGCGCCCCGATCGTGTGGGTGCCGGGGCTCACGCCGAACCGCCGCGACGCGACGTGGTCGGGCGGGAGGTGCACCCGGAAGGTGTCGCTGCCCAGCATCGCCCCGTCCAGGTAGAAGTCGACCGGGAAGACCGAGCTGCAGAGCGGCGCGTCGAGCACGAAGCGCACCCCGGTGCCGGGTCCCGCCGCGTCCTCACCGGTGCAGGCCGGGCCCGGGGCCGTGAGCAGTGCCAGCAGCAGGGCGCCACGGCGCCGGCGCGCACGGGACGGCGGATCGGCAGGCATGGAGCGACTCCAGCGTCTGGCGGCATTCCCAACCTATCGTGTTCCGTCCCGGCGGCCAACCTGGGCCCGATCCTGCGGCCGCCGCGGCAGCCAGCGGGGGACCCGGCACAGGTAGGCCTCGTACGCCGGGCCGAACTGCCGCCGCAGCGCCGGTTCCTCATGGGTGATCACGCGCAGGTGGAACACCACCCAGGCCACCGCCGCGTACGCGAGCAGCGCGCCCGCCTCCGCGAGCAGCGCCTCGCCCACGATGCATAACAGTACGCCCTGGTACATCGGGTTCCGGACCCATGCGTGCAGCCCGCTCCCCACCAGCGCGGTGGGCGCGTCCCACGGCGCCGGGGTCCCATGCCCTGCGGCGCCGAACTGCCAGGCGGTGAGGACGTACACCAGGACGCCCCCCGCGAGCACCACGGCGCCCACCCAGCGTGCGGGCCCGAGCGCCAGCGGCCACGCGTGCGTGCCGCCCGCGAGCAGCCACGGGATGACGCCGGCGACCGTGCCGGGGAAGACGGCGGTGAAGGCCAGGGTGCGGAGCCAGAGCGGGACGCGCTTCCTCACCGGCGCCGGTGGCGGGAGCCCGCCCGCCGGGGGCGCCGGCACGCCGCCAGCCTCGCGCGCCCCGGGCATGCCGGCCCTAGCCCCAGTACGGCCCGAGCTGCCGGAACAGCGCGGGCAGGTCCACGCGCGGCCGGCGGCACACGAAGATCGGTACGTCCTGCTCCTCGTCCACGCCCCACCGGTTGGTCGCGCGCGCCGCGAGCGTCACCTCGTCCCAGTACTCGCGCCACTGCTCCGGGGTGCCGCCCACGATGATCGTCACCGCGCCGTCCCGCGCGCCCGTGCCCCAGAAGTAGAAGTCCCCGTGCCGGCTCACCGGATAAGGGAGGCCGCGCGCCGGCCCGAACAGCGCCAGCGCTCCGGCCCGGCCGTAGTTGTTGGCAAGGATCATCGCCCGGGACTGCTCCTCCGCCGGCAGGGCGTGGAACACCGCCGCGACCGCCGCCACCTGTTCCGGCCAGCCGGTCATGTCGGCGAAGTCCTGTGGCAGGGCCAGCGTGGTGCCGTAGTTGGTCTGCGTGGTCCGGCCCTGGCCCAGCGCCGCGGCATAACCGGCCATCCGCTCCGGCGGCAGCAGGGGCACCCCGAGGGGCAGCAGGAGGACGCCACCCAGCACCAGGAAGCCGACGGCGCCCGCGTATGCCCATCGGTGGCCGGGGCGCTCGAGCCACGGCACCAGCACCGTCGCCGCCGCCGCGAGGAGCAGCGGGTGCAGCGGGCCAAAGTAGTACGCCTTGCCGCCGCCCAGCAGCAGCAGCATGAAGACCGTGAGCGCGAGGATGCCCAGGGCGCGGAAGGGCCGTAGCGCCCGGGCGAGCAGCAGCGCCACCAGCCCCGCCAGCCACAGCGGCGCTCCCGGCCCGAGCATCAGGAACTGCCCCGTCACGAAATCCCGGCGGTCCATCTGGTCGAGCTGGTGCGCCTGCAGCGCCCGCATCTGCGCCAGGAACGGCCACTCCCGCGTCACCTGGCCCGCCACGCTCGGCGCCGCGAGCCCGGCGGCGAGCGCCAGCGCGAGCCACGGCCACCGGGTGCGCAGCTCCGCGCGGAGCGGGGTAAGCAGCACCGCGGCCGCGATCCCCGCCCCGAGGAACGCCACGCTGAACTTGGTGAGGGCGCCGGCCCCCACCGCCGCGCCCACGCCCAGCCACCAGCGCCGGTCCCCGCCCGCCAGCAGGCGCGCCAGCGCCAGCACGGCGAGGCTCCACCACAGCTGCTCGAACACCACCGGCTGGAACAGCGTCGCGGCCCGCAGGAAGAGCGGGGCTACCGCGACCGTGAGCGCGGTCCAGCCCTGCGCCCCGCGCGAGCCGCCGAGCTCCCGGCAGGTGGCTGCCGCCACCAGCACCAGGCCCGCGACCGCCAGCGCCGGCAGCAGCCGGATCGCGGTGAGCAGTTCGAGCGGCAGGGCGCGCGCCAGCTGCGCCAGGGCCGCGATCATCGGGGGGAAGCCCATGCGGAACGGTTCGAGGTGCTCGCCCATGGCCAGGTAGAGCAGCTCGTCGCGATGGAAGCCGTACCCCGGCTGCGGCAGCAGGTGCACCGCCAGGGCCAGCGCTGCCGCCACCCACGCCGCGGTGGGGAGTCCCTGGCGGTCAGCCGCCACGCGGCCCCCGGCGGCGCGGCCGGGCCGCGGGGCGCGCGGCTCGGGCCGGGGCGGCAGGTTTCGCGGTGGCCCGGGGCGGCTTCGGCGCCTGGCAGCGCCACGCCTCGGTGAGCAGGGCCCGCAGCTCCTTGACCGTGACCCGGGGCAGGCGCACCAGCACCGCCGGGTACCCGTTGTAGTGCGGCTCGGTGAAGAACTTCTCCGCGCCGAGGCCGAGCAGGAATTCCTTGTCGTCGAGGCTGGCGACCCGGATGGCCAGCACCTTGGGCTGGGGCACCCGCGCCTTCCGGGGGTGCACCCGTTCCAGCCAGACCCAGGCGTAGCCCCGGTCCTTGTCGCGGTGCCGGACCGAGAACGCGAAGCGGTCGGTGGCCTCCCGGGTGCCCGGCAGCGCCAGGGCAATGCGTCGCACGTCGGCCTGCGTGGCCATGAGGCGGTGCCTCCTACGGTGAACCGGGGGTCCCGTCCAGCGCGTGTTCCATGTAGACATCGGCGCGGGTGTACTCGGTGTGCGCCGGGAGCGGGCGATGCGCGAAGCCCAGGCGCTCGTAGAGCCGGATGGCGCCGTCGAGCCGGTGGTTCGTGAGCAGGAAGACCGTGTCCGCCCCCTGCACCCGCGCCCAGTGCAGCACCGTGCGCCCCAGCGCCTCGCCGAGGCCACGGCCCTGGTAGGCCGGGGTCACGGCCATCTTGGCCAGCTCATAGCGCCCCGGGCCGGACGCGATCGCCGCGACCGTCCCGACCGCGGCCTCGCCGTCGAGCACGAAGAAGATGGCGCCGCCCGGCGCGATGATCGCCGCCTGCGGGTCGCGCAGGACGGCGAGGTCGGCCGGCTCGAGCGCAAAGAGCCGCTCGATCCACTCGAGGTTGAGGGCGGCGAACGCCGGGGCCAGGTCCGGCCGGAAGGGGACGATCTGCACGTCAGGCGGGCCGGTGGGGGTCCCGGGCGGTCAGCCGTGCCGCCCCGGGCCCAGCAGCAGCGCGCCCCGGTACGCGGCCAGGAAGCCCACCACCAGCAGCGCCAGCCGCACCAGGTTGCCGCCGGCCCACTCGCGCGCCGCGCGGCGCAGGGTGGCGGGATCGTGCGGCGGCGGCGCCTTGAACAGGATGGCCAGTCGCGGGTAGTGCCACGCGAAGGTGATCGCGTCCAGCAGGACCAGGACTCCCAGCGCCGCGGCCAGCGACCAGCGCGCGTCCGGCAGGGACCACGTCGCCGCCACGCCGGCGAGCAGCACCAGCTGGTTCGCGAGCGACAGCGGCCGGAAGTAGTGCGCCGGGGTGGTCCGGACCAGGAAGTCCCGCGCCCTGAGGATGGAGTCGGGAATGTCCCGCTCGTAGTTGGGCGCCATCACCACCGATTCGTAGGCGGTGGCGCCAAGCAGGAGCGCCAGCCCGAGCAGGGCGAGCGTGGCGAGAATGTGTGGGAGCAAGGCAGTGACCCCCGGGCCGGTCGTTCGAGGGAGGAGCACGACACGCGCGGAGGTCGGGGCGAGGGCCCCCGCCACCGCGGCCGGGAGCAAGCTATCCGGCGGGCC
>JBGAPX010000114.1:0-11423 GCA_044221045.1 Gemmatimonadales bacterium
GGCTGCTGGAGGGCGCGCTCGAGTGCTGCCGCGCCGCCGGCCAGCCGCCCGAGGCGGTCGACGTCGTATGGCTGCCGGGGGCCTTCGAGCTGGGGGCGGCGGCGGCCGCCGCGGCCGGTACCGGCCGCTACACGGCCATCGGCCCCCGGGGCGCCGTGGTCCGCGGCGAGACGGCCCACTTCGAGTTCGTGGCCGGCGAGGCTGCGCGCGGGCTGGGCGAGGTCGCGGTCCGGCACGGGCTGCCGGTCGCCTTCGGCGTGCTGACGACCGAGACGATGGAACAGGCGCTGGCACGCGCCGGGGGCGCGGCCGGCAACAAGGGGTACGAGGCCACCGAGGCCGCGCTGCGCACCGCGGACGCGCTGCACCAACTGAAGGGACGCTGATGCTCCGTCCGGAGACCAAGGCGCGGGCCCGTGCGCTGCAGATCCTGTATTCCGTGGACGTGGCCGCGGGGCTGCCGCTGGTGGACGCCGTGACCCGGCTGGCCCGCCTCACCGGGCCCGACCCGACCGTCTACGACCAGGCGGAGGCGCTGGCCGAGGCGGTGGTGCGGGAGCAGGGGGAGCTGGACCGCCACGCGGTGGACGCGGCCGACAACTGGCGGCTGGAGCGGATCGCGGCGGTGGAGCGGAACATCCTGCGCATCGGGATCCACGAGCTGCTCAAGGGCGAGGTGCCGCCCAAGGTGGTGATCGACGAGGCGGTGCAGCTGGCGCACTGGTTCGGGGGCGCCAAGGCCCCGGGGTTCATCAACGGCGTGCTCGACCGGGTGGCGCGGGGGCTGGGCCGGTTGTGAACATCCTGCTGGTGAACTGGCAGGACCGGGAGAATCCCCAGGCCGGCGGGGCCGAGATCCACCTGCACGAGATCTACGGCCGGCTCGCGGCCAGAGGGCACCGGGTGCGGCTGGTCTGTTCCGGGTGGGCGGGAGCGCCGGCCCGGGCCAGTGTGGACGGAATCGCGGTGGAGCGGACCGGGGACCGCCACTCCTTTGCGCTGCGGGGACGTCGGGCAGTGCGGGCGGCGCTCGAGGCCGAGCGACCCGACATCCTGGTGGAGGACATCAACAAGATCCCGCTCTTCCTCGCGGGGCTGACGCCGGGGCCGGTGGGGGTCATCATCCCCCACCTGTTCGGGACCACCGCCTTCCAGGAGGCGTCGTGGCCGATGGCGGCGACGGTCTGGCTCCTGGAGCGACCCATCCCCACGGCCTACCGGCGCGCCGGCTTTCACGCGATCAGCGAGAGCACCCGGGACGACCTCGTGGCGCGCGGGGTGCCCCGGGAGCGGATCACGGTCATTCACCCCGGGGTGGATGCCGCGCAGTTCACGCCGGGCGGGGCCCGGACGTCCGTCCCGACGTTCCTGTACATCGGGCGGCTGCGCCGGTACAAGGGGGTAGAGGTCGCCATCCGCGCCCTGGGCCAGGCCCGGGCCACCCGGCCGGAGCTGCGGCTGGAGATCGCGGGGAGCGGGGTGGACCGGCCACGCCTCGAGGCGCTGGCGACCGGGCTGGGCCAGGGCGAGGCGGTCCGCTTCCTGGGGTTCGTGCCCGAGGCGGCCAAGCTCGACCTGCTGCGCCGCAGCTGGGCGAATATCTTCCCGTCACCCAAGGAAGGGTGGGGAATCACGAACGTGGAGGCGGCGGCCTGCGGCACCCCGTCGCTCGCCTCCGACAGTCCCGGCCTGCGCGATTCGGTGCGGGACGGGGAGACCGGGTACCTGGTGCCGCACGGCGACGCGGCGGCGCTGGCGGCGCGGATGCTCGCGCTGGCGGCCGACCCGGGGCTGGTGGAACGGCTGGGGCGGCAGGCGCGCGCCTTCGCCGAGGGGCTGAGCTGGGACCGCGCCGCCGACGCGACCGAACGCTGGATGACCGGGCTGCTCGCCACCGGCGGGAGCGCCCGTTGACCGCACACCATTGGGGAGGAGGATCGCATGCCGATCACCATCACCGCCCGCCACTGTGAGATCTCCGAGGAGCTGAAGCAGCGCGCCCAGTCGGTCGTGGACCGGCTCGAGGCCCTGGCCAGCCGCTCGTTCGACGGCACGCTCGTGTTCGACGTCGCCCCGACCTCCGCCACCGCGGAACTCCGCCTCAAGGGCGGGAAGGGCGAGCCGCTGGTCGCCACCGGGGAGGCAAAGGACCATCGCTCCGCCCTGGACCGGGCGGAGGAGAAGATCCGCCGCCAGCTGGAGAAGGAGGCGGCGGGCCACCGGGGCCGCGGCGCCCGGGACGCCGTGTGACCATCACGGTCCGGGACCTCCTCTCGCGGCGCGGCGACCCGCTCCAGCTCGAGCCGCTCACCGGCGAGCTCGGGCTGGACCGGCCGCTGCCCGACCCCGAGGTGGCGAGCCCGGGCCTGGCCCTGGCCGGCTATACCAGCCGCTTCATGCCCCGCCGGCTGCACGTCCTCGGCGAGACCGAGATCAGCTACCTGCGGGAACTCGAGGCGGGGGAGCGGCAGTCGCGCCTGGAGAAGTTCTTCGCCTTCGACCTGCCCTGCATCTTCGTCACCAAGGGCCTCGAGGTCCCGACCGAGCTGCTGGACCTGGCGCGGGTGCGGGGCATCCCGCTCATCCGCAGCCGGCTCAAGACGGCGGAGTTCTACAAGCGGATCAAGCCGATCGTCGAGGAGGCCTTCGCCCCGCGCGCCACGCTGCACGGCTCGCTGGCCGACGTCTACGGCGTGGGGCTCCTCTTCATCGGCCAGTCGGGGATCGGCAAGAGCGAGTGCGTCCTGGACCTCGTGGAGCGGGGTCACCGCCTGGTGGCGGACGACATCGTCCAGGTGAGCCGCCGGGGCAGCGACATCCTCATCGGGACCGGGCACGAGCTGGCGGCCCACCACATGGAGATCCGCGGGGTCGGACTGATCGACATCCCGGCCCTTTTCGGGGTGCGCTCGGTGCGCCAGCAGAAGCGGATCGAGGTCGTGGTCCAGCTGGAGGCGTGGGAGACCGCCAAGGACGCCGACCGCACCGGGCTGCAGACCCTCGAGACCACCATCCTCGACGTCACCCTGCCGCGCGTGATCGTGCCGCTCAATCCCGGCAAGAACATCACCGTCATCTCGGAGGTGGTCGCCATGATGCACCTCCTGCGCTACTCCGGCGTGGACGTGGCCGCCGCCTTCAACGAGCGGCTCATCCGGAAGATGAAGGAGAAGCGCGGCCTGCGGGAATACCTGGTGGAAGACTATGAGTGAGCCGCTGCATGGGGTGGTGGTGGCCCACGGCGCGCTCGCGCCGGCCCTGGTGGGCGAGACCGAGCGCATCAGCGGCCGGATCGGGGTGCTCCGGGCGGTGTCCAACTCCGACTGCGGCCGGGAGGAGATCGAGCAGCGCGTGGCCGACGCGGTGGGGCAGGATCCCGCGGTGATCTTCGTGGACATGCCCTGCGGCTCCTGCTTCATGGCCGCCATGCGCGTGGGCCGGCTGCGACCGGACGTGCGGGTGGTCACCGGCGTCAATCTCCCGATGCTGCTCGACTTCGTGAACCAGCAATCGCTCCCGCCGGCGGAGAGCGCCGGCCGCGCCGCGGGCAAGGGCGCCGACGCGATCCGGCAGGGCTGATGGCGATCGTGCTGCATCGGGTGGACGACCGGCTGGTGCACGGCCAGGTGGTCATCGGCTGGGGCCGCCCGCTCGGGGCCACCCGGATCATCCTGGTGGACGACCAGGTGGCGGCCAGCGACTGGGAGCAGGAGCTCTACCGCATGGGCGTCCCGCCCGAGCTGGAGCTCGAGTTCCTCCCGCTGGCGGCGGTGTCCGGGAATGCGCCCGGCTGGGCAGCGGACCCGCGCCCCGCCATTCTCCTGACGGGTGACGTGGCCACCATGGCGGCAGTCTGCCGGGCCGCGGGACCGGTGGGGCAGGTGAACCTGGGCGGCCTCCACCACAAGCCGGGCCGCACCGAGCGCCTGCCGTACATCTTCCTTTCCGAGGATGACTACCACGTCCTGCAGGCGCTCGCGGCCGACGGCACCCGCGTGACCGCCCAGGACCTCCCGACCAGCGCGCCGGTCGCGCTGGAGGCGCTGCGATGACCCCGCTCCCGCCCGCGGTCCTCGCGGGCCTGCTCGGGTGGGGCACCCTGGCGGGGGTGGACCTGGTGAGTTTTCCCCAGGCGCTGCTCTCCCGGCCGCTGGTCACCGGCACTGTCGCCGGGATGCTCGTGGGCCAGCCGGAGACCGGGATGCTGGTCGGGCTGCTGCTGGAGCTGTTCGCGCTCGACGTGCTGCCGGTGGGCGCGGCCCGCTATCCCGACTACGGGCCGGGAGTCGTGGGCGGCGTGGTCCTCGCCTCCGGCGGCGCGGTCGACCTGACCCTGGGCGTGGCGGGCGGGTACGCGCTCCTCGTCGCGGTACTGGGCGGCTGGAGCCTGCAGGTGCTGAGGCGCATCAACGGGCGGACCCTGCGGCGGTTCGCGGCGGGGCTCGCGGCGGGCGATGCCGCGGCCATCCACGGCGTGCAGTACCGTGGCCTCGCGGCCGACGTGCTCCGGAGCCTCCTGCTGACGCTGGTGGCGATGGGCGGCGGGCTCTGGCTCCGGAACCACCTGCCGGCCACCGACCGGCTGGGCCTGGTGACGGCGGTGGCGGTCGGGACGGCCCTCGCCGCCGCCGCCGGAGGGGCCATCCGCAGCGCGGGCCGCGAGGCGCGGCTGCGCTGGCTCGCCCTGGGAGCCGGGCTCGGGCTGGTGATGGCGGCGCTGCGATGACCGGCGGCTTCACGCGCGCCTTCCTGCGTCTGCTGTCGGTCCAGGGCGCCTGGAATTTCGAGCGGATGACCGGGATCGGGATGGGGTACGCGGCCGAACCGCTGCTCGAGGACCTCAAGGCCGTCGATCCGGCGCGCCACGCCGAGGCGGCGGTACGATCGGCGGAGTACTTCAATTCCCATCCGTACCTGGCGGGCCTCGCGCTCGGTGCGCTGGCCCGGGCCGAGTACGACCAGGTGCCCGGGGCGCAGATCGACCGGTTGCGCACCGCGCTGACCGGGCCGCTCGGCTCGCTGGGGGACCAGTTCTTCTGGGCGGGGCTGGTGCCGGCGCTGATCGGGGGCGCCATCATCGGGGTAGCGGCGGGGTATGGGTGGTGGGCCGTTGCAGCCGCCGTACTGCTCTACAACGTGGTCCGGGTGGGAACCGGGGTCTGGGCACTGCGGACCGGGCTCGAGCACGGGATGAAGGTCGGCGCCGCCCTCGGCGGGTCGTGGCTCCCGCGGGCGCTGCCCCGGATCGGCATCGCCGCCGGGCTGCTTGCCGGCATGGCGCTGCCGCTGGCGCTCGACCTGCTGCTCGACCACCAGCCGCCGCGATCGATCGTCCTCGCCACCGGCACCATGCTCGTGGCGCTCCTCGTGGGCTGGCGCGGCGGCCCGCGGATCACCTCGGTGCGCTTCGGACTCGCCGCCATCGGCGGCGCCCTCGCCCTCGCCTGGAGCTGGCCATGATCGAGCGGGAAGCGACCATCGTGAACCAGCTCGGGCTCCATGCCCGGCCGGCCGCCAAGATCGTCAAGCTGGCGAGCGGCTTCGCGGCCGAGATCGAGATCGTCAAGGACGGCATGGCGGTCAACGGCAAGAGCATCATGGGCGTGATGATGCTCGCCGCCGAATGCGGCAGCGCCATCACCGTCCGGGCCAGTGGCGCGGACGAGGCGGCCGCGGTGGAGGCCCTGCTGGCGCTAGTGGCCTCGGGCTTCGGGGAGACCTGATGACGGACCGGGTGCTGCAGGGCATCGGCGTGTCGCCGGGGGTCGCGTTCGGGCCCGCGGTCATCGTGCGCCTGGACGTGCCCGACGTGCCCAACCGGTTCATCGGCGACGACGAGGTCGAGTCCGAGATCACCCGGCTGACGCTGGCGGTGGCCGGGGTGGCCGAGGTGCTCGGGGCCCTGCGGGACCGGGTGCGGGAGCGCGCCGGGCGCGAGGAGTCGCACATCTTCGACGCCCAGATCATGATGGCGGAGGACCCCGACTTCCTCCGCCAGGTCGAGCAGTGCATCCGGGACGGCATGAGCGCCGAGACGGCCTACGAGTTCAAGGCGCTGGAGCTCCGCAACACCTGGAGCGCCTCGGGCAATGCCCTGCTGCGCGACCGGCTGGCCGACCTCTCCGCCATCCACAACCGGATGCTGCACCGCCTCCTCGGCCGCACCGAGGAGGAGCTCTGGTCGCTGCCCGAGGGCTCCGAGGTGGTGATCGTGGCCCGGGAGCTCTCCCCCGGGCTCACCGTCCAGCTGGACCGCGACCGCGTCGTCGGCCTGGTGAGCGAGGAGGGCACCCGCACCTCGCACGCCGCCATCCTGGCGCACTCGCTCGGGATCCCGGCGGTGATGGGGGCCGTGGGCGCGCTCGACCGGATCCGGCAGGGCACCGTGCTCCTGCTCGACGGCCAGACCGGCACGATCCTGCTCGACCCCAACCGCGCCGAGATCGAGCGCGCCCGCGCCCAGCTCTCGCGGCGGCAGAAGCTCGAGTTCGAGCTCGAGGCGGCCGTCACCCAGGCGGCGATCACGCCCGACGGGGTGCAGCTCACGGTGATGGGCAACGTGGACCTGCCCGACGAGATCGCCGCCGCGGTACGCCTCGACGCCCAGGGCGTCGGGCTGCTGCGGACGGAGTTCCTGGTGACGGGGCGCGCCCAGCTGCCGACCGAGGACGAGCAGGCCGACTACTTCCGCCGGGTCTCGGACGCGTTCCCGGGGCACCCGGTCGTGATCCGGTCCTTCGACCTGGGCGGCGACAAGTTCCCGGCAGCGTTCCGGGCGCCGCCGGAGGCGAATCCTTTCCTCGGGTGGCGCTCCATCCGGGTCTGCCTGGACCACCCGGAGATCTTCCGCCCGCAGCTGCGCGCGGTGCTCCGGGCCGCCGCCGACCGCCGGATCCAGCTGATGCTGCCGCTGGTGACGCAGGTGGAGGAAGTCACCCAGGCCCGCGCGATGCTGCTCGAGGAGGCGCTCAAGCTGGCACGGGAAGGGGTGCGGGCCGCGGCCTCCGTCCCGGTCGGGGTGATGATCGAGACGCCGGCGGCGGCGCTGCTCGCGGACCAGCTGGCGCAGCACAGCGCCTTCTTCAGCGTCGGGACGAACGACCTGGTGCAATACACCCTGGCGGTGGATCGCGGCAACGCGCGCCTCGCCGACCGCTTCACCCCGCACCATCCCGCGGTGGTGCGGCAGCTCCGGGACATCGTCGCGGCCGGCCAGCGGGCCGGCATCGGCGTGAGCGTGTGCGGGGAAATGGCTTCCGACCCGCTCTCGGTGGTGCTCCTCATGGGGCTGGGCTATCGCTGGCTCAGCGTCGGGCCGCCGGCCATCCCGCTGGTCAAGTGGGTGATCCGGACTGTGCCCGTGGCGGTGGCGGAGGCGGCGGCCGCCGCGGCGCTGGCCGCCGACCGTCCGGCGGAGGTCGGCCGCGCCCTGCGGGAGGCGGTGAAGGACCGCTTCGATCCCCGCGTGTTCGAGTCGCTCGCGGCGTTGCCGCGCCCGTCGGGCCCCGCTACCTTGCGCAGCTGATCCCCGCGGCGCCGCCGCGTCCTTCCTCCCATACCGCCCCCACTGCCATGGCCAAGGCCCATCGCCACGTCTTCACGTCCGAGTCCGTCACCGAAGGGCACCCCGACAAGGTCGCCGACCAGATCTCCGACGCGGTGCTCGACGCGATCCTGCGCGACGACCGGGCCGGCCGGGTGGCCTGCGAGACGCTCGTCACCACGGGCATGGCGGTGGTCGCCGGCGAGATCACGACAACCACCTACGTCCACATCCCGGACGTGGTGCGCGAGACCATCAAGCGGATCGGCTACACCGACGCCAACTACGGCATCGACGGCAACACCTGCGCCGTGCTGAGCTCCATCGACCGGCAGTCGCCCGACATTGCCCAGGGCGTGGACACCGGCGGCGCCGGCGACCAGGGGATGATGTTCGGCTACGCCTCGGACGAGACCCGCGAGCTGATGCCGGTCCCGATCCAGCTGGCGCACCGGCTGGCGGAGCGGCTGGCCGCGGTCCGCAAGGGCGAGAAGGGCCTCGAGGCGCTCGAGTGGCTGCGGCCCGACGGCAAGAGCCAGGTCTCGGTGGAGTACGAGGGCGACCGCCCGGTGGCGGTGCGGACGGTGGTGGTCTCCACCCAGCACGCGGCCACCTGGCGGGGCCGGGAGCTGTCGCAGCGCACCATCCGCGAGGGGGTCATCGAGCAGGTGATCCGGCCGGTGCTCGCCAAGACGGGGCTCGACACCCGCCGCACCACATTCCACATCAACCCGACCGGCCGCTTCGTCATCGGCGGCCCGCACGGCGACGCCGGCCTCACCGGCCGCAAGATCATCGTCGACACCTACGGCGGCATGGCCCGGCACGGCGGCGGGGCCTTCAGCGGCAAGGATCCGTCGAAGGTCGACCGCTCGGCCGCGTACGCCATGCGCTGGGTCGCAAAGAACATCGTCGCCGCGAAGCTGGCGCGGCGCTGCGAGGTCCAGGTCGCGTACGCCATCGGTGTCCGGGACCCGGTCTCCGTCATGGTGGACACCTTCGGCACCGGCGTGGCGCCGGACATGGCCATCGAGCGGGCAGTGCGCGAGGTCTTCGACCTCACCCCCGGCGGGATCATCAAGGCGCTCGACCTGCGCAAGCCGATCTACTCGCCGACCGCGGCCTACGGCCATTTCGGGCGCCGGCCGTACCGCCAGGGCACGCTGCGGTTCTTCCCGTGGGAGGAGACGAACAAGGTGACGCAGCTGCAGCGCGCGGTGGGATGATCGAGGTCACCGTCGCCCAGCTGGGGCTCGACCGGACGACCAACTCCCCGGTGGTGATCCTCCGGGAGAAGGACGGGCAGCGGGTGCTGCCGATCTGGATCGGGCCGGCCGAGGCGAGCGCGATCGCGATGGAACTGCAGGGCATGAAGCCCCCGCGCCCCATGACGCACGACCTCCTCAAGACGGTCATCCTGGGCCTCGGGGCGACGGTGCAGCGGATCCGGATCAGCGCCGTGAAGGACAAGACCTACCTCGCCGAGCTCTGGCTGGCGCGCGCCGACCACGTCTTCCAGGTCGACGCGCGCCCCTCTGACAGCATCGCGCTGGCCCTGCGCACCCAGGCCCCGATCTTCGCCGAGCCCGAGTTGCTCGAGGACTTCGCGGGGACCGAGGGTCCGGCGCCCATGACCCCCGACCCCGCCGATGAAGCCGAGAAGCTCCGCGCCTGGCTCGAGAAGATGAACCCCGAGGACTTCGGAAAATTCCAGCCGTGACGGTGCGCGCCCGGTGGCGGTCCCTCCTGGCGGTGTCCGGGGCGTTGCTGCTCCTTCCCACGCTGCTCGCGGCGCAGGGTACGGCCACGGCCGCCGGCACGGTGGTCCGCGAGCAGGGCCGCGACACGGTGCCCGTGCCCGCCGCGCGGGTCGTGCTGCACCGCGTGGGCCGCGACCGGCAGGGACCGATCGATTCCCTGGTCACCGGCACCGATGGCCGCTTCCGCTTCCGCTATGCCGCCGACACTGGCGCGGTGTTCCTGCTCTCGAGCGGGTACGCCGGCATCGAGTACTTCTCCACCCCGCTGCACCTGGACCCGAGCGCGCCCGACACCGGGCTCCAGCTCTTCGTCTCGGATACCTCCAGCACCACGCCGCTCGAGGAGATCTCGCATCATGTCGTGATCAGCCAGCCGACCGCCGACGGCACCCGGCCCGCGCTGGAGATCGTGGTCCTCGGGAACCCCGCCAGCGTGACCCGCGTGGCCGGTGACAGCGCCCACCCGAGCTGGAGCGTCGTGCTGCCGCGGGGCGCCCTGGGCGCCGCCATGGGGCAGGGCGACGTCTCGCCCGAGAGCGTGGTCTTCCGCGGCGACAGCCTGCTGCTGTACGCGCCGGTCGCGCCGGGGCGCAAGGAAGTCGTCTTCGGCTACAGCCTGCCCGCCGCGCCGGGGCCGGTGACGTTCACCCTGCCGCGCGGCGCCGGCAACTTCACGCTGCTGCTGGAGGAGCGGGGACGGACCGTCACCGGCGGCGGGCTCAGCGCCGTCGACAGCCAGGCGATCGAGGGACGGACCTTCCAGCGCTGGACCGGCGAGCCGGGCCCCGGCAGCCGCATCGTGATCGACTTCCCCGGCGGCGGCACCCGCTGGCTCCTCCCGATGCTTGTCGGCTCGGTGGCGCTCGCCCTGCTCGTGGTGCTCCTGCGGGTGTGGCGCCGTCCGGCCGCGACAGCCGCGACCGGTCCCAGCCCGCTCCTCGACCAGCTGGCCCGCCTCGATGCCCGGTACGCCGGACGGGAGGGGGAGGTCTCCGCGGAGGAGTGGGCGCGTTATCAGTCGGATCGTGCCGCGCTCAAGACCGCGCTCGAATCCGAGCTTGCCGGGAGGCGGGCGCGCCCTTAGGTTGGACCCGCAGTCACAACGTTCTACGCGAGTCGGGATGCTCGGAAGCCGGTGCAAAGCCGGCGCGGCCCCGCCACTGTAACGGGCAGGCAGGATTCTCGCTCAATCGCCACTGGGAAACCGGGAAGGCGAGCGAGGTGCCCGGAGCCAGGAGACCTCTCGTCTCGCGCCACCACGAACACCCTCGGGGGAGGGATCGGTGGCGACTTCAGCCGCATCGTGCCGGCTCTTGTCCGCCCATCTCCAGTGCCCCGGGGATGGGCGGTTCCGTTGAAGCGGATCCTCGCGCTTCTCCCCGTCCTCCTCGGCGCCTGCAGCGCGCCGGCCCAGCGGCCGGCCGGGGGCCTCGTCATCGTCGATGACGCGGGCGACTCGGTCCGCCTCGCGCAGCCGGCGCGGCGTATCGTCTCGCTGAGTCCCGCCACGACCGAGCTGGTCTTCGCGCTGGGCGCCGGCGACCACCTCGTCGGGCGCACCCGGTGGTGCGACTACCCGCCCGCAGCCCGCGCCGTGCCCAGCGTGGGCGACGGCCTCCCGCCGAACATCGAGAGCGTGCTCGCCCAGGCGCCCGATCTCGTCCTGCTCTACCGCTCCCCCCAGAATGCCGCCGCGCTGGCGCGCTTCCGCGCGGCCGGCATCGCCGCGGTGCAACTGGGTATCGATCACCTGGCCGACGTGCCGCGGCTGGCGAGGCTCCTCGGCCCCGCCGTCGGCCGGGGCGCGGCGGCACCGGCGATTCGCTCGCCGCGGCGTTCGAGGCCGGGGTGGCCGCCGCGGCGGCACGGGCCGCCACACAGCCTGAGGCCGGCCGACCCAGGGTGCTGCTGCTCGCATGGGACCAGCCGCCCATCGCGATCGGGGCCGGGAGCTTCCAGAGCGAGATCGTGGCACTGGCGGGTGGGCGCAACCTGTTCGCGGACCTCACGGTCCCATCGGCCACGGTGAGCATCGAGGTGATCGCTGCGCGGGACCCGGACCTGGTGCTGGTCACCGATTCCGGGCTTCCCGCCATCGCCGGGCGCCCCGAGTGGGCCGC
>JBGAPX010000115.1:0-11561 GCA_044221045.1 Gemmatimonadales bacterium
GGGGGTGAACGGCGCGGCCGGCCTCTCCCGCGCGCTGGGGTGGCTGGGCGGCCGGCTGCAGTCCGGCCAGGTCAGCGTCTACGTGGTGCTCTTCCTGGTGGGCGCGATCTACGTGCTCGGGATGGTGGCCTGGCGATGACCGACTTCCTTGCCGCGATCAACTACGATCGCTGGATCCTCGACGCGCTGATCCTGCTGCCCCTCGTGGGGGTGCTGCCGATCGCCCTGGCGCCCGCCGCGCGGGCCCGCCAGATCGCCCTGGTGGTCACGATCCTGGAACTGGTGCTCTCCCTCGGGCTCTGGTGGGCCTTCGACCCGTCCACGCCGGTGATGCAGTTCGCCGTCGAGGGGGCCTGGCTGCCGCGGTGGGGCATCCGGTACGCGGTGGGCCTGGACGGCCTGTCGCTGTTCATGGTGCTGCTGACGACCGCCATCATGCCGCTCGCGGTGCTGGCCAGCTTCAGCTACATCCAGAAGCGCGAACCCCTGTACTATGGCCTGCTGCTGGTGCTGCTCACGGGCATGCTCGGGGTGTTCCTCGCGCTCGACATGTTCCTCTTTTACGTCTTCTGGGAAGTGATGCTGATCCCGATGTACTTCATCATCGGGATCTGGGGCGGCAGGAACCGGCTCTACGCCGCGATCAAGTTCTTCATCTACACGATGGCCGGCTCGCTGCTCATGCTGGTGGCCATCATCGTCATGATGTTCCAGGTCTACGACCAGACCGGCGTGCCGAACTTCGCGTACGACGCGTTCCTGCAGGCCGCGCCGGCGATGGGCACCCTCGCCCCCTGGCTCTTCGCCGCCTTCGCGCTGGCGTTCGCCATCAAGGTGCCGATGTTCCCGTTCCACACCTGGCTGCCGGACGCCCACGTCGAGGCCCCCACGGCCGGCTCGGTGATCCTGGCCAGCGTGCTGCTCAAGATGGGGACCTACGGCTTCCTCCGCTTCGCGGTGCCGTTCTTCCCGGAGGTGGCCCTCTCGCCCGTCGTGACCACCATCGTGGTCAGCTGCGCGGTCATCGGGATCGTCTACGGCGCCCTGGTGGCCATGGTCCAGCCGGACGTGAAGAAGCTGGTGGCCTATTCCTCGGTGAGCCACCTCGGGTTCGTCATGCTCGGCATCTGGGCCGCCACGCTGCAATCCGTGCAGGGCGCGCTGATGATCATGATCGGCCACGGCCTCTCGACCGGGGCGCTCTTCCTCCTGATCGGCATGCTGTACGAGCGGCGCCATACCCGGGAGATTGCCGCCTTCGGCGGGCTGGCGCGGGTGCTCCCGGTGTTCTCGCTCTTGCTGGTGGTGACCTCGCTGGCCTCGATCGGGCTGCCGGGGCTCAACGGCTTCGTGGGGGAATTCCTGGTGCTGCTCGGCAGCTTCGGCCGGTTCCCCTGGGCCACCGGTATCGCCACCACCGGGGTGATCTTCGCCGCCGCCTACCTGCTCTGGGCGCTGCAGCGGATCCTCTTCAACCGCCTCGACAAGGTGGAGAACAGCCACCTCCACGACCTCAGCCTCCGGGAACTGGTCGTGATGCTGCCGCTCATCGTCGGCATGGTCTGGATGGGGCTCTACCCGCGACCCGTGCTCGACCGGATGGACGCCGCGGCCCGCCGCTACGTGCAGCTGGTGCAGCCCGGGCTTGAACGCGGCCCGGCGACCGCCCTCAACCGCTCCGCGCCGGAGCGCCCGTGACCATGCCGATCGATCCGACCACCCCCGCCGGGATGGCGCTGGCCCTGCTCCCCGAGGTGGCGCTCAGCGTCGCCGCCATGGCGGTGCTCCTGGTGGTGGCCTGGCGCCACGACGGCCCGGCCGACAGCCGGCGCGCGGGCTGGCTTGCGCTCGCAAGCCTCGGGCTCGCCGCGGGCGCCCTCGCGTGGCTCGCGACGCACTCGCCCGAGGAGCCCGGCCTGGGCAGCATGATCGCGCTCGACGGGTTCCGCTACATCGGCTCGGGCCTGGTCCTGCTGGTCTCCGCCGGCGCGGTGCTGGCTTCGCTCGGATACCTGGAGCGGGAACGGCTGGTCGCCCCGGAGTACTACGTGCTGCTGCTCCTCGCGGTCGTCGGCCTGCTGTTCATGGTGAACGCCCAGGACCTGATCGTGCTCTTCCTCGGCCTCGAGACGATGTCCGTGGCCGTCTATGTCCTGGCCGGCTTCAACCGCGGCAGTCCGTTCTCCGCCGAGGCGGCCCTCAAGTATTTCCTGATCGGTGCCTTCGCCTCCGGGTTCCTGCTGTACGGGATCGCGCTGGTCTACGGCGGCGCCGGGACCACGAACATCGTGCAGGTCGGGGCCCAGTTCGGGCAGGGCAACCTGGGCCTGATGGGCCGGATCGGCCTCGGGATGCTCGTGATCGGGTTCGGGTTCAAGGTGGCGGCCGTGCCGTTCCACACCTGGGCGCCCGACGTCTACGACGGTGCGCCCACGCCGGTGTCCGGCTTCATGGCCACCGCCGTCAAGACCGCCGGCTTCATCGCCCTGGCGCGGGTGCTCTACACCTCTTTCCAGGCCTCGCTGCTGGTGTGGCAGCCGATCCTCTTCGGCCTCGCGCTGGCCACGATGCTGCTGGGCAACCTGGTGGCGCTGGCGCAGCGGTCGCTCAAGCGGATGCTGGCGTACAGCTCGGTGGCGCACGCAGGATACCTGCTGGCGGCCCTGTGGCCCGGCAGCCCCCTCGGTGTGTCGGCCCTGACGTTTTACCTCCTCGGCTACGGGGTCACCTCGATCGCCGCCTTCGCGATCCTCGGCGCGCTGGGCCGGGACGGGGAGCGGGAGGTCACGCTCGCCGAGATCGGCGGCCTGGCCGAGACCCGGCCCTGGATGGCCTTCGCGCTCGCCGTCTGCATGCTGTCGCTGCTTGGCTTCCCGGGCACCATCGGCTTCATCGGGAAGTGGTACATCCTCTCGTCGATCGTGGCCACCAAGCATGCCCTGCTCGCGGTGCTCCTCGTGCTCGCGAGCGTGGTGTCCGCGGGCTACTACCTGCCGGTGATCATGGCCATGTACATGCGGCCGTCGCGGGCCCCGCTGGTCTATCATGATCGGGGCCTTGCCGGCACGGCACAGCTGGCGGTGGGCATCGGGGTGATCGCGGTGCTCGTCTTCGGGATCTACCCGACGCCGGTGCTCCAGCTGGCGAATGCGGCGGCGGAGTCACTGGCCATCACGGCCGGGCAGATCGTGGCCGGCCGTTGAACGTCCCGCGGTCCGTCTTCCGGCAGTACGACGTCCGCGGGGTCGTCGGCACCGAACTCACCCCGGCCTTCGCGCACGCCCTCGGCCAGGCCTTCGCCACCCTGGGCTGGGAGCGCCTCGGCCGCGCCCCGACGCTCGCCGTGGGCCGCGACAACCGGCCCTCCGGCGAGGCGCTGGCGGCGGCCGTGCGCCAGGGCATCGTCGCCACGGGGGGCACCGCCATCGACGTGGGCCAGCTCCCGACTCCCGCCCTGTACTTCGCGGTGCATGCGCTCGGAACCGATGGTGGCCTCCAGGTCACCGGGTCGCACAACCCGCCCGAATTCAACGGATTCAAGATGGTGCTCGCCGGCGATTCGCTGCACGGCGAGGACATCCTCCGCCTCCACGAGGTCATGAGCCTGGAGACCTGGCGGGCCGGCAGCGGCGCCGAGAGCGCCGACGGGTCCATCCTGGGGCGGTACCGTCAGGCCATCGTCGAGCATCACCGCCTGGCCCGGCGGGTCCGGGTCGTCGTCGATTGCGGCAACGGGGTGGGCAGCCTGATCGCGGTGAGCACCCTCGAGGCGCTCGGCGCGGAGGTGATCCCGCTCTTCTGCGACTCCGACGGCCGCTTCCCCAACCACCACCCCGATCCCACCGTCCTCGAGAACCTGCGCGACCTCCAGGCTGCGGTGCGGCGCACGGGCGCCGAGCTCGGCATCGCCTTCGACGGCGACGCGGACCGGATCGGCGCCGTGGATGAGACCGGCGGCGTGGTGTTCGGGGACCTGCTGCTCGTGCTCTTCGGCCGGGATGCCGTGCGCCGCTTCGGGCCGGGGGCGCCGGTGATCTTCGACGTGAAGTGCTCCGAGGTGCTCCCGCAGGCGCTGGCCGCCGCCGGCGCACGGCCGGAGATGTGGAAGACCGGGCACTCGCTCATCAAGGCCCGGATGAAGGAGCTGCACGCCCCCCTCGCCGGGGAGATGAGCGGGCACATGTTCTTCGGGGGCGACTGGTACGGCTTCGACGACGCGCTGTTCGCCGCCGCGCGCCTCCTCGAGATCGTCGCGGCCGGCCGGGGTGGCCTCGCACCGCTGCTGGCCGACCTGCCCGTCACTCATGCCACGCCGGAGATCCGCGTGGACTGCCCCGAGGAAACCAAGTTCGACCTGGTGGCACGGGCCGCCCGGCACTTTGCCGCCCGCTACCCGGTGAACACCATCGACGGCGTCCGGATGACTTTCCCCAGGGGCTGGGGGCTTGTCCGGGCCTCCAACACCCAGCCCATCCTGGTGCTGCGCTTCGAGGCCACCGACCAGGCCGCCCTTGAGGCCTACCGGTCCGAGGTCGAGGGCTGGCTCGCGACGGCGGGGCAGGGCTGAGCGCCCGGCGGCGCCCGCCGCCCGCTTGTCCGCCCCCTGCCGTCGGTTAGCTTCACGCTCATGTCACCCCGCGCCCAGCGGCTGGCGGTCATCCTCCTCATCGTGGTCGCCCTGCTCTTCGCGGGGCGCTGGGCCGCCGTCCTCGTCACGGAACGGTGGTGGGCGGCGCAGCTCTCCCCCGGCGCTGCCGAGTTCGTCACTCGCTGGACCCTGCTGTCTTCCGGTCTCGAGGCGGCCGGGGTTGCCGTCGCCTGCCTCTGGTTCGTGCTGCACCTCCTCCTCGTCTACAAGGCCATCGGGTCCGTCAGGGTCCGGAGCCGACTCGGCAATCTCGAGATCTCCGAGGCCGTCAATCTCCGCGCCATCGGCGCGCTCGGGATCGTGTGCGGGCTCGTGCTGGGCTTCGTGGCGGGTCGCGGGGCCGGAGGCTGGACCCCGACGCTCATGGTAGGGTGGAGCGGGCTCCACTACGGCGAGAGCGACCCGCTGCTGGCGCGGGACATCGGCTTCTTCCTGACCCGGCTCCCCGTCTGGCGGCAGCTGCACGGCTATATCGTGCTGCTGACCCTGCTGGCGCTGTTCGGGGTGACCACGCTGTACATCCTGATCCGGGCCATCACCTGGGCCGACCGGCGGCTCACGGTCAAGCCGCCGGCCCGGATCCACCTGGGCGGGCTTGCCGTCCTGCTGGCGCTGGCGCTGGCCTGGGGCTACCTGCTCGAACCCTATGAGCTGATCGGCGGCATCATCGGGACGGTCCACGGCGGGCTGTTCACCTTCCGCGCCGGTGCCGCGCTGACCTTGGCGGGGATCGCCTGCGGCGCCGCGCTGATCTCCATGTGGTGGGCGGTGCGGGGCAATCACCGCCTCCTGGCCTCCGTCTGGGCCGTGCTCGCCGCCGCGTCACTGCTCGGGCATCATATCATCCCGGCGTTCCTGGGCCCGGATCCCGACGCGGCCCTGGAGCCGACGGTCCGGCGTCACCTGGACCAGCTCGCGTACGGGATGACGACGCTGCGTGACACCACGCTGGCCACCGAGAGTGCGCCGATCGCGCCGTTGCGACCGGTGGCGCTCTGGCACGCCACCCTGGCCGCGGACGCCACCAGCGCCGACTCCGGCCGCCTCGTCGCGGCCGATCGGGCCGTGGTCACCCTCGCCCAGCACCAGCGGCCAGCCTGGATCATTGTCCGGGATCGCGCCGAGGCCGGTGCCGTCGTGTCCGTGCTGCTCGATGACCAGACATCGCCGCTCGGCCACCCGCTCCTGGTGCACGAATCGGACAGCCTGCGGACCTCCGGCGGCACGCCGTCACTCCTCCTGCCACCTCGCGGCCTCTGGCCGCGCGGGCCGACCAGCGTGGTCGACAGCGCCGAGCCTGGAGTGCTCGTGGGCCAGGGCCTGCGGCGCCTGACGCTGGCGTGGGCGCTCCAGTCGGCCAGCCTCCTGGGCCGCGGGCCCGCGGGTGAGCGGGTCTTCTGGCACCTCGACCCGGTGGACCGGCTGGGGCAGCTCGCGCCCTTCGCCGTCTGGGGCACGCCGGTCCCGAGGTTGCTGGGCGGCGACCTGGTCTGGCTGGTCGACGGATACCTGGCCTCCGATGCCTTCCCTGGCTCCACCCGGGTGCGCTGGCGCGGCCACTGGATCGGGTCGCTGGTCGCCGGGTTTGTCGCCGTGGTCAACGCCGAATCCGGCGCGACCGACATCTACCTCCGGCACGGGGCGGGGGAGGTCGCCAAGGAGTGGCAGGCGCTGACCGACAGCCTCATCCGGCCCAGCTCCGCCATGCCACCCGAGGTGGTCCGGGCCCTGGCGTATCCCTCCGAACTGCTCGAGGTCCAGCTGCGGGTGCTGGGCCAACCGCACTGGGAATTGGGTGAAGCGATCGGGCGGGGGGAGACCGTCGGGGTGAGCGGGCCACCGGCGGAGGGGGTCTGGGAGGCCGATACCAGTGGCGTCGCCATGGTGGTGCCGTTCGCCCGGTCGGGCGCGCGGGAGGTCGCCGGCGTCGTCCAGGCCTACGTGGCCGATGGGTGGGAGCACCTCATGCTGGCCCGGCTGGATACCCTCGTGTCCCTGCCGGATCCGGCCTCGCTCGGGACGCGCTGGGGCAAGTTCCCGACCTTCCAGCAGCTCCGCGACTCCGTGGAGAAGGAGGGGTCGCGGCTCGAGGCGGGGCCGGTGCGCTACTGGCCGACGGCCGTCGGGCTGGGGGCGTACCAGCCCTGGTTTGCCCACCGGGAGGGCGCGGAGCCGCAGCTCAAGTGGGTGAGCCTGGCCGTGCCCGACCGCCGCGGGGCGGGCCACGACTTTGACGAGGCCTGGCAGAACCTGCTGGGGCTGTCGGCTCCCATCATCTCGGCAGGGGCCAGGGGGAGCCAGCTGCTCGAGGCCCGGCGCCACCTCGACGCCGCCGAGGCGGCCCTCACTCGTGGCGACCTCGAGGGGTTCGCCCGCGGATGGGAGGCGCTCAAGCGCACCCTCCGATCGCCCTAAGTGTCAATCTTGCTTTCGGTTAGCTCACCCCTTACCTTCCGCCCCGCCATGCATCCCCGCTGCCAGAGCGCCGGGTGCTTCGTCCGTCTCCGCCGTCTGAGGACACCGTGAATCTCCATGAATACCAGGGGCGTGCCCTGTTCCGGGCCGCGGGCATCCCGATGCCCGATGGCGACGTCGCCTCGACGCCCAGCGAGGCCGAGGCGATCGCCCGGCGGGTCGGCGGCACCGTGGTGGTGAAGGCGCAGGTGCACGCAGGGGGGCGAGGCAAGGCGGGTGGGGTCAAGCTCGCGAAGAACGCCGCCGAGGCCGCCGAGGCGGCCGAAAAGATCCTCGGCATGATGATCAAGGGTCTCGTGGTGCAGCGCGTGCTGGTGGTGCCGGCGGCGGACATCGCCAGCGAGGCGTACGTCGGCCTGATCATGGACCGGGCCACCCAGCGACCGGTGTTCATGGTGAGCCCGGCCGGCGGCATCGACATCGAGGAAGTGGCCGCCAAGACCCCGGAGAAGATCCGCCGGCTTGCGGTCGACCCGCGCTACGGTCTCCTGCCGCACCAGGCCCTGCAGCTGGCCCTGTTCCTGTACCAGGACATCGCGAAGGCCCGGGCCGCCGCCCGGATCATGGAGCAGCTCTATCAGGTGTTCACCGGGAACGGCTGCTCGCTCGCCGAGATCAACCCGCTGGTGACCACGCCGGACGGCCGGGTGGTGGCGCTCGACGCCAAGATCTCCATCGATGACAATGAACTCGACCGGCGGCCGGACCTCGCGCTCCTGCGGGACGAGTCGGCCGAGGCGCCGAGCGAAGTGCAGGCCCGCCGGGCGAACCTGACCTTCATCAAGCTCGAGGGCAACGTCGGCTGCGTCGTCAATGGCGCGGGGCTTGCCATGGCGACGATGGACCTGGTCAAGTTCTACGGTGGCGAGCCGGCGAACTTCCTGGACATCGGGGGCAGCTCGAACCCCGACAAGGTGGTCAACGCCCTCCGCATCATCACCAGCGATGCCAACGTCAAGGCGATCCTGTTCAACATCTTCGGGGGCATCACCCGCACCGACGACGTCGCGAACGGCATCAAGACCGCGCTGTCCCAGTTCCCCGTCAAGGTGCCGATCGTGGTGCGCCTGACCGGCACCAATGAGGCGGAAGCCGTGAAGATCCTGCAGGGCATCGGCATGACCGCCCTCTCCGACATGGACGAGGCGGTGCAGAAGGTCGTCGCGCTGGTCCGGGGGGCCGCATGAGCATCTTCATCGACAAGGGCACCCGGCTGGTGGTGCAGGGCATCACCGGGCGTGACGGCTCCTTCCATACCCGGCAGATGATCGAGTACGGCACCCAGGTCGTCGCCGGGGTCACGCCCGGCAAGGGCGGGCAGCTGTTCGAGGGCAAGGTGCCGGTGTTCAATACGGTCGAGGAGGCGGTGCAGGCCACGGGGGCCAATACCTCGGTGATCTACGTGCCGCCCGCCGGCGCCGCCGGCGCGATCTTCGAGGCCGCGGATGCCGGGCTCGGGCTGATCGTCTGCATCACGGAGGGCGTCCCGGTCATGGACATGACCCGGGTGCTCCCCTACGTGCGGGAGCGCGGCGCCCGCCTGCTCGGTCCCAATTGCCCGGGGCTCATCACCCCCGGCGCGTCCAAGGTGGGGATCATCCCGGGGAACATCTGCCTGCCCGGCCGGGTGGGCCTGGTGTCCCGCTCGGGCACCCTTACCTACGAGGTGGTGAATCACCTCACCCGGCACCGGATCGGGCAGAGCACCTGCGTCGGGATCGGGGGCGACCCGCTCAACGGTACCTCGTTCATCGACTGCCTGCGGGCGTTCCAGGACGATCCGGGCACCGACCTCATCGTCATGATGGGCGAGATCGGCGGGACCGACGAGCAGAATGCCGCCGCCTTCGTGCGGGAGCACGTGACCAAGCCGGTCGTGGGCTTCATCGCCGGGCAGACCGCGCCGCCGGGCCGGCGGATGGGGCATGCCGGAGCGATCATTTCCGGGTCCTCCGGCACTGCCGCGGAGAAGATCGCGGCCTTCGAGGCGGCGAAGATCGCGGTCATGCGCCGGCCGGCCGACGTAGTGGAGCTGGTGCGGGCCCGGCTCAAGTAGCCGCCGCGCCCCGGGGCGGGGCGCGGTACCTCCTCAAACCTGAATCACGGACGACTCGACGTGGCCAAGATCCTCACGCTGGGCATGCTCAAGCCCGACGCGATTGCCAGCGGCAAGGCGGGGCAGATCATCGCCCACATCCAGAAGGAAGGCTTCACCATCCGGGCGGCTCGGCTGACTCGGCTGTCGGAGGCCCAGGCGGCCAAGTTCTACGAGGTCCACAAGGACCGGCCGTTCTACAAGGACCTGGTGTGGTTCATGACCTCCGGCCCCGTGCTGCCGATGGCGCTCGAGCGGGAGGACGCGGTGGCCCATTTCCGGAAGATCCTGGGTGCCACCGACCCGGCCGAGGCCGAGGCGGGCACGATTCGAAAGCTGTACGCCGAGTCGAAGGGGAAGAACGCCGTCCACGGCTCGGACAGCCCGGAAAATGGGCTGCGCGAGGTGGCCTTCTTCTTCACCGAGAGCGAGATCGCCGGGCTCTGGGGCTGAGCCGGGCACCACGGGGGCGGGTCGCCTGCCAGCCGGCCCTGACCTTGACCCAAGTCGTTGTCCCGGTTAGGTTTTCGGGCTATGCTTCTGGTGGACGCTCGGCAATTGCACGAGGGCCCGGTCGAAACGCGGGGCCAGCTCGCCGCTGACGATCCGGTGTTCGCGGGCCTCGGGCTCGAGCTGGACGGCCCGGTCGACGTGTCGGGCAGCCTGACCGAGACCGGCACCGAGGAATTTTTCTGGCGCGCGCACGTCGCCGGGCGGCTCCGCGGGGCCTGCCGGCGCTGCCTCGCCGACGTGGTGTATCCCCTCGAGCAGGACATCGAGGTGCTGTTCAGCGCTGACCCGGATGCCGCCGATGACCCGGCCGTGTACCCGGTGGAGGCGCCCGTCACCCGGATCGACCTCCGGCCGGCGGTGCGTGAGGAAGTGGCCCTGGCGGCCTCGGCCTTCCCGCTCTGCCGCGAGGATTGCGCCGGCCTCTGTCCCCGCTGCGGGACGGATCTCAACACCGGGCCGTGCGGCTGCGCGGCCCCTTCTCGCTGAGGCTTCACGATGGCTGTCCCCAAGCGCAAACTCTCCAAGTCCCGCAAGCGGCTCCGGCGGGGGCACCACAAGGCGGCCTCCATGGCCACCCAGCCGTGTCCGCGCTGCACCTCCCCGAAGCTGTCGCACCGGGTCTGCCCGACCTGCGGCTACTACCGGGGCAAGAAGATGATTGAGGTCGAGGACGCCTGACGGTGATCCGGATCGCTCTCGACGCCATGGGCGGGGACAACGCCCCGCAGGCGGAGGTCGAGGGTGCGGTACAGGCCCTGACCGAGCTGCCCCCGGGGTTCGTGATCCAGCTGGTCGGGCGGCGCGCGGCGATCGAGGCCGAGCTGGCCCGGCACCCCGGCGTGGACCGGTCGCGGATCGAGCTGCACGACGCGCCCGATGTCATCGGCATGGACGAGAAGCCGCTCGCCGCCGTCCGCAAGAAGCCCAACTCGAGCCTGGCCATCGGCCTCGGGCTCCAGAAGGCCGGGGCCTCGGACGCCTTCGTGTCCGCGGGCAACACCGGCGCCGTGCTGGTCGGCTCCACCATGCTGCTCGGGCTCCATGAGGGCGTGGAGCGGGCCACCGTGGCCTCGCTGATCCCCAGCACCGACGACCCGGTCCTCCTCCTCGACGCCGGCGCCACCATCGACTGCTCCCCGCGCGAGCTGGTGGGCTTCGCCTGGCTGGGCACCATCTACATGCAGGACGTCCTCGGCCGCCCCAACCCCAAGGTCGGGCTCCTCAACGTGGGCGAGGAGGACGAGAAGGGGAACGCCGCGGCCAAGGAGGCGCACCAGCTCCTCAAGCAGGCCGCCGGCATCACCTATGTCGGCAATATCGAGGGGCGCGACATCGTGGCCGGCCACCACGCGGTGGGAATGCTCGACATCGTGGTGTGTGACGGCTTCGTCGGCAACATCGTGCTCAAGTTCTACGAGTCGGTGGCCAAGCTGATCGTCAAGCTGGTCAAGAAGGAATCGCCGACGGTGCTGCAGCAGCCGGAGATCCGCGGGGTCTTCCGCCACCTGGACTACAGCGAGTACGGCGGCGCGCCGCTGCTCGGGGTCAGGGGCGTGAGCATCATCTGTCACGGCTCATCCTCGCCCAACGCGTTCAAGAACGCCATCCGGGTGGCCACGCAGGCCGTCGCGCACGACCTGAGCGCGCACATCGGGGCCAAGTTCGCGCGGCGCGAGGCGGAGCTCCGCCCCTGATGCAGCGACCCTTCGCGCATCTCGCCGGTCTCGGCGTCTACCTCCCCGCGCAGGTCGTGACCAACCAGGACTTCGCCGCCCGGCTGGAGACCTCCGACCAGTGGATCGTGGAGCGGACCGGCATCCGCGAGCGGCG
>JBGAPX010000116.1:0-11435 GCA_044221045.1 Gemmatimonadales bacterium
CTCGCCTGCTCCCGCTCGGCCTGCTGGATGGCCTCGCGGATCCGGCTCGCCACGAACTCGGAGAACGGCCCGAAGTGCACGTAGAGGCCGCACATCATCCCGATGTAGCGGATGGAGCGGGGGTTCCGCACCAGCCCGCCGAGGAAGGTGCTCCAGAAGGGGCCGCGGGCGCGGGAGTCGGCGGTCATCTTCGCGGCCATGCGGGCAAAGCCGCGGAGCTCCTTGGCCCACCGCTTGAGCCCGGGCCGGTAGCGCCGGCCGCGGCTGTCGAGGTGCTTGCCCACCCGGGCCACCCGGCCGAAGTAGCGGTCCGCGCGGTACACCGTCTCGATCACGGTGAGGTAGTCCCGCAGGATGTCGAGCTTGGGGCGCAGCGGGTCGAAGTTGATGCCCGCGGTGCACTGGTCGCCCACGCCATCCGGCTGCAGGTCGGCGTCGGCGTGCAGCCGGCCTTCCTTGGCCAGCCGGCGGGTCAGCTGGGTGTTCGGGAGCGCGTACAGCAGCCCCACCATGGCCGCCGGGATCGCCGTGTCCTCCACGCAGCCGATGATGCCGCGGGCCACCCCGGCGCCCTCGGTGTCGAAGCCCAGGATGAAGCCGGCGTTCACGAAGAAGCCGGCGTGGTACATCTTCTCGACGCTCTCGGCGATGGAGCGGCGCGTGTTCTGCTTCTTCTGCATCGCCTTGAGGGTGTCCTCGTCCGGGCTCTCGATCCCCACGAAGACCGCGAAGAACCCGACCTCGCGCATCAGGCGCATGAGCTCTTCGTCATCAGCGAGGTTGATCGAGGCCTCGGTGGTGAATTCGAAGGGCCAGTTCCGCTGCTCCAGCCAGGTCTTGAGGTGGGGCAGGAACTGCTTCACCAGCTTCTTGTTGCCGATGAAGTTGTCGTCCACGAGGTCCACGTGGCCCCGGTAGCCGAGGTCGTAGAGGGTCTGCAGCTCCTTGAGCATCTGCTCGGTGCCCTTGGCGCGGGGCACGCGGCCGAACAGCTCGATGATATCGCAGAACTCGCAGTTGAAGGGGCAGCCGCGGCACCACTGCACCCCAATGTGGTTGTACCGGTCGAAGCGCAGCAGGTCGAAGCGCGGCGTGGGCGAGCGGCTGACGTCCGCCTTCTCCGGCGACTCGTAGGTGTGCTGCGGGCTCCCGGCCTGCAGGTCAGCCAGGAAGGGCGGCAGGGTGACCTCGGCCTCGCCCAGGATCAGGTGGTCGGCCTCGGCGTACACCCGCGGGCTCGACGTCGGGTCGGGGCCGCCCACGATCACCTTCTTGCCGCGGGCGCGCGCGCTCCGGATGACCTCGAGGCAGTCCAGCTGCTGCGGCAGCATCCCGCCCGTCAGGACGATGTCGGCCCAGTCGAGGTCGCGGTCGGCGAGGGTGTCGACGTTCCGGTCCACCAGCCGCAGTTCCCAGTCCCCGGGCAGCATGGCCGCCACCGTACACAGGCCGAGCGGCGCAGCCGGGTACTTGGCATCCATCAGTTCGCAGGTGTCGCGATAGTTCCAGAAGGAGGCCGAACGGAACTGGGGGTGCACCAGCAGGGCGCGGGTCATGACGTCTCGGCGGGGAAGGGCCGGGGAATGACTTCGGGGGGCTGCTGCAACCTACCCCTATTCATCCAATTCGGCCATGACCGAGAGGGGGCCAGCCAGCGGCGATGTTGAGGGCGACGAGATACTGCCGCGACGATGTCGACATCAAAATCACGCACGATTGGCTTTTTTTGCTGGCGTTTGGCCGATAGCAACGGTGATTTCAGCATGCTTGCCTGCTCAAACCTGCTGATTTCACCATTTTTGTAGTGCGGCCACTTGCGCCGTGCCGGCCATGGCCGTATGATCCGGCCGCCAGACGTTCCTGTCTCCCGCCGCCATTCCCGTGAGGATGACCCCGGTGACCCTGCCCGCGCTGCTTCCCTTCCTGCAGGATGCCGTCCCTGCCATCTCCGCGGCGGATACCGCCTGGATGCTGGTGGCCACGGCCCTGGTCCTGCTCATGACCCCCGCGCTCGCCTTCTTCTACGGGGGCCTGGTCCGGTCCAAGAACTCCCTGAATACCATGATGATGAGTTTCGTGGCGCTCGGGGCCGTGGGCGTCCTTTGGGCCCTGGTGGCCTACAGCCTCGCCTTCGCGGAGGGGGGCGCCCTGCTGGGCGGGCTGGGGAACGCACTGCTGGCCGGGGTGGGCGTCGAGCCCAAGGGGACCATCCCGCACCTGCTCTTCATGGCCTACCAGGGCACCTTCGCGATCATCACCGCAGCCCTGATCTCCGGCGCCGTGGTGGAGCGGATGCGGTTCGGGCCGTACGTCGCGTTCATCCTGCTGTGGACCCTGCTGGTGTACGCCCCGGTGGCGCACTGGGTCTGGGGCGGCGGCTGGCTCATGACCAAGGGCGTGCTCGACTTCGCCGGCGGCACCGTGGTGCACATCAACGCCGGCGTCTCCGCGCTGGTGGCGGCGATGGTGCTCGGCGGCCGCAAGGACTTCGGGCGCCAGGCGATCCTCCCCCACAACGTGCCCTTCGTCCTGCTCGGGGCCGGGTTGCTCTGGTTCGGGTGGTTCGGGTTCAATGGCGGCAGCGCCCTCGCCTCCGGCGAGCTCGCGGCGCTGGCCTTCACCAACACCTTCCTGGCCCCGATGGCCACGCTCTGCGTGTGGGCCCTGCTCGACTATTCCCGCACCGGTCACGTCACCGCGGTCGGGGGCGCCACCGGCATCGTGGTAGGCCTGGTGGCCATCACCCCGGCGGCGGGCTTCGTGAGCCCGGTCGGCGCGCTGGCGCTCGGCGCCATCGCGGCGCTGCCGAGCTACTTCGCCATCGTCCTCCGGGCCCGGACCCGGCTGGATGACTCGCTCGACGTCTTCGCCGGCCACGGCATGGGCGGCCTCACCGGCGCCCTGCTCACCGGCGTCTTCGCCTCCAAGGCGTGGAACCCCGCCGGGAACGACGGCCTCCTCGCCGGCAACGCGTCGCAGCTTGGCCTGCAGGCGCTCGGCGCCGGGGTCTCCGTGGTCTACGCCGGCGTCATGACGCTCCTGATCCTCAAGGCGCTGGGCCTGGTGATGGTGCTCCGTCCCGACGCCCGCACCGAGGGGCTCGGCATGGACGTCTCCCAGCACGGCGAGGAGGCCTACAGCAGCGGCGAGGGCTCGATCCTGGTCCTGCCTGCCGACCTGCCGGAGCCCCAGTCCCTCACCACCGGGCTGCCCCAGCCCGCCGCCCGCTGACCCGAGGAGCCTGACCGATGAAGCTCATCATCGCCACGATCCGGCCCGACAAGCTCAACGAGGTCCTCGAGGCACTCTACCGTGCCGAAGTCCGCGGATTGACCGCCTCCCGCGTGATGGGTCACGGCGGGGAAACGGAGCGGGTGGAGAACTACCGCGGCACGACCGTCAAGATGGGACTGCAGGAGAAGGTCCGGCTCGAGATCGGGGTGTCGGACGGCTTTGTGGACGTGACGGTCCAGGCCATCCTCAAGGCGGCGCACACCGGCGAGGTCGGCGACGGCAAGGTGTTCGTGCTCGACGTGGAGCAGGTGCACCGCATCCGCACCGGCGAGCGCGATGAGGCGGCGGTGACGCCCACGGTGCCGGCCGCACTCTAGCCGGCCCCGCCGCGCGGTACGAGAACGGGCGGGCTCCCTCGAGGGAGCCCGCCCGTTGCGCTGGCCGGTCGCGGTGCGGCCCGCGCGCTACGTCGTGGGAGCGGGGACCTCGCTCTGCAGCCACGCGATGGCCTCGGCAGCGCTGTAGCTGGACCGGCCCTGCAGCAGTTCCCCCAGCAGCACGAGGTCGTCCCCGCTCGTCACCAGCGGCAGTTCGACGGTCGCGTCCTTCCGCACCTGACCCATGCCGATGCTCGCCATGAGGCCGTTGCAGAGGCACTTGCGGCCGTCGGTCTCGGATTCCTCGCCGCCCTTCTTGAGGTAGGTCGCCACCGGCTCGCTGGCGCAGCGGTAATCGAGCCGGCCGTCGGCGCGCTGGTAGGCGGTGCGCAGGTAGCCCAGGTCGCAGACCCGGGCGCGCTCCACGCGGCGGGCGGGATCCTCGTCCCACTGCACCACCTTGAACGGGAAACCGGTGGGCGAGGCCACCGGATCGGTGAACACCGCCACCTCCCCGCGCGCCACGTGACTCAGCACCGAGGCCTTGAGCTCGGGGGTGAGGCCCGACTCGTCGCAGAAGGCGAACAGCGTGCCCACCTGGATCCCGGCGGCGCCCGCCTCCCGCGCCTCCCGGAGGCGCCCGGGGCGCCCGGCGCCGCCGGCCAGCCAGAAGGGCAGGCCGAGCTCCTGCATCTTGACCAGGTCCACGACGTCGCGTTCGCCGTAGATCGGCTCGCCGAGCGCGTTGAAGCGGGGCTCGCCGCGGGGGGGCGCGTTGTGGCCGCCGGCGGTGGGGCCCTCGATGATGAAGCCGTCGACGCGCCCGCTCGCCTTCCGGCTGAGCATGGTCGCCAGCGAGTTGCTCGCGATGATCGGCAGGAACACGGGGCGGGTGAGTGGCGCCGGGGGCTCGGGGAAGTGATCGGCCGGCTGGAGGCGCATCCGCACGGGGGTCTCGGGCGAGAGGCCCTCGACTTCGAGCCGCATGGCCGCGGGCTGGTGCAGCGCCAGCGCGTCGAGGGCGGCGGGCACTTCCTTCGGGATGCCGGCGCCCATCAGCACCACGTCGACCCCGGCCAGCATGGCGCCGTAGAGCGACGCCAGGGTGGGGAGCTGGATCTTGGTCAGGAGATTGATCCCGACGGGGCGGTCGTGGCCCTCCTTGGCCAGGAAGACCTCCACGAACGAGGCGAGCATGGTCAGCCGCTCCCGCTCGGGGCTGGCGCCCTGGCGGTACATCGGCAGCGCGGCGTAGGGCTCGTCGGCGGGGCGGCCCTCGGGCCGGAAGTAGCGCCGGAGCGCGTCTTCCGCGGCCTGCCGGAGCGGGAAGCGCTCCATGGCGCGGCGGATGTGGCCGCCGAGGTCGCCGTCCTGCAGGCGGCGCACGAGCACGGAATCGAGGGCGGTGCCGGAGACGACGCCCAGCTGGCCGCACAGCGCGACCGCGCGGGCGAGCCGCCAGTTCGAGACACCGACGCCCATCCCGCCCTGGATGATGGGCGGAAGGGTCAGGGCATGAGTCATGATGGGGAGTATCGCCCCCCGTCCCGCAAAAGCCAATATGCCCCTTCCGCTTTGCGGCGACGGCGTAGATTATGGCCCGCCATGCGCGCCCCCCTCGCCGCTGCCCGACTGCTGCTCCTCCTGGCACTGATGCCGGGGGGCGACCTCGCCGCCCTGCCCCCGGCGCAGGAGGTCCTGCAGCGACTGGTGACCGAGGGGCGGCACCCCGACCTGCGGTGGCCCGACCTCTCCGACGTGGCGCCGGACCTGGGCCGACTGTACGCGGCGCGGGGCTGGGCCCCCCTCTGGCTCGAGGGCGACTCACTGGGCCTGCCGGCGCGGGCGCTGCTTCGGCTGCTCGACGAGGCGGGCAACCGCGGCCTCGATCCGCTCGACTTCGACGCGCCCTGGCTCGAGACCCAGCTGGCGCGGGGCGTTCGCGGCGACAGCATCCAGGCCGCGCGGGTGGAGGTGGCGCTCTCCGTGGCCGCGGCGCGCTTCGCGCTGGCCCTCCGGCGCGGGCGGGTGCGGCCGGAGGCCGTGCACGCCACCTACACCGTACCGCCGGATTCCTTCGACGTCACCACCACGCTGGTGGCCCTGGCCGGGACCGCCGCGCCGGACAACGTGCTGCGGGCGCTGGAACCGCCGTTCATTCACTATTGGCTGCTGATGGCGTCGCTGGTGCGCTACCGCGAGCTCGCCCGGGACAGCGCGCTGGTGGTGCTGCCGCCGATGCCCCGGCGGCTCCGGCCCGGGGAACCCTACGCCGGGACGCCCACCCTGCGGCGGCTCCTGCGGCTGCTCGGCGACTACCGCGACAGCAGCGCCGTCCCGATCCTCGACACGCTCTACGCCGGGCCGGTCGTGGAGGCGGTGAAGCGGTTCCAGATGCGGCAGGGGTTCTTTCCCGACGGGGTCATCGGCGACTCCACCCGGGGCCGCATGCAGCAGCCGTTCGCGCAGCGCATCCGGCAGATGGAGCTGTCGCTGGAGCGCTGGCGCTGGATGCCGCGCCGCTTCACCGCGCCGCCCATCATCGTCAACATCCCGGCCTTCCGGCTCTACGCCTTCCGGACCCTGGACCTCGACGAATCCACGATGCTCGCCATGAACGTCGTCGTCGGCACCGCCTTCAAGACCGAGACCCCGGTGTTCTCCGCGGACCTCGAGTACCTGATCTTCTCGCCCTACTGGGACGTGACGCCGACGATCGCCAACAACGAGATCAAGCCGGCCGCGCTCAAGGACCCGGGCTTCCTCACCCGCAACCGCTACGAGCTGGTGGAGCAGGGGGAGCCGATCGCGCCGTGGCTGGAGAACATCGCGCGCATCGGGCAGGGCGTGCGGGTGCGGCAGACGCCCGGCCCCCACAACGCGCTGGGCACGGTCAAGTTCATCATGCCCAACGACTACCAGGTCTACCTGCACGACACGCCCTCGAAGTCCCTCTTCGAGCGCACCCGGCGCGACGCGAGCCACGGCTGCATCCGGCTCGGCGACCCCTTTGCCCTCGCCCAGTTCCTGCTCCGCGACCAGCCGGAGTGGACCGACGAGGCCATCCGCACCGCCATGCGGGCGGAAGCGCCGACCACGGTCCGGTTCCGGCAGCGGATCCCGGTGCACATCACCTACGCCACGGCCGTGGCGCGCGGCAACGGCGACGTCTTCTTCTATCCGGACATCTACGGCCACGACAAGACGCTCGACCAGCTGCTCCGGAAGGGCTTCCCCTACCGGGCGGCGCGGCCTGCGCCGGTGCGGCCCGTGGCCGACCCGGGAACCTGACCGGGGCTGCGGGGTTTCCCGCCCCCGGCCCCCGGGGCTAACTTCCGCGCCCCTCGACGCCGAGACTCTGGAGCATGACCCACGTGGGCGGGCTGGTGCGGAAGTTGGCGGGCCTGGCGGGCATCGCGGCGCTGGGCGCCGGGATGCTCGCGGGGGTGCTCGCCATGGCCGCGCCCATTGCGCCTGCGGCCGGCGTCGTGGCGCCGGGCCCGGACGGCGACACGCTCGCCGCCACCGTGCGCCCCTACCTCGGACTGAGCGGCCGGCTCCGCGCGGTAAGCGTCACGGCCGACAGCGCCCGCGTCTCCCCGCTCGCCGCGCTGGTGCCCGCGCTCGCCGCGGGGCAGCCTGGCCTCCACCCCACCGGGCTCTCCGCGCCGGACGGCGGCGCGATCAGCGCCCTGGCCCTGGTGCCGCTCCGCGCCAAGCGGGGGGCCCTGTGGAACGGCTACCGGGTGGGCTACTGGCCCGGGGAACGGGCGGGACGCGCCGCGAGCCGCTATCCGCTGCCGGAAGGATTCCTCGAAGTCACGCCCGAGAACCAGGACCAGCCGCTGTCGGTGAGCTTCCGGGTGCGTGACTTCCTCACCCACGACCAGGCGCAGGTCTGGCCCAAGGTGCTGGTGATCCGCCTGCCGCTGCTCGACAAGCTGGAGCTGATCGCCGCCGAGCTGGAGGCGCTGGGCCGGCCCTCCGCGCTGCGGGTGATGTCGGGCTTCCGCACCCCGCAGTACAATGCCCTCGGCGTGGGGCCGCGCGGCGGCCGGGCGCGCGACAGCCGCCACATGTACGGCGATGCCGCCGACATCTACGTGGATGCCGACGGCAACGGGCAGATGGACGACCTCGACGGCGACGGCCGGGTCACGGTGCGCGATGCCCGCTGGCTGGCCGGCCTGGCCGACCGGGTGGAGCAGGCGCACCCCACCGTGACCGGCGGCATCGGGGTGTATCGCGCCACCGCCGCGCACGGGCCGTTCGTGCACGTGGACGTGCGGGGCACCCCCGCGCGCTGGTAGGACCGCGCCGCCCGCCGCGCGGGCGCGCCCTTCGGGTGACCGCCGCCTCAGCGCGGCGCCGGCACCACCGCCGCCCGCCGCCGCCGCTCCCGCGCCAGCGCCGCCTCCTGCCACACCGAGTACGCCGCAGGGATCACCACCAGGGTCAGCACCGTCGAGCTCAGCATCCCGCCCACCATCGGCGCCGCGATCCGCTGCATGACGCTGCCGCCGACCCCGTGGCCCCACAGGATCGGCAGCAGGCCGGCCATGATGGCCGTGACGGTCATCATCTTGGGGCGCACCCGCTCCACCGCGCCCTCGACAATCGCCGCGTGCAGGTCGGCAAGGGTGGCGTCCGGCCCGTGCCGCGCCGCCCACGCCTGGTCCAGGTAGAGCAGCATCACCACGCCCGTTTCTGCCGCCACGCCCGCCAGGGCGATGCATCCCACCGCCACCGCCACCGACCAGTTGAAGTGGAGCAGGTAGAGGAGCCACACCCCGCCCACCAGCGCGAAGGGCAGGGAGAGCATCACCAGCGTCGCGGGGCCGACGCGACCGAAATTGAGGTAGAGCAGGAGGAAGATGATCGCGAGGGTGGTCGGCACCACGACCCGGAGCCGCGCCGCGGCCCGCTGCATGTACTCGTACTGGCCGCTCCAGCTCATCGAGTATCCCGGCGGCAGGGTCACCATCCCGCGCACCATCCGCTGGGCTTCGGCCACGTAGCCGCCGATGTCGCGCCCGGCCACGTCCACGTACACCCACGCGGTGGGCATGGCCCCCTCGGTGCGCACCACCATCGGGCCCGCCACCTGCCGGATCGTCGCCACCTGTCCCAGGGGCACGTAGCTCGCGCCGGCGGTCGCGGGCGCCGCGGCGGTCATGCCCATGCCGCCGGCGGCATCGCCGGCGCCCGGCGCGCCGTGGGCCGCGGGGATCAGCACGTCGAGCAGGCGATCGGGATTGTCGCGCAGCTCGTGCGGGTAGCGGATGCGCACCCCGTAGCGCTCCCGCCCCTCGACCGTCTGGGTGATCGTCATGCCCCCGATCGCGGTGGCAATCACCGTCTGGACGTCGCCGACGTTGAGCCCGTGCCGCGCCGCCGCGGCGCGGTCGATCGCGATGTCGAGGTAGTACCCGGACTCCGCCCGCTCGGCGAAGGCGCTGCGGGTGCCGGGGACCATCTTGAGCGCCGCCTCCACCTCGCGGCCGAGCCGCTCCAGGACGCCGAGGTCGGGACCGAAGATCTTCACCCCGACGGGCGTGCGGATCCCGGTGGCGAGCATGTCGATGCGGCCCTTGATGGGCATCGTCCAGGCATTGGTGACCCCCGGCAGGCGGACCGCGCTGTCCATGAGCGCGATCAGCCGGTCGGTGGTCATCCCGGGGCGCCACTCGGACCGCGGCTTGAGGGTGATGGTGGTCTCGAACATGTCGAGGCCGGCCGGGTCGGTGGCGGTCTCCGCCCGGCCCGCCTTGCCCCACACCGAGGCCACCTCGGGGATGCCCCGCAGGGCGCCGTCCTGGATCCGCAGGATCTCGCGGGCGCGGGCCACGCTCGCGCCCGGCAGCGTGGTCGGCATGAAGAGGATGGTCCCCTCGTCGAGCGGCGGCATGAACTCCCCGCCGATCCGGGTCCAGGGCACCCAGGTCACGATCAGCGCCGCGAGCGCCACCGCGAGCGTGGGCCAGCGGTGGCGCAGCACCACGCCGATCACCGGCCGGTAGAGCCACGCCAGGAGCCGGTTGACCGGGTTGGCCCGCTCGGGCACGATCCGGCCCCGGATGAACAGCCCCATCGCCACCGGCACGAGGGTCACCGAGAGCAGGCTGGCCGCCGCCATGGCGAAGGTCTTGGTGAAGGCGAGCGGCTTGAACAGCCGCCCTTCCTGCCCCTCGAGCGCGAATACCGGCAGGAAGGAGACGGTGATGATGAGCAGGGAGAAGAACAGCGCCGGCCCCACCTCCCGGGCGGCCCGGCTCACGAGGGCCCGGCGCGCCTCGCCCTCGAGGGGCACGCCCGGCGACTCCGCCGCGTGCCGCTCGAGGTGCTTGTGCAGGTTCTCGATCATCACGATGGCGGCGTCGATCATGGCGCCGATGGCGATCGCGATGCCGCCCAGCGACATGATGTCGGCGCTCACTCCCACCGCCCGCATCAGCACGAACGCGAGCAGGATGCCCACCGGCAGCGTGAGCACCGCCACCAGCGCCGAGCGGGCGTGCAGCAGGAACACCAGGCACACCAGCGCGACGATCACGCTCTCCTCGAGCAGCGTCCCCCGCAGGGTGGCGATGGCGTCGCGAATCAGGCCGCTGCGGTCGTACACCGGGCGGACCACCACCCCCTCGGGCAGGCCGGCGCTCACCTCCGCCAGCCGCCGCTTGACGGCGTCGATGGTGGCCAGCGCGTTCTCGCCGAAGCGCATGACCACGATGCCGCCCACGGCGTCGCCCCGGCCGTCGAGGTCGGCGATGCCCCGCCGGGCGGCCGGCCCCACCGTCACCCGGCCCAGCTCCGCGACCCGCACCGGGACCCCGCTCGCCGTGGCGCCGACCACGACCTCCTCGATGTCGGCGATCGACTTGAGGTAGCCGAGCCCGCGCACCATGTGCTCCCGCTCGGAGAGCTCCACCACCATGGCGCCCACGTCGGAGTTGGCGTTCTGCAGCGCCGCCATCACCCGGGTGATGGGAATGCCGTACGCCTGCAGCCGGGCCGGGTCCAGGTCCACCTGGTACTGCTTCTCGAACCCGCCCAGTGACGCCACCTCCGCCACCCCCGGCACCGCCGTGAGGGCGTAGCGGAGGTACCAGTCCTGCAGCCCGCGGAGCGCCGCGAGGTCCAGCCGCCCCGTGGTGTCCTCGATGGCGTACTGGTAGACCCAGCCAAGCCCGGTGGCGTCCGGCCCGAGGGTTGGGGTCACGGGCGCCGGCAGCTTGCCCTTGATCCCGTTCAGGTACTCGAGGACCCGGCTGCGGGCCCAGTACAGGTCGGTGCCGTCGGCGAAGATCACGTACACGAACGACACGCCGAAGAACGAATAGCCGCGCACCGTCCGCGCGCCCGGGACCTTGAGCATCTCGGCCGCGATCGGGTAGGTGACCTGGTCCTCCACGATGCGCGGGGCCTGCTCCCCGTACTCCGCCTGCACGATCACCTGCACGTCACTCAGGTCCGGCAGCGCCTCCAGTGGCGTGTGCCGCACCGCCCAGGCGCCCCCGGCGAGCGCGCACAGCGTACCCATCAGCACCAGCGCCCGGTGGCGCGTGGACCAGTCGATGAGGCGTTCGAGCATGGCGTCAGTCCCCCTGGCCCTTGGGGTGGGCCGGGGCCGTCGGCATGTCCATGCCCGGCATCCCCTGGTGCTCCGGGGCCGCTGGCGCCGCCGCCGGCGGGGCGCCCGGTGCCGTCAGGTCCATGCCCGGCATGTCGCCCATGCCGCCGAGCAGGGTGCCGAGGTTCGACTCCGCGTCGAGCAGGAAGGTGGCGGAGGCCACGACCGTGTCGCCCGGCGAGAGCCCGCGCAGG
>JBGAPX010000117.1:0-11332 GCA_044221045.1 Gemmatimonadales bacterium
TGCCGCGTCGACCGCCAGCACCGATTCCACGACCTCCGCCCACTCCCCGCCGTGACACCCCGCGTTCATGTAGACCCCACCGCCCACCGTCCCCGGGACGCCCACGAAGCGGTGCAGCCCCGCGAAGCCGGCCTCGGCGGTCTTCCGCGCGGCCAGCGGCTGCGGCAGGCCCGCCCCGGCACGCCACCGCCCGCTGCCCAGCGGCTCCAGGCCGTCGAGGCCCTTGCCGAGGCGGATCACCAGCGCGTGCAGGCCTTCGTCGGGGAGAAGCAGGTTGGAACCGAGACCCAGGGCGAACCAGGGGACGCCGTGCGACGCGGCGCACTGCAGCGCGGCCCCGACGTCCTCGGGCCTCCGGGGCAGCAGGACCGTGGCCGGTCCGCCGATACGGTAGGTCGAGTAGCGGGCGAGCCCCTCCCCCTCCCGGACCTCGCCCCCCACCCGCTGGCGGAGGGCGGCGATGAAGCCGGGGTCGCGCGCGGAGGTCATGCCGGCTCGCGGGACTTCCGGGCGATCTCGTGCCACTCCTGCAGCGAACAGACGGTCCGCTCCCGGCTCCGCAGCGCGATGATCGCGTCGCACGCCGCCGAGGCGGCCGACATGGTGGTGGTGTAGGGCACCCGGTGTGCCAGCGCCGCCGCCCGGATGGTGTAGTCATCCTGCTGGGTCAGCTTGCCGAGCGGGGTGTTGATGAGCAAGCGGATCTGGCCGGAGACCAGCAGGTCGATGGCGTTGGGCCGCCCCTCGTACACCTTGAGCACCCGCTCCGCGGGGATCCCGCGGACCCGCAGGTGGCGGGCGGTCCCGTCGGTGGCGTAGATGCGGAAGCCGAGCTCGTGCAGCCGCCGGGCGATCGGCACGACCGTCACCTTGTCGTGGTCGTTCACCGTGACGAAGACCCCGCCCTCCAGCGGCAGGGGCCCGTCCGCCGCGTGCTGGGACTTGGCGTAGGCCATCCCGAAGGACTCCGCGATCCCCATCACCTCGCCGGTGGAGCGCATCTCGGGGCCGAGGATCAGGTCCACCCCGTGCAGCTTGTTGAAGGGAAAGACCGCCTCTTTCACCGCCACGTACGGCTGGTCCACGCTGTCCTGCAGGTTGAGCTCGTCCAGCGTCTTCCCCGCCATCACCGCGGCCGCGAGGCTGGCGAAGGGCACGCCGGTGGTCTTGGAGACGAACGGGACGGTGCGTGAGGCCCGCGGGTTCACCTCGAGGACGTACACCACGCCGTCCTTGATGGCGTACTGGACATTGATGAGGCCCACCACCCCGAGCTTCTCCGCGAAGGCCCGGGTGTAGCGCTTCATCTGCTCCACCTGCGCCTCGGAGATCAGGTACGGCGGCAGCACGCAGGCCGAGTCGCCGGAGTGGATGCCGGCGTCCTCGATGTGCTGCATCACGCCGCCGATCACGCAGCGGCGGCCGTCGGCCAGGGCGTCGACGTCGGCCTCGAAGGCGTCCTCGAGGAAGCGGTCGATCAGGACCGGGTGGCCCGGCGCGACCCGCGTGGCGCGCCCGAAGTAGTCCCGCAGCGACGGCTCGTCGTAGACGATCTCCATCCCGCGCCCCCCGAGCACGTACGAGGGCCGCACCAGGCAGGGGTACCCCACCTGGTCCGCCACCCGCACGGCTTCGTCGAGCGACATCGCGGTGCCGGCCGGCGGCTGGGTCACCTCCAGCTCCCGCGCCAGGGCCTCGAACCGTTTCCGGTCCTCGGCCGCGTCGATGTGCTCCGGCGAGGTCCCCAGGATCCGCACGCCGGCCGCCTCGAGCCCGCGGGCCAGCTTGAGCGGGGTCTGCCCGCCCAGCTGCACCACCACGCCGAGCGGCCGCTCCACGTGCACGATCTCCAGCACGTCCTCGAGGGTGAGCGGCTCGAAGTACAGCGTGTCGGAGATGTCGTAGTCGGTGGAGACCGTCTCCGGGTTGGAGTTCACCATCACCGTGCGGTACCCGAGCTCCCGGAAGGCCAGCGTGGCCCGGACGCAGCAGTAGTCGAACTCGACCCCCTGGCCGATGCGGTTGGGGCCGCTGCCCAGGATGATCACGGTCTTCTCGCCCCGGGCCTGGGCCTCGTTCTCCTCGTCGTAGCAGGAGTAGAGATAGGGCGTCTGGGAGGGGAACTCCCCCGCGCAGGTGTCGACCGTCTTGAAGGCGGGCCGGATGCCGAGCGCGTGCCGCCGGTCGCGGACGTCGGCCTCCCTGGTCCCGCGCAGGTCGGCCAGCTGGCGGTCGGAGAAGCCGAACTGCTTCATCCGGCGGAGCTGATCCTTCTCGGCCGCCCCCTCGGGCCGGCGCTCAACGTAGTCGCGCTCGGCCTCGATGAGCTCCAGCATCTGGTCCAGGAACCAGGGGTCGATGCCGGTCCGGTCGGCGATCTCCTCCAGCGAGACCCCCATGAGCATCGCCCGCTTCACCTGGTAGATGCGCTCCGCCGTCGGGGTGCGGATCGCGGCCTTCACCGCCTCGAGGGAGATGTCCGTGAGGCGGTCGTCGATGGGCGCGCGCCCCAGCTCCCAGCCCGCGCGGTCCGCCTCGAGCGCGCGGAAGCCCTTCTGGAACGCCTCCTTGAAGGTCCGGCCGATGGCCATCGCCTCGCCCACGGCCTTCATCTGCGTGCCGAGCCGCGGATCGGCGGTGGGGAACTTCTCGAAGGCGAACCGGGGGATCTTCACCACCACGTAGTCGAGCACCGGCTCGAAGCTGGCCGGCGTGGTCTTGGTGATGTCGTTGGGCAGCTCGTCGAGCGTGTACCCCACGGCCACCTTGGCCCCGATGCGGGCAATGGGGAAGCCGGTGGCCTTGGAGGCGAGCGCGGAGGAGCGCGACACCCGGGGGTTCATCTCGATGACCAGCTGCTCGCCGGTGGCGGGGTTCACCGCGAACTGGATATTGCAGCCGCCGGCGGCCACGCCGACCTCGCGGATGATCTTGATCGCGCCGTCCCGCATCACCTGGTACTCGCGGTCGGTCAGCGTCATGGCGGGCGCCACGGTGATCGAGTCCCCGGTGTGCACGCCCATCGGGTCGAGGTTCTCGATGGAGCAGACGATCACCACGTTGTCCTTGCCGTCGCGCATCACCTCGAGCTCGAACTCCTTCCACCCGATGATGCTGCGCTCCACCAGCACCGAGCCGACCGGCGAGAGCTCCAGGCCCCGTTCCACGATGGCGATGAACTCGTCGCGGTTGTAGGCGATGCCGCCGCCGGTGCCGCCCAGGGTGAACGACGGCCGGATGATCGCCGGGTAGCCCGTGTCGGCGACCGCCTCGAGACCCTCCTCGAGGGTCCGGATGGTCCGGCCCCGGGGCGTGGTGAGCCCGATCCGCTGCATGGCCCGGGCGAACTCCTCCCGGTCCTCCGCCACGCGGATCGCCCGCTCGTTGGCGCCGATCAGCTCCACGTTGTACTTGGCAAGCGTCCCGTCCTTGTGCAGCGCCATCGCCACGTTGAGTGCCGTCTGGCCGCCCATCGTGGGCAGGAGGGCATCGGGCCGCTCCCGCTCGATCACCTTGGCCACCCACTCCGGCGTGACCGGCTCGATGTAGGTCCGGTCCGCCACCTCGGGATCGGTCATGATCGTGGCGGGATTCGAATTGACCAGGATGACCCGGTAGCCCTCCTCCTTGAGCGCGCGGACCGCCTGCGTGCCCGAGTAGTCAAACTCCGCGCCCTGGCCGATGACGATGGGGCCGGAGCCGAGCAGGAGGATGGAGCGAAGGTCAGTCCGCTTGGGCATTGACGACGTCCTGGAGGGTCTGGGCGAAAGGGATCTGGGGCGTCCAGCCGGTCTCGGTCGTGAGACGGCGGGCGTCCCCGACCAGGTGCGGAATGTCCGCCGTGCGAGTGAGCTGCGGGTCGGCCTGGGGCGCCGCGTGCACCCCGAGCAGCGTGGCCAGGTCGGTGTAGATGCTGCCGAGGCTGCGGCCCTGCCCCGAGGCGATGTTGTAAGCCCGGCCGGGCGCCCCGCGGTCCAGCAGCGCCAGATACGCCCGCACCACGTCGCGGACATCGAGGAAGTCGCGCACCGGGTCCAGGTTGCCCGTCTTGACCGCGGTCGCGCCGATCCGGCGCGCGGCGACCAGCCGGCGGGCGAAGGCCGGGACCACGTAGTTCTCGGTCTGGCCGGGCCCGGTGTGCGGGAAGGACCGGGCGATGATCACCTGCAGCCCCGTGCGCCGTGCCACCTCGAGCGCCGCCACCTCGGCCCCGACCTTGCTCGAGGCGTACGGGGACACCGGCCGCGGCGGATCCTCCTCGGTGCGCGCCCGCGCCCCTTCGCCGAGCCCGTAGACCTCGGCCGTGGAGACGAGCAGGAACCTGGGCTCCCCCGCGCCGCCCTGACGCTCCTGCCCGAGGGCGTCGGCCAGCCGCGCGGTGCCGGCGGCGTTCACCTCCCACGCGAGCCCGGGATCTCGCCGCGCCTCCGCGCCGGATGCGAGCGCCGCCAGGTGAATCACGGCGTCGGGCAGCTCGTCGACCGCCGCCCGGACGGAGGCTCCGTCCGAGAGTTCGAGGGGCAACCAGCGGACCCGCGGCCGCTCCGCCGCTGAGAGGAAGTCCGGCGGCGCTTCCCCCGGCAGGCGGGTGCCGAGGACCTCGTGCCCCGCGGCCACGAGGGCGGGCACCAGCCACCGCCCCACGAAGCCGCCGGCCCCCGTCACGAGGACCTTCATCGCGTCGCGCCCAGGAGCGCCAGGTCGGCGTCCACCATCATCGTCACCAGCTGCCGGAAGCCCACCGTCGGGGTCCAGTCCAGGTCCCGGCGGGCCAGCCCGGGATCAGCCAGCAGGACGTCGACTTCGGCGGGCCGCAGGAACTTCGGGTCGGTCCGCACGTGCTGCCGCCAGTCGAGCCCCACGTGCCCGAAGGCGATCTCGACCAGTTCCTGCACGGTGTGCGTCTCGCCGCTTCCGATCACGTAGTCGCGCGGCTCGGGACGCTGCAGCATCCGCCACATGGCGTCCACGTAGTCGCCCGCGAAGCCCCAGTCGCGCCGGGCATCGAGGTTGCCCATGCGGAGCTCCGTGGCCCGGCCCAGCTTGATGCGCGCGGCCCCGTCGGTCACCTTGCGGGTCACGAATTCGATCCCGCGCCGTGGCGACTCATGGTTGAACAGGATGCCGCTCACGGCGTAGAGGCCGTAGCTCTCCCGGTAGTTGACCGTGATCCAGTGCCCGTAGCACTTGGCGACCCCGTAGGGCGAGCGCGGATAGAAGGGCGTGGACTCCCGCTGCGGGGTCTCCACCGCGCGGCCGAACATCTCGGAACTCGAGGCCTGGTAGAACCGCGCCCGGGGACAGGCCAGGCGGATCGCCTCGAGGATCCGGGTCACCCCCAGGGCGGTGAACTCGCCCGTGAGCACCGGCTGGGACCAGGAGGTCGGGACGTAGGACTGGGCGGCCAGGTTGTAGACCTCGTCCGGCTGGGTCTCGCCAATGACCGTGGTCAGGGAGTGCTGGTCGAGCAGGTCGGCTGGCAGGATCGTCACCCGCTCCAGCAGGTGCTCGATGCGCTCGTAGCTGTGGTGGCTGGTGCGGCGGACCACGCCCACGACCTCGTAGCCCTTCGCCAGGAGGAGTTCGGCGAGGTAGGACCCGTCCTGGCCGGTGATACCGGTAATCAGCGCCCGCGGCATGACGGCGGGACCCTCCGGAGTTGTGCCAAGCGATTCAGGCGGTTATACTTGTGGGCTCTTTCAGCCGCCACAGTTCCACGCATTCTGGAAGGAAGCTTCGTATGGCCCGGGTGTGCACCGTCTGCAAGAAGGGGCCGATGACTGGGAATAACGTCAGTCACGCCAACAACCGGAAGAAGCGCCGCTGGTACCCGAACCTCCAGACCGTGCGCGTGCTGGTCGAGGGAGCGCCGCGTCGGGTGGCCGTCTGCACCCAGTGCCTCAAGTCTAACCGGGTCAAGAAGGCGACGGCCACGCCGGTCGCGGCCCGATAGGGCCTCCCGGGGGCCGCCGGCCGGGCCGGTCGCCGCGCCTCGACGGGCCAGGCCAGAAAAAAGGGGACCAATCGGTCCCCTTTCGTCGTTCCTGGCGGAGGCACGGGCGGCTGCCATCACTCGGGCAGCAGCTCGATCCGCGCCACCTCGGCGCCGTCGCCGGGCCGGTGGCCGAGCTTGAGGATCCGGGTGTAGCCGCCGGGACGGGCGGCAAACCGGGGGCCGATCTCGGCGAACAGCCGGGTCAGCGCCGCGCGCTCCCGGATCTTGGCCGCCACCAGGCGCCGGGCGTGGAGATCGCCCCGGCGGGCCAGGGTGATCAGCTTCTCGGCGTAGGGGCGCAGTTCCTTGGCCTTGGCCACGGTGGTCTCGATCCCGCCATGCAGGATGAGGCTCGTGGCCATGTTGCGCATCAGCGCCTTCCGGTGCTCGGAGGTGCGCGAAAGCTGCCGGCCCTTGGCTTGGTGTCGCATCAGCCCTCCTCGCCGCCGTCGATGGCCACCCGGGCGCTCGGCGGGGTACCGGGATTGGCCACCCGGAGGTCGCCATCGGCCTCCTCGAAGCGCATCCCGAAGTTCAGGTCCTGCTGGCGGAGGAGATCCGCGATCTCCTTCAGCGCCTTCTCCCCGACATTCTTGACCTTGAGCAGCTCGTCCTCGGTGTAGGTCACGAGGTCGCCCAGGGTGCGGATGTTGGAGTTCTTGAGCGAATTGAGCGACCGGACCGAGAGCCCGAAGTCGTCGATCAGCTTGGTCAGCTTGTCGCGCAGCGCCCCGCCGCCCTGGAGGCCGGCCGGCGCCTCGGGACGGCCCATCGGCACCTTGCCGAACTCGACGAAGTACCGGAAATGCTCCTGGGCCAGGGCCGCCGCGTAGGCGATGGCGTCCTCGGGCGACAGGGTCCCGTTGGTCTCGACGCTGACCGTCAGCCGGTCGTAGTCGGTCCGCTGGCCCACGCGGGTCTCGGCCACCGAGAAGTTGGCGCGGCGCACCGGGTTGTAGATCGCGTCGATGGAGATCAGGTCCACCGGCAGCGAGCGGTCCTTGGGATGCAGCTCCGACTCGACGTAGCCGCGGCCCTTGTTGACGTAGAGCTCGCCGTTCACCTCGCGGTCGTCCTGGACCGTGAAGAGCAGGTGGTCCGGGTTGACCACGCGCACCGAGCCATGGGGCACGATGTCGCGGGCGTAGACCGGGCCGGCGCCATCCTTCTTGATCTTGAGCACGGCCTCGTCGACGTCGTCGGCGAGTACCAGGGTCAGGCTCTTGAGGCGCTGGATGATCTGGTGCACGTCCTCGTGGACGCCGGGGATAGTCTGGTGCTCGTGCACCACCCCGTCGAGGCGGAACGCCCACACCGCGCTGCCCCGCAGCGAGGACAGCAGCAGGCGCCGGAGCGAGTTGCCCAGCGTGTACCCGAAGCCCCGCTCGAGCGGCTGCAGCCGGAACTCGGCGATGTTCGGGTTGTCCTCCCGCTTGGTCATCTCGACCAGGTGCGGGCGGACCAGTCCGGTCAGGTCAATGGTCATGGTCACTTCGAGTAGAGCTCGACGATGAGCTGTTCCTGCGCATTGAGCGGGATGGCGTCGCGCGTCGGGCGCTCCGTGACCCGCCCGGCGGCCTTCTCGGCGTCCACCGAGAGCCACGACAGCGTGGTCCCCCGGGTGGCGAATTCCTGCGCGGCCTTGACCGTCACCAGCTCACGGCTGGCCGGCGCGACCCGCACTTCCATGCCCGGGCGCACCACGTAGGACGGCACGTCGACCTTGCCGCCGTTGACCTGGACGTGGCCGTGGCGGACCAGCTGGCGCGCCGACTTGCGGCTGGCGGCGAAGCCCATCCGGAAGACGATGTTGTCCAGCCGGGTCTCGAGCGCGATCACCAGGTTGGTGCCCTTCACGCCGCTCTCGCGGGAGATGCGGTCGAAGGTGTTGCGGAACTGGCGCTCGGTGAGGCCGTAGATCCGCTTCACCTTCTGCTTCTCCCGCAGCTGCCGGGCGTACTCCGACGCCTTGCGGCCGCGGCCGGCGTTCTGGCCGTGCTGGCCCGGGGCGTAGCCCCGGCGCTCCACGGCGCACTTTTCCGTGAGGCAGCGCGTGCCCTTGAGGAACAGCTTGGTGCCTTCCCGCCGGCACTGGCGGCAGCTCGGACCGGTATAGCGCATGGCTCAGACCCGCCGCTTCTTGGGGGGACGGCAACCGTTGTGCGGGATCGGCGTGACGTCGCGAATGGAGACCACCTTGAGGCCCGCGGACGCGAGCGCCTGGATGGCCGACTCGCGGCCGCTGCCCGGTCCCTGCACCCGGACGTGCACCCGCCGCAGCCCGAGGTTCATCGCCTCGCGGCCGCAGTTCTCGGCCGCCACCGTGGCCGCGAAGGGGGTGGACTTCTTGGAGCCCTTGAAGCCCGCCTTGCCGGCGGAGCCCCACACCAGGGCGTTCCCCTTCATGTCGGTGATCGTGATCAGCAGGTTGTTGAACGTGGCGGAGATGTGGGCAACGCCCTCGCTCTCCACCACCTTCTTGCCGCGCTTGGCCGCCGGCGTCTTGGCCGGGGCGGCGGCGGGCGCCGCGGCCGCGGCCTGGGGCTTCTCGGGAGCAGTCATTACTTCTTCGTCACCTTCTTCTTGCCCGCGATGGCCCGGCGCGGGCCCTTCTTGGTGCGGGCGTTGGTATGCGTACGCTGCCCACGCACCGGCAGGCCCCGGCGATGCCGCACGCCGCGGTAGCTGCCGATATCCATGAGCCGCTTGATGTTCATCGCGATCTCGGTGCGCAGGGCGCCCTCGACGCGGAGCGACCGCTCGATGAACTGGCGCAGCCGCGCCACTTCGGCGTCCGAGAGGTCACGCACCCGGGTATCCGGACTCACGCCAGTCTCGGAAAGGATCCGGTTGGCGGTGGGACGGCCGATGCCGTAGATGTAAGTGAGGCCGATCTCGACCCGCTTCTCACGCGGCAGGTCCACGCCAGCAATACGCGCCATCGGTTACCCCTGCCGCTGCTTGTGCTTCGGGTTGCGCTTGCAGATGATGCGCAGCGTGCCCTGCCGCCGCACCACCTTGCAATGCTCACAAATCGGCTTGATGCTCGAGCGAACCTTCACGGACTTCCCCCGGGAACTGGGTTTCGAGGAGCACGAGAATGTATCGGGGGGATGTGGATAATGCAAGGGACGGGACGGACTTAGGCAGGAGGTCCTACACGCGGGGCCGGGCCGCCTCCGCCATCTCGAGAAAGGCCGCCCGGGGATCGGTCGCCTGCAGGATCGGACGACCCACGACCAGGTGCGTGGCCCCGGCCCGCGTGGCCGCCTCGGGGGTCGCGGTGCGGACCTGGTCCCCGGCCGCGTCGCCCGCCCGCCGGATCCCGGGCACCACCACCCAGGCCTGGGGGCCCAGCCGCTCCCGGACCAGCGGCACCTCGAGGGGGGAGCACACCACCCCGCGGAGCCCGGCCACCCTGGCGGTGTCGGCGAGGCGCCCAACCTCTTCCAGCAGAACGACCTCCGGCCCGCGCCCGGTGGCCTGGGCGTAGCTGGCCGGGCTGTGGGAGGTCAGCACGGTCACCCCCACGACCCCGAGGCGCCCCCCGCTGGCCCGGGCCGCCGCGGCCATCATCTCCGAACCACCAAGGGTGTGGACCGTGGCCATCGCCACCCCGAGGCCGGCGGCGGATTCGACCGCCTCGGCGACGGTGTGGGGGATGTCATGCCACTTGAGGTCGAGGAAGACCTGGAGGTCACGGCTGGCCAGCTCCCGCAGGAAGGGCGGTCCCTCACGGGTGAAGAGGATCGAGCCGACCTTCACCCAGCGGGCCTCCGGCAGCCGATCCAGCAGCCGCAGGGCTTCCTCCCGCGGCAGGTCGAGCGCCACGATCAGCTCAGCCATGACCGGCCGCCAGTCCCGCGACGATGCGCTCGGGAATCCGTGGATCGCACATTGCGGCCGTCCCGACGGCGATCAGCGCTGCCCCGGCCTGCAGGTACTGGCGGGCGTCGGCCGCCGACCGGATCCCCCCCATGCCGATGACCGGCATCCCGCCGCTGCGCTCCATGATCTTCCGCACGGCCAGCACACCCACCGGGAGCAGGGCCGGTCCGCTGACACCCCCATTGCCATTGCCGAGGCGCGGCCGTTCCCCCTCCCCGTACAGGAAACCAGGCATCGTGTTCACCACGCTGACGCCATCGGCGCCGGCGCCCCGCACGGTCAGCGCCATTCCCGCGATGTCGGGAAGCGCGGGCGAGAGCTTGGCAAAGAGCGGCTTCCGGGTACGGGCCCGGCAGAGTTCCATCACCCGGGCGGCGCTCGCGGGGTCGGCGCCGAATTCCATGCCTCCGGCATGGGTGTTCGGGCAGGAGAGGTTGACCTCGAACCCGGCGATCCCGTCGAATGAATCCAGCCCTCCGACCACCTCGGCGAAGTCCTCCGCCTCGAAGCCGACCACGTTGACCAGGACGCGCGCCGCCTGCAGGTGCGTCATCAGCCAGGGCAGTTGCTCGTCCTGCACCCGTGCCAGCCCGGGATTGGCCAGCCCGACGGAGTTCATCATGCCGCCGGGGAACTCGGCCACCCGTGGCGCGCGGTTGCCCGGGCGGGGGGCGGAGGAGACCGCCTTGGTGATCAGCCCGCCGAGCCGCTCGAGGTCGATCACGCCCGCCACCTCGCGCCCGAATCCCGCGGTCCCTGCCGCCAGCAGGACGGGATTCTGGTAGGGGATTCCCACGACGGTGCGGGCGAGCGGGCTGGCCACTAGCGGTTCACCGGTTCCCGTGGGGAGGTGGACGGCCGGGCCGGCTGCCCCGGACGGTTCGGTGGGCGGCGCGCGCCCTCCGGGCGGAAGCCGGTGATGAACCGGCGTAGCGAATCCTCGAGGGCCATCACCTCGGTCGCGTCCCCGGTGGCCGCGAACCGCACGTAGGGACTGGCCCCGTAGCGCTCTTCCAGCACCCGCACCAGGCTGTCCCGATCCCCGGGCTGCAGGTCGATCAGCGCCATGATGGCCTTGGGCGCGAAGGGCGATGCGGGCCACTCGCGCGCCACCCGCTCGAACTGGCTGCGGCTGAAGCCGAGGGCCCCGACGCTGTCGCGGGCGATCTCGCCCGCGGCGAACAGCCGCAGGTCGCCGCGGGGCGTGCCCGCGGGCGCGGAATCGGCGGCGATGGCGAGGCGGCGCACCTGGAGGGCGAGCATCGTGAGGCGGGGGCCGAACGGTCCCGGGGCGTCCTCGCCGGCCTCGAGATCGTCGAGCAGCGCCAGCAGGTCCGGGGTTCCCGCTACCCGGGCGATGCGGACGCGAACCCGGTGGTAACGGGCCTCGGTCTCGATGGGCGACCGCCCCGCAAGCGCCATCGCCTCCTGGAACCGGCGCTCGGCACC
>JBGAPX010000118.1:0-11373 GCA_044221045.1 Gemmatimonadales bacterium
GGCTCACCTGCGGGCTCACATTGGCAGGAGCGGTCTACTGCTGGGGCGTCACCCTGGGACCGAACGGCTGGGAGGCCGATCCCGAGATCCGACGGATCCGGATTCCGCTGACGTGAACCGGGCCCCCACCTACCGCCCCGGGCGCAGCGAGATCCCGATCGCGGCCGACGCGCCACCCCGTCGCAGCGCCCCGTCGTAGGTCGATAGTCGGAGGTCGGTGTACACGCCCACGCGGCGGCCGAGCCAGACCCGCAGGTCGAGGTTGCTGTAGAGGAATCCCCCGGGCCCGCCGTTGTCGTATTCCGTGAGCGCGTAGCCACCGAACCCCACGCCCAGCGCCGCCTCCCCGCGGGTCCCGAACCGCCCGAACTGGACGCCGGTGCACAGGCTGACGATCCCGCTCGACTCGTCGTACTGCACGCCGCTGAGCGACTCCAGCCGCACCACCCACTCGACTGGCGGCGCCAGCCTCGTGGCCAGGCCCAGCTGGATGCCTTCGAAGCCGGCGCGTGGCCGATCGGTCACGCCATGGAGGCTGTAGCCCGCGACCAGGGTGGTCTGCGCCGCGAGCCCGGTCGAGAGGAGCAGGAGGGCGAGCAGCAGGCCGCAGCAGCGGTCAAGGTGACACGGTGTGACGCGTGGTGTGATGTGTCGCATGGACGCATCCGGGTGGTGCGTGGTCGTGGGAGCGTTCGGATTGCGGGCCTTGCGCGGCGCGGCGTTACGGGACGCGACGCCCGCCGGCCGGCGCGGGAGGTATGAGGCAGCGATCGTGCCGCCGCCCCGTCAGGCGACCCGGCCGCCCTCCGAACCGGTCACCGCGCCCACGACCTGCATGAAGGCCTGCACCACCGGCCGCACCCGGTCCCGGCGCCAGGCCGCGGCGATGCGGGTCTCGGCCATCGCGCTCGGGATGGCGCGGTAGCGCACCCCGCGCCAGCCGAGCTTCTCCACCGAGGCGGGCAGGATCGAGACGCCGATGCCGGCCTCCACCAGGCTCACGCTGGTATAGAGCTCGCGGCTCTCCTCGACCACCCGGGGGGTGAAGCCGGCGGCGCGGCACAGGCCCATGACCTGGGCGTGGAGTCCGGGCGCCAGCTCCTCCGGGAAGAGCACGAACGGCTCCTCGGCCAGGTGCCGCACGGCGATCGTGGGGCGGGCGGCGAGCGGGTGGCTCTTGTTCACCGCGATGCGGAGCGGCTCCCGCATCACGGTCACGATCTCGAGGTCCGGGTCGGGACGGGGCTCGCGGACGAAGCCGATGTCGATCTCCCCGGCCTTGAGGGCGGCGAGCTGGGGGCCGGTGGGCATCTCCCGGAGGTCGAGGTGCACGCCGGGATAGCGGCCGCGGAACTCCCGGATGACCTCGGGCAGGGCGAGGAACATCACGGTGGCGGCGAACGCGACCCGGAGCTCGCCCAGCTCGCCGCGCCCGGCCCGGCGTGTGGCCTCCATGGCCTCGGTCGCGGCGGCGAGGACCCGCCGCGCCTCGGCGAGGAGGGTGGTGCCGCCATCGGTGAGCTGGACCCGCCGGCTGGTGCGCTCGAAGAGGCGTACGCCGAGCACCTGTTCCAGGCGCTGGATCTGCTGCGAGAGGGGGGGCTGGGCGATCCCCAGCCGCCGGGCCGCGCGGCCGAAATGGAGTTCTTCGGCGACGGTGACGAAGTAGCGGAGGTGCCTGAGCTCGAGGCGCTCGATCATATGATATTCGTATCAATATAATCCGATTACAATATTGGACATATTAGTCGCCCGACGCTAGGTTGGGGCCGTCCGCCACTCGCGCCGGCACAGGGCCGGTGGGTGGCACGCCGACCGCGCCCCGTCCGGAGCCGCCCCATGGCCACCCAGGTTCATCCCTCCACGCCGGCCCCCGCCGCCGATCCGTTCCCGATCAACGGCACGGACTACGTCGAGTTCTACGTGGGCAACGCCAAGCAGGCGAGCCACTACTACCGGACGGCCTTCGGCTTCCAGCTGGTGGGCTATCGCGGGCCGGAAACGGGCGTCCGCGACCGGGCGAGCTACCTGCTGGTCCAGGACAAGATCCGCTTCGTCCTGACCTCCCCCATGCATCCCGACAGCCCCATCGCCCTGCATCACCTCAAGCACGGTGACGGCGTCCGCGACCTGGCCCTGTGGGTGGAGGACTGCCGCCAGGCCTTCGCCTACGCCGTGGCGCACGGCGCGGTGGCGGTCCACGAGCCGACCGTGCTCACCGACGCCGACGGCGAGGTGGTCCTCGCGGCCATCCGCACCTACGGCGACACCATCCACAGCCTGGTGGAGCGCCGCAATTACCGCGGCCTCTTCCTCCCCGGCTTCCAGCCGATGAGCGCGCGCTACCAGCCGGCACCGGTGGGGCTCAAGTACGTGGACCACTGCGTGGGCAACGTCGAGCTGGGCAAGATGAACGAGTGGGTGGGCTTCTACGAGCGGGTGATGGGCTTCAAGAACCTCCTCAGCTTCGACGACAAGGACATCTCCACCGAGTACTCCGCCCTGATGTCCAAGGTCATGGCCAACGGCAACGAGCGGATCAAGTTCCCGATCAACGAGCCGGCCAGCGGCAAGAAGAAGTCCCAGATCGAGGAGTACCTGGACTTCTACCACGGCCCCGGCGTGCAGCACGTGGCGGTCGCCACCGACAACATCATCGCCACCGTGAGCGCACTGCAGGCCCGGGGGGTGGAGTTCCTGACGGTGCCGGGGTCCTACTACGACGAGCTGTTCGCGCGGGTCGGGAAGATCGACGAGGACCTGGCCCCGCTGCGCGAGCTCGGGATCCTGGTGGACCGGGACGAGGAAGGCTACCTGCTGCAGATCTTCACCAAGCCGGTGGAGGACCGTCCCACGGTCTTCTACGAGATCATCCAGCGGAAGGGCGCCAAGAGCTTCGGCAAGGGGAACTTCAAGGCGCTGTTCGAGTCCATCGAGCGGGAGCAGGCGCTCCGGGGGAACCTCTAGATGCCGTTCTATCACCAGGTGGGGCAGGTCCCGCGGAAGCGGCACGTGGTGTTCCGCCGTCCCGACGGGGGCCTGTACGCCGAGGAGCTGATGGGACACGAGGGCTTCGTGGGCACCTCGGCGCTGCTGTACCACACGCACCCGCCGACCACGATCAAGTCGGCCCGCAAGCTGCGCGACATCGTGTGGGAGGCCGACGCCGGCACCAGCCTGCGGCACCGGCACTTCCTGACCAGCCGGGTGCGGCGCGGCGGCAGCCCCACGCTCGACCGGATCCCGCTGCTCTTCAACGCCGACATCGGCATGCTGTACGTGGAGCCGGACGAGAACGACGCGCACTTCTACCGGAACAGCCAGGCCGACGAGTGCGTCTACGTGGTGGAGGGGCAGGGCACCCTGGAGTCGGTCTTCGGCGAGCTGCCGTTCCGCCCCGGCGACTACGTGGTGATCCACCGCAACATCCTGCACCGCTGGCGGCTCGACCTCGCGAAGGGCCCGGCCAAGTTCGTGGTGTTCGAGAGCCGCGGGCACATCCGCTTCCCCCGGCGCTACATGAACGAGGTGGGACAGCTGCTCGAGGGGGCCCCCTTCTGCGAGCGCGACATCCGGCGGCCCATGGAGGTCCACCCGCACGACGAGCGCGGCGACTTCCCGCTCCTCGTCAAGCAGTATGACGCGATCAACGAGATGGTGCTCGACCACCACCCGTTCGACGTGGTGGGCTGGGACGGGTACTTCTACCCCTGGATCTTCAACATCCACGACTTCGAGCCGATCGTGGGCCGGATCCACCAGCCGCCCCCGGTGCACCAGACCTTCCAGGGCGACGGCTTCGTGATCTGCTCGTTCTGCCCCCGGCCCTACGACTTCGATCCGCAGGCGGTGCCGGCGCCGTACAACCACTCGAACGTGGACTCGGACGAGGTGCTGTTCTACGCCTCGAGCGAGTTCATGAGCCGGAAGGGGATCGAGTACGGCTCGATCACCCACCATCCCGACGGCCTTCCGCACGGGCCCCACCCGGGCCGGGCCGAGGCCTCGATCGGCGCCAAGGCCACCAACGAGCTGGCGGTGATGATGGATTCCTTCCGCCCCCTCAAGGTGGCGCGGGCCGCCCTGACGATCGAGGACCCGGAGTACCACAAGAGCTGGCTCGACAGCCAGCACGCGCAGTTCAACCCGCCGACGACGTGACCCAGGCGGCCGGTGTCATGACCGGTCCCCTCTGGACGCCCGCCCCCGGCCGCGTGGCGGGCGCCAACCTGACGCGCTTCACGGCGCGCTACCGCCCCGGGGCCGACGCGGCGGCGCTCTGGCGCTGGTCGGTGGACGAGCCGGAGGCCTTCTGGGCCGCGGTGTGGGAGTTCACCGGCGTCCGGGCCGACGCGCGGCCCGACGGCTCCGCGTGGGACGCGGTGCTGGAGCAGGGCGACCGGATGCAGCCGCCGGGCGAGCCCGGCGGGCCGCGCTGGTTCCCCGGCGCCCGGCTCAACTTCGCCGAGAACCTGCTCCGCTACGATGACGACCGCGAGGCGATCGTCTCCTGGAACGAGCTCGGGCCGCAGCGCGTCCTCACCTACGCGGCGCTGCGCCGCGAGGTGGGCCGCTACGCCGCCGCGCTGCGGGCCGGCGGCGTCGGCCCCGGCGACCGGGTGGCCGGCCTGATGCCGAACCTCCCCGAGACGGTGATCGCCATGCTCGCCACCGCGAGCCTGGGGGCCACCTGGAGCAGCTGCTCCCCCGACTTCGGGGAGCGGGCGGTGCTCGACCGCTTCGGGCAGATCCGCCCCCGGGTGCTCTTCACGGTGGATGGCTACCGCTACGCCGGCAAGGCGATCGCGCTGGGCGAGCGGGTGGCGCGCGTCGTGGCCGAGCTGCCGGACATCACGACCGTGGTCGTGATCCCCTACCTGGGCGGGGCGGCGGGCCCCGGGCCCGGCACCGACCCGCGGATGGTCGCGCTCGAGGACTGGCTCTCCGCCAGCGGCGCCACGCACCACCGAGCCGCCGAGCCGCCGAGCCGTTTCCCGTTCGACCACCCGCTCTACATCGTCTATTCCAGCGGGACCACCGGGCTCCCCAAGTGCATCGTGCACGGCGCCGGCGGCACGCTGCTGCAGCACCTGAAGGAACTGGTGCTGCACACCGACCTGACCCGGGACGACCGCATCTTCTACTTCACCACCTGCGGCTGGATGATGTGGAACTGGGTGGTCTCGAGCCTGGCGGTGGGCGCCACCGTGGTGCTCTACGACGGTGCGCCCATGGCGCCCGAGCCCGACCTCCTCTGGCGCATGGCGGCCGCGGAGCGGGTGACGGTCTTCGGCACCAGCGCCAAGTACCTGGCGCTGTGCGAGAAGGAAGGCCTGGCCCCGGGTGCCACCCACGACCTCTCCGCCCTGCGCACCATCCTCAGCACCGGCAGTCCGCTGGCGGTGCACAGCTACGACTACGTCCACGGCCGCATCAAGGCCGACCTGCACCTGGCGAGCATCAGCGGCGGGACCGACCTGATCAGCTGCTTTGCGCTGGGCTACCCGACCCTTCCCGTCTGGCGCGGCGAGCTGCAGGGGCCCGGCCTCGGCATGGCTGTGGACGTCTGGAGCCCCGAGGGGGTTCCGCTGGCCGGGGAGGCGGGCGAGCTGGTCTGCACCCGCCCGTTCCCCAGCATGCCGGTGGGCTTCTGGGACGACCCGGGCGGGCGGAAGTACCACGCGGCGTACTTCGAGCACTTCCCGGGCGTCTGGCGCCATGGCGACTGGGCGGAGCGCACCGCGCACGGCGGCTTCATCATCTACGGCCGCAGCGACGCCACCCTGAACCCGGGCGGCGTGCGCATCGGCACGGCGGAGATCTACCGCCAGGTGGAGCGGCTGCCCGAGGTGCTGGAGAGCCTGGTGGTGGCCCAGGACTGGGAGGACGACGTGCGGGTGGTGCTGTTCGTGCGGCTGCGCCCGGGGCTGGTGCTCGATGAGCCGCTGCGGGAGCGGATCCGGCGCGAGGTCCGCGCGCATGCCAGCCCCCACCACGTGCCCCGCAAGATCCTGCAGGTGGACGACCTGCCCCGGACCATCAACGGCAAGCTCTCGGAGCTCGCCGTGCGGGCGGTGATCCATCGCCGGCCGGTGGGCAACGCCGACGCGCTGGCCAACCCGCAGGCCCTGGACCTCTTCCGCGACCTCGCGGAGCTGCGCACATGAGTGACGCCCCCGTGGCCCTCGCGGGCAGCGCGCCGCCGTGGCCGGCCCCGATGCAGGCGGTGCTCGCCGGCCTCATCGACTACGCCGGCCTCTTCCCGCCCGCCGGCCTCGGCATGGCCGAGACGGTGCGGAACTTCGCCGCCTACCAGGCCTCCGACGCCAGCTGGGCGCTGGCGCGGCTGGTGCTGCCGGTGTCCCGCCTGCAGGAGTTCGAGGGCGCGCTCGCCGCGCTGCCGGAGGTGGAGCGCCTCGGCGCCCGCTTCCCGATCACGGCCCTCCTTGGCAGTGACCCGGTGGCCGACCTCGCGGCGGTCTGCACCTTCAACGAGCGCCATGTCCACGGCGGCCCCTGCATCCTCTCCCTCGAGGCTCGCGTCGGCAGCGGCGAGCAGGTGGCACGGCTGGCGGGGCTGGTGCGCGAGGATTACGAGCTCTACTGCGAGCTCCCGCTCGACGGCGACCTCACCGCGCTGGTGGGACAGGTGGGCGCCGCCGGGGCCGCGGCCAAGGTGCGGACGGGGGGCGTTACCCCGCGGGACATTCCCGCGCCCGAGTCGGTGCTCGCCTTCCTGGCGGCCTGCGCCACGGAGGGGGTGCCCTGCAAGGCCACCGCCGGGCTGCACCACGCGCTGCGCGGGGACCAGGCACTGACCTACGCGCCCGACAGCCCGCGCGGCACGCTCTACGGCTACCTCAACGTGATCCTGGCCGCGACCGTGCTGTGGCAGGAGCGGTCCACCGAGGAGGCCTACCGCCTGCTCACGCTGGGGCGCGAGACCGCCCCGACCCAGGACCCGTCCGCCATTCACTGGGGCGGGATCAGCGTGACGCGGGACGAGATCGTCCAGGCCCGGGCGGAGTTCCTCCGGGCGATCGGCTCCTGCTCCTTCACCGAACCGCTGGCCGAGGCTCCCAGAGGATGACCGCCGCGCTGCCCGACGCCACCCACGACCCGGCCCGCCGCAGCTTCGTGGCGAGCGCCAACGCGCCCGGCGCCGACTTCCCGGTGCAGAACCTGCCCCTCGGCGTGTTCCGCACCTCCGCGCAGGACCGGCCACGGATCGGCGTGGCGATCGGCGACCGGATCCTCGACCTCGGCGCGGCGCTCGAGGCGGGGGTGCTGGAGCTGCCCGAGCGGCTGGCGGTGGCGTGCCACGGGGCGTCGCTCAACGCGCTGATGGGCGAGCCGGCGGAGCGGCGGCGGATGCTCCGGGCCGCGGTCTCCGCCGCGCTGGGCGACGACAGCCGGCTGGCGGGGGACCGCGCGCTCCACGACCGGCTGCTGCGGGGGCCCGGCGAGGCGCAGCTGCTCCTGCCCGCGACCGTGGGCGACTACACCGACTTCTACGCCTCGGTGTTCCACGCCTCGAACGTGGGCGCGATGTTCCGGCCGGACAATCCGCTGCTGCCCAACTACAAGTGGGTGCCTATCGGCTACCACGGCCGGGCGTCGTCGCTGGTGGTGAGCGGCACGCCGGTGCGGCGGCCGGCGGGGCAGGCCAAGGCCCCGGACGCGGCGGCCCCGGCCTTCGGGCCCTCGCGGAGCCTCGACTACGAACTCGAGGTGGCCGCCTGGGTCGCGGGGGAGAACCCGCTCGGCACGCCGGTGCCGCTGGCGGAGGCGGAGGGGCGGCTGTTCGGGCTGAGCCTGCTCAACGACTGGTCGGCGCGCGACGTCCAGTCGTGGGAGTACCAGCCGCTGGGCCCGTTCCTCGGCAAGAACTTCGCGACCACGGTCTCGCCGTGGGTGGTGACGATGGAGGCGCTGGCGCCCTTCCGGGTGCCGGCCTTCGCGCGGCCCGCGGGCGACCCGGCGCCGCTGCCCTACCTCGAGGATGCGGGCACCGCCCAGCGGGGCGGGGTGGACATCCAGCTCGAGGTGGCGCTGCAGACCGCGCGGATGCGGGAGCAGGGCCAGCCGGCGGTGCGGCTCACCCGGTCGCGGTTCGGGCAGATGTACTGGACCCTGGCCCAGCTGCTCACCCACCACGCGAGCAACGGCTGCAACCTCCGCCCCGCCGACCTCATCGCGAGCGGCACCGTGTCGGGGCCGGGGAAGGACGAGCGGGGGTGCCTGCTCGAGCTCACCTGGCGCGGCAAGGAGCCGGTGACGCTGCCCAACGGCGAGACCCGGGCCTTCCTCGAGGACGGCGACGAGGTGGTCTTCACCGGCTGGTGTGAGGCGCCGGGCGCGGCCCGGATCGGCTTCGGCGAGTGCCGGGGCCAGGTGCGGGGCGGCTGAGCCGGGCCATGCAGTCACTTCCCAAGGAGTACCGATGACCACCGACCTCAGCCTCGAGGGGATCGCCCCGGGCCTCACCACCACCCGGGCGCCGTTCATCGAGCACGCGCAGGCGAGCGGGCAGCTCTACATCATGCAGCCCTACGAGCTGTACAGCGAGGAGAACCACCGGACCTGGAGCCGGCTGCTGGCGCGGATGCGGCCCCGGTGGGAGCGCTACGCCAACCCCCGCTTCCTCGAGGGGGTGGAGACGCTGCGGCTCAACCCGGACGGGGTGCCCCGCTGCGACGAGATCAACCGCTTCCTGGAGCCGCGCACCGGCTTCAGCGCCAAGCCGGTGAGCGGCTACGTCCCGGCGTACCTCTTCTTCGACTGCCTCAAGCGGCGGGAGTTCCCCACCACCATCACGGTGCGCGACGGCAGCTCGCTCGACTACCTGCCGGAGCCGGACATCTTCCACGATGTCGCGGGCCACGTGCCGATGCACACCGACCGCGCCTTCGCCGACGCGCTGGTGCGCTTCGGGCAGTTCGCGGAGCGGGCGGCGCGGCGGGCCGGCGAGATCCGGGACGAGGCGGAGCGGATCCGGGTGCTCACCAGCAACGTGAAGGGGCTGGCGCGGTTCTTCTGGTTCACGGTGGAGTTCGGGCTGATGCGCGAGGGGCCCGGCATCCCGATCGGGCCGGGCCACGTCCGGGCCTACGGCAGCGGGCTGCTGTCGAGCTACGGGGAGCTGGAGCACTCGGTGGACTCGCCGGTGGTGCAGCGGGTGCCCGCCCAGACGGAGTGGATGCTCAACCAGTACTTCGAGATCCACCACTACCAGCCGCTGCTGTTCGTGATCGAGGACTTCGAGCACCTGTTCTACCTGGTGCACGACCTCGAGAAGCGGCTCGACGCCGGCCTGCTCGACAACCTGCAGCCGGGGGAGCCGGAGGTGAACGAGGTGGACCTCAAGAGCTTCCTGGACGCGGCCCGCTAGGGCCGCCCGTCCCACGCGTCGCGGCGCACCGCGCCGCGCCGTTCGGTACTGCGCCCGCGGCATCGGATCCTATGTTCGATCCGATGCCGCGTCCGCTTTCCCTCGACGACCACCACGACCCCCGCCACCGGCTGGGGCTCCTCGGCGAGGCCGAGGCGATGCGGTACTTCCGCGAGGCGGGGTGGCAGGTGGAGGCGCACCGGTTCCGGGTGGGGCACAACGACCTCGACCTGGTGGTGCGGCAGGGCGCGCTGGTGGCGTTCGTCGAGGTGAAGACCCGGCAGGGAGACGGCTTCGGGGCCGGCGTGGAGGCCATCGGCTGGCGCAAGCGCCAGGTGCTGGCCCGCCTGGCGGAGGTGTGGCGGCTGCGGCATGGCCGGCCGGGCGACGGCTACCGGTTCGACGTGGTCGAGGTGCGCTGGAGCCGGGCGCGGGGGCCGGCGGTGGTCCACCTGCCGGATGCGTGGCGGATCAGCTGAGGTCTTAGTGTGGATGAAAATACGCCACTAACTGACTATTGCTTCGGATCATGTTCGGTAATAGATTCGCTAGTGTATCGCAGTGACGCAAAATCAATCACAAAGACACCACGGAGCACCCAAATGGCTGCCGAAGAGACCAAGCTCGATGCGGAGCGTCGCAAGGCGCTGACCCTGGCGATCTCCCAGATCGAGAAGCAGCTGGGGAAGGGCTCCATCATGCGGATGGGGTCGGAGAACCCGCGGGTGAAGGTCGCGGCGATCCCCACCGGCGCCATCAACCTGGACGCCGCCATCGGGATCGGCGGGGTGCCGCGGGGCCGGATCACCGAGATCTACGGTCCGGAGTCCTCCGGCAAGACCACGCTCTGTCTGCACCTGGTGGCGAACGTGCAGAAGGCGGGCGGGGTGGCGGCCTTCGTGGACGCGGAGCATGCGCTCGACATCGAGTACGCCAAGAAGCTCGGGGTGGACATCGAGAACCTGCTCGTGTCCCAGCCCGACACGGGGGAGCAGGCGCTCGAGATCGTCGAGATCCTGGTGCGCTCCGGCGCGGTGGACATCGTGGTGGTCGACTCGGTGGCGGCGCTGGTGCCCAAGGCCGAGATCGAGGGCGAGATGGGCGACAGCCACATGGGGCTGCAGGCGCGGCTCATGAGCCAGGCGCTGCGCAAGCTGGCGGGGGCCATCAACCGCTCGCACTGCGCGGTGGTGTTCATCAACCAGCTGCGCGAGAAGATCGGCGTCATGTTCGGCAACCCCGAGACCACCACCGGCGGCAAGGCGCTCAAGTTCTACGCCTCGCTGCGGCTCGACATCCGCCGGGTGGGGCCGGTCAAGGAACGGGAGAACGTGATCGGCAACCACGTGCGGGTGAAGGTGGTGAAGAACAAGGTGGCGCCGCCCTTCAAGCAGGCGGAGTTCGACGTGATGTTCGACGAAGGCATCAGCCACTGCTCGCTGGTGGTCGACATCGCCGCCGAGGCCAACATCATCCAGAAGTCGGGGGCGTGGTACTCCTACGGCGACCAGCGCATCGGGCAGGGGCGCGAGAACGCCAAGCTCTTCCTCAAGGACAACCCGGCCCTCCTCACCGAGATCGAGGCCAAGGTCAAGGACTTCCTGGGCATGAAGGGCGGCGCGGCGGTCGGCGCCGCCGCGGACGACGAGGAGTAGGCCGGCCCGCCGGCGCAGCGCATGGCACGCATCACGGGGTTCGAGCCCGACCCGCGCCGTCCCGGCGCGGTGCGGGTCCTGGTGGATGGCCGGCCCTTCTGCACGGTGCACGAGGGCGCGGCCGACGCCGGGCTGCGGGTCGGCGGGGAGTGGGACGACCGGCAGCAGGCGGTGGCGGGACAGGCCGCCGACGAGGAGGCGGCGTGGCGGGCGGCGCTGCGCTCGCTCGAGTTCCGGAGCTTCGCGGTGGCGGAGCTGCGGCGCCGGCTGCGGCTCAAGGGCCACCCGCCCGCGGCGGTCGACTACGCCGTGGGGCGGGCGCAGGGG
>JBGAPX010000119.1:0-11247 GCA_044221045.1 Gemmatimonadales bacterium
GCGATCCCGTCCGGCCCAAGCCCCGTCTCGACCTCCGCCACCACCGCCAGCCGCTCCAGGTCGAGGACGGCGATCCCGCCCGCCTGGCTGCGCGAGACGAACGCGCGGCGACCGTCCGGCGACGGCACCAGGCCGATCGGCGTGCCTGCCACCGGGATGCGCCCGGTGACCGCGCGGAGTCGCGCGTCGATTACCACGACCGCGTCGGCGCGGGCGTCGGAGGCGAGGACCCGGCCGCCATCGGGCGTGAAGGCAAGGCGGATCGGCATGGTCCCGACCGGAAGTGTGGCGACCACCGCCTCGGCCCGGACATCGATCACCGAGACGCCGCCATCGCCGTTGTGCCCCACCCAGAGTTCCCGCCCGTCCGGCGAGATCGCGATCCCCTCCGGCTGCGGTCCCACCGCAATCTGCCGCACATCGCCCGTGGCCAGCGTGAGGCGCGTGACGTTTCCCGAGCCGACGTTGGCCGTGTACAGGGTGCCGCCGTCGGGCGACGCCACCACCATGTGGGTGGCGACCTGCCCGGTGCGGCCCACCCAGTCGACGCCGGTGCCGGCACGGTCCAGGCGCGCAACCGCCTGGTCCGCCTCCGCGGTGAAGTAGACCCGGCCCGCTGCCACCACGATGCCGTGCGGGCGGCCGAGCGAATCCAGCGGGACCTCGCGGGCGGTGAGCGTGGCCAGGTCCACGATCGAGAGCGACTGACCCGGCTGCCGGTCGCCGTAGTTGGTCACGTAGGCGGTGCGCCCATCGGGGGTCACCGCCACCTCGTGCGGGCCGACGCCGGTGGTCACCTGGCCCACCACCCGCAGGGCCACCGGATCGACCACGACCAGCGTGTGTTCCGCCTTGTTGAGCACCAGCAGGAGGGAATCGGGCGCGAGCGCGACGAACGCCGCGAGGACTGCGGCCGGGATGGCCATGAAAGTCTCCTCAGGAAGTGCCGGACCTACGGCGAGGCATAGACGGCGGGTTTCACTTCCCCGATATTCCCCGCATGCCCCCCTCCCTTGAAGCGCCCGGCGCGCGGCTGGCCGGACTGTGGGCGCGGCTCTCGCCGCTGCCCGGCGGCACCTGGCTGTTCAGCCGGGTGCTGGGCTGGATGGTGCCCTACACCGGCTCGATCGGCGCCCACGTGGTGCTGCTCGAGCCGGGCCACGCGCGGGTGCTCCTGCGCGACCGCCGCGCGGTGCGCAACCACCTGCGCTCGGTGCACGCGATCGCGCTGGTCAACCTGGCCGAGGTGGCCAGCGGGCTGGCCATGCTGGTGGGCCTGCCCCCGGGGGTACGCGGCATCGTCACCAGCCTCGGCATCGAGTACCTCAAGAAGGCACGGGGCACCCTGACCGCGGAATCGCGGGTGCGTGTCCCCGTGGTCACCGAGCCGACCGACTACGAGGTGACCGCGCTCATCACCGATACCGCGGGCGAGGTCGTGGCCCGCGCCACCGTGCACTGGCGCCTCTCGCCCACATGAGTGCCTCCCTGCTCGACACCCCGCTCTCCCGGCACGCGGGGATCGAGGTCCCGCTGATCTGCGGCGCGATGTACCCCTGCAGCAACCCCGAGCTCGTGGCCGCGGTGTCCGAGGCCGGCGGCCTCGGCGTCATCCAGCCGATCTCGCTCACCTACGTGCATGGGCACGACTTCCGGGAAGGGCTCCGGCTGATCCGCCGCCTCACCAGCCGGCCCATCGCCATGAACGCCCTGATCGAGCAGTCGTCCAAGGCGTACCACGAGCGGATGACGCGGTGGATCGACATCGCACTCGAGGAAGGCGTGCGGTTCTTCATCACCTCGCTCGGGAACCCGCGCTGGGTGGTGGACCGCGTGGCATCGGTCGGGGGCATCGTCTACCACGACGTCACCGAGCGCAAGTGGGCGGAGAAGGGCCTGGCCGGCGGCGTCCACGGGCTGATCGCGGTGAACCGGCGCGCGGGCGGACACGCCGGCAGCCAGACCGCGGAGCAGCTGCTGGCGGACCTGGGCGGCCTCGGCGTGCCCCTGGTCTGCGCCGGCGGCATCGGCGACGAGCGGGACTTCCTGGCCACCCTGCGGATGGGCTATGCCGGGGCCCAACTCGGCACCCGGTTCATTGCCACCACGGAGTGCCGCGCCAGCGACGCCTACAAGCAGGCCATCCTCGCCGCCGGCGAGGACGACATCGTGCACAGTGAGCGGATCACCGGGGTGCCTGTCGCGGTGATCCGCACGCCCTACATCGAACGGATCGGGCTGCGCGCCGGGCCGGTGGCGCGGTGGATGCTCCGCCACCGCCGCACCAAGCACCTCATGCGCACGGTCTACGCGTTGCGCTCGCTGTGGCAGCTCAAGCGGGCCTCGCTCGACGAATCGGGCGAGAAGGACTACTGGCAGGCCGGGAAGAGCGTGGCCACCATCGACCGGATCGAGCCTGCCGGCGACATCCTCCGGCGGTTCGCCGCGGCGGTGCGCGCCGCCTAGGGCGCGTCAGGGGGCGCGGCCCACGATCCGCTCCCAGCTCACCGGGTCGGTGGCGCCCTCGGTATTCAGCAGCAGCACCCGGCTCCGCGCCGAGATCCCGAGCACGCCGCGGGCGGCCGCGTGCCGTGGGTCCATCAGTTCCGTGAGGCGGCCGGCCGCGCCCGACTCCCCCGCCACCACCCCGAGCCCGGCCAGCGCCCGCATGGCGTCCGCCGCCTGGGCATCCTCCACCGCCACATAGGCGTCAATTCCGTCGCGCAGGTCCGGCCAGGCGGCCGAGGAGGGGGTGCCGCAGTTGAGCCCCGCCATGATCGACGCGTCCGCCCCTACCTCGAGCAGCACCGGAGCGCCGGCCGCGATGGACCGCAGGGCGCAGGCCGCGCCCGTCGGCTCCACGGCGATCACCCGCGGGAGCGGCAGCAGTCCCCGCCGCCTGAAGTGGCGCACCACCGCGCTCGCAAGCGTGCCCACGCCGACCTGCACCAGCACGACGTCCGGCGGGCCCGCGCCGGCCGCGGCGAGCGCCTCGTCCACCTCCGCGAAGATGGTCTCGTAGCCTTCCGCCACCCAGGCCGGTACCTCCTCGTACCCCGGCCACCCGTGGTCCTGGATCAGCAAGGTGTCGGCGGCGGTGGCGGCCTCGGCCGCGTCCGCCACCGCCGCATCGTACGTCCCCGCTACCTCGACCACCTCCGCGCCCTCCTCACGAATCCCCGCCAGCCGGGCCGGGGCGGAGCCACGCGGCAGGTACACCCGCGCCGGCCACCCGAGCCAGCGCGCCACCCGGGCCACCCCCCGGCCGTGGTTGCCGTCGGTGGCGGTGATGAGGCGCAGCGGTGGCAGCCCGCGGAGGCGGGTCCGCAGTTCCTCGAGGTCACGCCACGGCTCGGGCGGGGTTCCGAGTCGAGCGGTCAGCGCGCGGTAGGTCGCCCAGGCGGCGCCGAGGACCTTGTACGCCGGCAGTCCCAGGCGGCTCGATTCATCCTTGAGCCAGACCTCCTGAAGCCCGAGCCGGGTAGCCACTTCGGCCAGCGGGCGCAGCGGCGTCGGCGCATATCCGGGCAGGCGTCGATGGACGCTCCGGGGAGCCGCATCGGGTGCCTCGTAGCGGAGGTCCTGGCGGCGGGCAGGGTTGAGCAGCACCTCGCTCATGGTGATCTGGGTCTCCAGCGTCGGGTCGGGGGTGGGCCGCGGCGACCGTCGGGCCCCGCAGAGACCGCGCAGAATACCGCAGTGGGCCGCGCGGGCTGCGACCGGGAGGTGATCGGCAAACCGTTGGTGCACAACGAGATGAAGTATGGGCCCAACTGTTGCTTTATGGAAGCGCAATCAGTGGGGCCTAGCAACGACTCGGGGTGCGGAGGCGGGTGCCATGTATCGGATCCGAGCAGCTTCAGGGAGCGAAGCAGTCTACAACTCGCTCGAGGAATTCCACGCGGCGGTCCGTCGCGGGGAGGTGGCCGCCGAGGACGAGATTTTCCATACCCGTGCCAACCGCTGGCTCGACGTGAAGAGCCACCCGCACTACCGGAGCGCGGTCGGCTGGAATGGCTCGGCGGAAGCGGCGCATGCGCCGGCGCCGGTCGCCCCGGCCCCGGCGCCCGCCCCCCGGGCGGCTGCCACCCCCACCGCGCACGCGGCCGAGGCGCGGGCCCACGGCGCCGAGCCGGTGCGTCCGGCCGCCGCGCAGCAGACCGTCCTGCGTCCGCAGCTGGTGGCCGACCGTCCCGCAGCGGCACCGGCCCCTGCCCCGACGGCGGCGGCGCCGACGCCTCCGCCCGCGGCCCCGGGCCCGCCTCGCAAGAGCCGGGAACTCGCCTTCATCGACCTGGGCGAGCCGGCGCCACCCAAGCAACAGAACGTGACGATCGTGGAGGCCCAGAAGCCGGCCCCCAAGGCGCCGCCGCAGCAGCCCCAGCGCGGCACCGAGATCCAGTTCCTGGTGATGGACGGCGGGATCGAGTCGCCGGTGCGGAACTCCGCCGGTCACCGGACGGTTGCGGAGGATCTCGACCTGCTGTTCGACGCGCCGCTGCCCGCGGCCGGAAACGTCGCCGTCGCGCCCCCACCGGCGCCGCCGGCGCCGCCGAAGGTCGAGACGACGGTCCGCCCCGCGGCCTCCACCCCGGTGGCCGAGCCGCCCCGACCGGAGGAGCCGAAGCCTGCACCTGCACCGGCCGCGTCGCCGCGGCCATCCGCGCCGCGACTGGAAGTGGTGAAGCCGGCGCCAAAGCCCGAGCCGAGCGCCAGCCCGGTCCAGGGCGCGGAGCCGAAGGTGGAAGCCCCCGCTCCTGTCGCGCCGAAGCCGGAGCCCGCCCGTCCGTCCGCTCCCCGGCTCGAGGCGCTCAAGACGTCCGCGCCGCGGCTCGAGACCATCAAGCCCGCCGCGCCGGTGGCGCCGGCCCCGGTGCCGGTCCCGTCGGCGCCTTCGCCGGCGGCCACGCACGATCTCGACATCCCCGACGCCTCGCTGCTCACCGAGCCGGCGGTGGCCCACCCCGCGCCGGCAGCAGCCGGTGGCGCGCGGGCCCGCACCGGCATGCTGTATGGGGCGGGCGCGTTCGTCCTGGTCCTGGGGGTCGCGGTGGCGGCGTGGAAGCCCTGGGCGCGGGGTGAGGCGGCGAGCCCTGCCGCGGCACCGGTCACCAGGCCTGCCTCGAGCGCCCCGGCCGAGAGCGCCATCACGAATCCGACCGGCGGCGTGACCGCGCCGACCTCACCGGCCAAGCCCGCGGGCCGTGGCCCGGACGGCGCGGCACCGAAGCCCGACAGCGCGGTCGAGGCACCGAAGGACGAGATCATCGCCGCCGCGCGGCCCAACTTCCGCCCCGACGTGGACGTCGGCGCCGCCAGCCTGTCCATCGGCGGGGACCTTCCGGGCGCCCAGCCGAGCGTGACCTCGGTGGCCCCCAGCGAATTCGCGCGGCGGCTGGTGCACGCGGAGTCGCAGCTGCAGGAGGACCTCGCTGGCCGGCTGGGCGGCTTCCGCGACCTGCTCACCGCGGAGCGCCTCCGCACCGCCGACGGCGCAGCCCGTGCGCGCACGGCATGGGGCGCCGGGGCCGACGCCATCCGGCAGTACCGGGCGCGCCTGGCGCGCCTCGAGCAGGCCTACGAGGACAGCGCGATGACGTCGCAGCGGGCGCAGCGCTGGCCGGCGGAGGAACTGCGCGCCTGGTCGGCCCGGCAGACCGTTGCCGAGCCGGCGGAGGTGGCCCAGCTCGCCGACCTGATGGTGGCGCAGGTGAGCGAGGGGCTGGACCTGCTGGCAGCCTCCGATGGCCAGTATACGATCAAGGGCGATCGCATCGCATTCACCAGCGCCGGCGCGGTGCCGCGCTACCTCAGCATCCGGACCTGGGTCGACCAGCGCATGGGCGCCTGGCAGGCGCAGCCGGAGAACGCGCGGCCTCACACGGTGAGCCTGCTGCTGCGCGCGCTGGGCGAGGGATTCCCCGCGGTGCAGTGATCGCCCTTATCCACAGATTTCCACAGCGCTCCACAGAATCCACAACTTCGCCCCGTCAAGTCGCGCTCCGCGCCGCTTGACGGGGTTTCTGTCGCGCGACAACTTGGGCCCTCCTCGCGATTCACCCTGACTCCGCGCTGCCCATGTCCGCCTCGCTCGACGAACTCATCGCCGCCTTCCGCTGCACCTTCTTCCCGGTGCAGGTGCTCGTCGTGGACGACGACGTCACCGCGCGCGCCGCCATGCGGCGGGTGCTGGAGCGGGCCGGCCTCAGCGTGATTGTCGCGGAGCACGGCGAGGACGCGCTGCGCCTGCTCGAGGGGACCCACATCCCGGTGGACCTCCTGGTCACCGACGTCCAGATGCCCGGGATCCAGGGCGGACAGCTGGCGGCGCGCGTCCGGGAGACCTGGCCCGAACTCCCGGTGGTGTTCGTCTCGGGGGAACCGCGCAACGTACGCCTGGTCGGGGAGATCCCCGGTCCCACGCGGTTCCTCGCCAAGCCGTTCCTCCCCGGAGCTGCTGGGCCTCGTCCAGTCCGTCCTCGACCTCCCCGCGCCGGACGGCGCCGGCGTCTTCGGCCCCGCGCTCGAACTCGGCGCCTGAGCGGCCTGCCGGCCCGCTACAACGCGAGAGGGGCACCCGCCCGGCGGGTGCCCCTTCTGCGTGTGCGGCCCGCGGGCTCGCGTCAGGGCTTCACGAACAGCGTGGCCCAGTCGCGGTCGGCCATGACCACCAGCTTGAGGTGCAGCCGCCCGGTGGCGCCGTCGTAGAAGTACTTGTCGCCCGCGGAGGCCGCCAGCTCCGACAGCGAGCCCGCCGCCGACATCGGATTCCCGGCCCAGTAGTCGCGGATCACCTGCCCCGGGGCCGCCGCGTACGGCAGCGAGACCGTCACCGCGTCGCCGGCCTGGGCGTTGTCGAGATAGAAGCGTGGCTGCGTGGGCGCGGCCGCCGACCAGGTCACCGCGTACCCGCGGGACGGCAGCACCGAGAGCGCCGCGTGGTTGGTGCCGTTGCCGGTGCCGGTCAGGTCGAGTGCGACGGCGTCGTCCCGGGCGACGGTGAGCGGGGCCACGGGCTCCGACGCCCCGCTGGCCACGGAGAGCTTCGCGAAGCGACTGCTGCAGACATGGGCATTCCAGGCCGCCTGGAAGGCGCAGCCCGGCGAAAGCAGGATCGGCGTGTTGGCCACCACCCAGCGCCCCGCGTTTCCGGTCACCGCCCCGCCCTGGTCGAGGAAGACGGCGGACTTGTCGCCGTCCTTGTCGGTGTGCGGATTCTCCAGGTACACCGGCGTGGCGTTCACGAACGTCATGCCGCCGGCGTAGTTGAGCGGGTTGATCGGGAAGGCGTTGGTGCGGTTGTACCCGAGCGCGCTCGCGGGCACCGTGGTGGCGGCGGTGTAGTTGATGAAGGTGACCTGGTCGGCCCAGACCCGGCCGTCGTAGAACTCGAAGCCGCGCAGGTACCCGCTGGAGGGCAGCTGGGCGATCGCGCCCGACTGCCCGATGAAGGTGCTGCTGGTCACCGAGGTCTCGTACGCGGCGAAGGTGGCGCCGATGGCGTTGTCCGCCAGCAGGGCGTGCGAGAGCCGCAGATAGGTGCCCCGGAGCCAGACCGCGCGGAAGTAGTGCTTGTAGGCCCGGAAGCCGGTGAAGTCGGCGAGCACCGGCGCGGAGTTGGGGTCCGCGGGCACCGCCCGGGGCTCATAGTTGGTGACCTCGGTGGTGCCGTCGGGCCGCGGCCCGTCGTCCACGAACAACCCGCCGTTGTGGTTGGAGTGCGCCACGTTGCCCGAGAACTCGCGCAGCGGCGTGGCACGGGGCAGGTCGGGCTGGCCGGTGGAGAGCCCGGTGGGCGACTCGGGGAACGCGCACCAGAAGCCGAAGCCCGCCGATCCGGCCGCGACATTGTCCCGGATGGTGTTGTCGGGATTGGTGATCCAGAAGGTGGCCGGGGTGGCGTCGGAGGCGAGCAGGCGGTCGGCGCCCTGTGGCACCCGGCTGGTGAGGCCGAGGTTGCCCTCGATGAGGTTGCCGGTCTCGCCGCCGTCCTCGAGGAAGTAGCCGTGGCCGGTGTGGTCATAGCAGACGTTGTCCTGCACCGCGGCGTTGTCGCTGCCGTGCACGGTGACGCAGCGGCTGAAGGTGCGCCACACCGAGCTGTTCCGGAGGTACTGGCCGGTGACGTCCCCGGCCATGTGCCAGTGCATGGGGTAGCGGGCCAGCTTGCCCCGCTGGCCCATCTGGAACAGCTCGACCCCCTCGACGTGCGCGGTGGCGCCGGCCAGCACGATGATGTGCCCGCCGAATCCGGGCGTCGAGCCGGTGTCGCCCTGGATCGTGATGTTGCGGCTCAGGAGACCCACCTCGGCCCGCTCATCGAGCGGGACGCCGTTGACGGTCAGCACCTCGCCGAAGTGCTCCCGGGCGAGCGGCGCCGCCAGGGTGAGCGTCCGGCCGCTCACCGCGGTGATCACCGCCTCCTCCGTCCGGCTCTGGTTGTAGTCGCTCGAGGCGAGCACGATCCGGTCGCCGACCCGCCAGCCGGGATTCCGCACCAGCGTCACGCTGCTGGCGCCCTGGGCCGCGGTGCCGTCGAGGTGAGTCCATCCTCCGCGCTTTTCGCCGTGCAGTTCCAGCCGCCCCGACACCCCGATCAGCTTGTTGCCGATGCCGGCGACGTCCGGGTTGCCGCTGGTGCCGGTCAGTGTGATGAGCGCGCGATGGGTATAGGGGTGTTGCTCGGTGCCGGCGGTGAGGCTCCCGTTGACGAGGATCCACCCCGTGGTCAGCGCCACGTCGTTGTCGCCGAGCGTGAGGTCGCCGTTGACGGTCAGGCTGTGCAGCGCCGGGGGACTCTGGTCCAGCGCCACCGCGAGACCGGCGGGGATCACCACCGAGTCGCCGGCGCCGGGCACCTGACCGGAAGGCCAGGTGGCTGGGTCGGACCACGCCTTCAGGTCGGCGGGCGGCGGGCCGCCCCCAGGGCCCGTGGATTCGGCAGCGCAGCCCGCGAGGAGGAGGCTGAACGCGATGGCGAAGCGACCAGGGAGCTGTCGCATTCCAGAAACCCTCGATGTTCGGGGAGCGGGACGGCCGGGACTCGGGCAATCATCGGTGCCTGGAGGCCCCGGCACAATCCGGAGGAACTGGTCGGTGTCAGATCCCGTGACACCGGGACGCAGCATAACGCGCTGCCCCACGGCCATCGCGTGACCGGCATCACCCTGAATCGGCGGGGCTTCCCGGAATGTGGCGATGGCCCATGCGTTGCCACTCTCCCGGGTACGCCGGAAATCGCGAGCGCACCGCCGCGCATCCCGCGCCTCTCACGGGGAATTGCATGGTGTCGCAGTACCACAACAGTCCCGCCTTCGTCCTGCCGACGGGCACCCTCCTCTCCGGACGTTTCCGGCTGCAGCGGGAGATCGGCCGCGGCCGTGCCGCGACGGTCTACCTTGCCTTCGACACCCAGCGGGCCACCGAGGTGGCGGTCCGGGTGGTCCGGCTGGCGACGCAGGAGCAGGCGCGCCTCCGGCGGGAGGTGTTCGCGGCATGGGATATCGCGCACGACCACGTGGTGCGGGTGCACGGCTGCTTCGAGGAGGGAGAGCTGAGCTGCGTGGTGATGGACTACATCGCCGGTCCGGACCTTGGCCGGAGAGTGGAACAGCGCGGGCCCCTCACCAGCGACGAGGCGGCGGCGGTGGGCCGGGGCATCGCGCTGGCGCTGCGCGCCGCCCACCGCCGCGGGATCCTCCATCGCCATGTCTCACCGGGCAATATCCTGATCGGGGGCGAGACCCGGGCCCTGCTGGCCGACTTCGGGTCTGCGGGCGCCGGGGCGCCGGCGGCGAGCGGGAGGGACTTCCAGGCACCGGAAGTGGCCTCGGGACAGGCCGCCGACGCCCGCGCCGACGTCTACAGCCTCGGCATGTGCCTCTACTATGGACTGACGGGACGGCTGCCGGTCCGGCAGGATCCCAGCCGCCCCCCGCTCCCGGCGGCCGATGGCCACCGTCCGGCCAAGTGGGTCGCGTCCATCCCGGCGTGGCTGGACGAGGCCGTCGCGGTGGCGACCGCCGCCCTCCCGGCCGACCGCTATGGCTCCGCCGGGCGCCTCGCCGAGGTCCTCACCCCCGGCCATGCCCCGGCCTTCAGCTCCCTGCCTGCGGCCATTAGCGTTCGGGCGTGAGCACTGAGCGCCTCTACTACAACGACAGCTACCTCACGCACTTCGAGGCAACGGTCCGGCGCCGGGACGACGGCGGCCGGCGGATCGTGCTCGATCGCACCGCGTTCTATCCCACCTCCGGCGGCCAGCCCCACGACCTCGGCACCCTGAACGGCATCCCGGTTGAGGACGTCCGGGATGAGGACGAGGGCATCGTGCACCTGCTGGGGGCGCCGCTCGCGGGCGACCACGCGGCGGGGACGATCGACTGGGCCCGCCGTTTCGACCACATGCAGCAGCACACCGGCCAGCACCTTCTGTCGGCAGTGCTCGAGGAATTGTTCGGGTTCCGGACGGTGAGCGTGCATTTCGGCGCTGACTACGCCACCCTCGACCTCGCGACCGGCGCGATCCAGCCGGAGCAAGTGCGGCAGGCGGAAGCGCGCGCCAACGCCGTCGTCACCGAGAATCGGCCGCTTACGGTGGGGTTCGAGGATGCGGCGTCCGCCGGCGCGCTCCGCAAGGCGTCGGATCGCGAGGGCGTGCTCCGGATCGTGACGATCGAGGGCCTGGACCGGAGTGCCTGCGGGGGCACCCATGTCCGCGCCACGGGCGAGGTCGGTCCGATCCTCCTCCGGGGCGTGGAGCGGGTCAAGCAGCAGGCGCGGCTGGAGTTCCGCTGTGGCGGCCGGGCGGTGGCCCGCGCCCGGGCGGACTTCGACCTCCTGGCGGGCATCGCCGCGCAGTGCTCCTCGGGGATCGACGACCTGGCCGCGGTGATCGAGAAGCAGCGCGGCGACCTGGCCGGCGTGCAGGCCGAGCGCCGGAGGCTCGAGGAGGCGCTGCACGGGTACCGCGCCGGCGAGCTCTATCACGCGGCCGAGCCGGACGCGGCGGGGCGTCGCACCATCCACCTGACCGAAGGCGGGAGCCTGGAGAGCGTGCGCGGCCTGGCGCAGGCGCTCATCGCCCGGCCGGGCGTGGTCGTGATCGCCACGCTCGCCAGCCCGCCGACGGTGCTGCTCGCCACGTCCGCCGATACCGGCGTCGACGCCGGCGCCCGCCTCAAGCCGCTGCTGGCGGCGGTGGGGGGACGCGGCGGGGGCAGTGCCCGGATCGCGCAGGGCACTGCC
>JBGAPX010000120.1:0-11026 GCA_044221045.1 Gemmatimonadales bacterium
GGGTTGCGGTGCAGCGCGGCGGTATGCCCCGCGATCCCGGCCCCCAGCACCACGACGCGCGCCATTGCGCCTCCGGATCGTTGCGTGAATATATGCCAATATAGCGATATACTACGACCCGTCCACCCCTCCCCCCGGACGCGCGCCGCCCCGGGAGCCAGGGGCCCCCGGGGCGGTGCCGCCGGCGCCGGCGATCAGCGGTCCGTGCCGCCGCGGATCTCGGCGAGGAACCGCCCGACCTCTCCCTGCAGCTCCTCGCTCATCCGGCTCAGTTCCGCGGCGGCGGCCTCCATCTGGCTGGCCGCCTCGCTGGTCTCCTGGGTGGCGCGGGTGACGTCGAGGATGCTCCCCGACACCGTCCGGGTGGCGCCCGCCGCCTGCTGCACGTTGCGGCTGATCTCGTTCGTGGCCAGCCGCTGCTCCCCCACCGCCGTCGCAATCGTGGCCGCGATCTCGTCCACCCGCTTGATGGCCTCCCCGATGCCGGTGATGGCGGCGGTGGCGTTGCCGGCCGCCGACTGGATGGACGCCACCTGCTGCCCGATCCGCTCGGTGGCCTCGGCCGTCTGGCTCGCGAGGTTCTTTACCTCGGACGCGACGACCGCGAACCCCTTCCCCGCCGCGCCGGCCCGCGCCGCCTCGATCGTGGCGTTGAGCGCCAGCAGCCGGGTCTGGTTGGCGACATGCGTGATGACGGTGATGACCTGCCCGATCTGCCGGCTGGCGTCGTTGAGGCCCTCCACCGTGGTGGTGGCCCGGCCGGTCTCCGCCACCGCGCCCCGCGCCGCCTGGCTGGAGGCCGCCACCTGGCGCTCGATCTCGGCCACGGTGCTCGAGAGCTCCTCCTGCGCGCCCGCCACCGAAGTGACGCTGCCCGAGGCGTGCTCCGCCGACTGGGCCACCTCCTGCGCCTTGGCCGCGGTGTGGACGGACGACTGCGCCAGCCCGGCGGCGGTGGCCCGCATCTCGGTGGAGGCCGCCGCGACATGTTCGGCCACCGACTTGACGGCCCTCTCGAAGTCGCGCGCCAGCTCCTGCTTCCGCGCCTCCGCCCGCGCCAGTTCCGCGGCCGCGGCGGCCAGCGCCCCGTTGGCGCGGTTGATGGTCGCCGCCCCGGCGCGGAAGGAGCCGAGCATGCCCCGCTCCAGGACCCGCCGGTAGTACTTGCCCTCGCTGGCGTGGGTCAGCGACGCCCCGGCCTCGCGGACGAAGGCGTCGACCAGGTCGAGGAGGTGATTGATGCCGCGACGCATCTCGTCCACGTCTTCGCCCAGGCGCAGGTCCCGGAGCCGTGGCTCGAGGTTGCCACGCGCCGCCTGGCGGCACACCACCAGCATCTGCCGCATGGCGTCATGGTACCGCTCGTTCTGCGCCCGCGCGTCGGCCAGTTCGGCCTCGAGCCGCGCGACGTCCGGCAGGGTCTCGGTCAGCATGCGGCCCCCGCGGTGGCCCCGTTGGTCAGCCCCCACACGAACTCGTCGTAACTCACCCCCGCCCCCTTGAGCGTGGCCAGCAGCAGCTGGGTGGACGCGGCGATCTGGTCCGCCTTCCGCTCATGCTTCGCCTCCTCGGCGCAGAGCGCGGCGTAGATGGGACGGACCTGGTCCACCGCCTGGCGGCTGGGCACCCGGCGATTGGAGTGGTAGCCGACGATCTCCCCCGTGGGCCCGAACGTGGGAGTCACGTGGGCCAGCACCCAGTAGTGCTCCCCGGTGCGGGCCAGGTTCACCACGTAGGCGAAGATCTCGCGCCGGGCGCGGATCGTGTCCCACAGGAACTGGAAGACGCACCGCGGCATGTCGGGATGCCGGATGAGGCTGTGCGGCGCCCCGATCAGCTCCTCCTCGGAGTAACCGGAGACGCGGACGAACACATCATTGGCGTAGGTGATGGCGCCCTGCAGGTCCGTCTTGCTGACGATGATTTCGTCTTCCTCGAAGAACCGCTCGCGGCCGTTGGGCCGCACGTCCCGGAACCCCATCCCATCCCCCTTCACCATGGCGGCCCGGCTGTCCACCCGGAGCCGGGCGGCAGCAACAGTATCGTACCGGGAGTATCGGCCCTTCCCGGGCGGAGTTGACCGGGTTCGCGCGCCGAATCATGAAGGTTTCTTCCGGATCGGTGGCGCCACGTCACGACCACGGCGTGATTCAGGCGGCATGGGCAGGATGAAGCGGACGGGCCGGCGGCGCGCCACCGACGACGCGGGCATAGTCCTCGAGTAACCGGTCGATGGCCGGATTCCAGCCGCGGGCTCGGGCGGTGGCGAGGCCGGCCGCCTGGAGGCGGCGGCGAAGCCCCGGATCCGCGATCGCCGCGGCGAGGGTGGCGGCCAGCGCCGCGGGATCGGCGGGGGGCACCAGCAGGGTATCCTGGCGATCGAGCGCCCGATCGAGCACCGTGCCCGTGCCGACGCTCACCGATGCCACCCCGCTCGCCAGCGCCTCCAGGATGGTGTTGTCGAGGGATTCGCCGGGGAAGGGCTGGACGAAGAGGTCGGAGGAGGCGTACGCGGTGGCGAGGGCGGAGCCGCGGAGCAGCCCCGCCAGGTGCAACCGCGGCAGCGCGCGGCCGCGGATCGCGCCTTCCATCGCGCCCCGGCCCACGAATACCAGGTGCGCGCCGGCGCGGCGCCGGGACAGCCGCGTCCAGGCATCGAGGAGCAGGGGCACGCCCTGCTCCCGGGCCAGCGCACCGACGCAGGTGACCAGCACATCCGCCCTGCCGACGCCGAACCGCGCCCGCCAGGCATCGCTGCGGAATGCCGGGTGGAACTCGGTGCTGTCCACGCCCCGGCCCCAGATGCCGGTATGGCGAACCCCTCGGGCATGCAGGTGGGCCTCGTACCCGCGCCCCGGGGCGAGCACGAGCCGGGCGCGCTCGTAGAACCGGCGGAGGTAGTGCCACCCCAGCTGCTCCAGCAGGCCGAGCCCGAGGCGGCCCGCGCTGCGCCCGCAATCGGTGTGCGCCGAGGCCACGAGCGGCACGCCGAGGGCGCGTGCCGCCTGCGCGCCGGCGAGGCCCATGCGGAATTCCGTGAAGCAGTGCACCACGTCAGGCTCAAAGCCGGCGAGGTCGGCGAGGATGCCGGAGTGGCGGCGGCGGCCCCACTGCACCCCTGGCGGGACGAAGCGGGGCCGGCTGGGGGAGCGGTGCACCTCGGGACGCTCCGATACCCCGGCCGGGAGCGGGCACGTCGAAGCGTACACCCGCACCGCGTGGCCGCGGGCCGCGAGGGCGGCCACGGCCCGCTCCAGGGTGCGGGCCGCGCCGCCCGCCATGGGCCAGTACACATCCGAAAAGAACGCGATCCGCACGCCGACCTCCTTGGGCTTGGGGTCCGGTGCCCAGTCTCGCCAGTGGAGGTCGCCGCGGGGTGACCGGCCGGTCACGAGCCGGCGACGGTCCCGGGACTTTCGCGCGGGCGGGAATGGGGGAACCTTGCAGGACCCCATCGCATTGGATCGGCATGACCATGATCGCTCCACCCCTCGCCGAGTGGCTGGTCCGGCTCGCGGCCGCCTACCTGGGCCTCGGGCTGCTGTTCGCGGTGCCCTTCTCGCTCCGCTGGGTCAACCAGCTCGACGACGTGGCCGCCCACGGCACGCCTGGCTTCCGGGCGCTGCTCCTCCCGGGCGCGGTGCTGCTGTGGCCGGTGCTGGCACGTAGGCTCGGCGGCTCGGCGGCTCGGCGGCTCGAGCGCTCGGGGGATGGATGATTCGGCGGCTGCGTGACCGGCACCGCCGGTTGATCCCGTGGCTGGCGCTCGTCACGGCCCTCGTCGCAGGCTGGGGCCTGCTCGCGAGTCGCCGAGCCGCCGAGCCGCCGAGCCGTCCAGTCACCGAGCCGCCGAGCCGTCTCCCATGAGCGCCGCCTACCGGGCAGTCAACTGGAACCGCCAGAAGTTCATCTATGACGGCATCCTGGCGGCGGGCGTGCTGGGGTGCCTGCTGCTCTTCCCGGCGCTCACCCTGTGGCGTGATCCAGAGGCCACGCTCGAGACGGCGCTGATCCGCGGGCTGGGCGTCACGGCGTTCGCGCTGCTCACGATCATCCTGGCCATCGGCCCGCTGGCCCGGCTCGACCCCCGCTGGCTCCCGCTGCTCTACAATCGCCGGCACCTGGGCGTGACGATGAGCCTGCTCGCGCTGGCGCATGCGGCGTTCACGGTCATCCAGTTTCACGCCCTGGGCGACGTGTCCCCGCTGGTCTCGCTCCTCAGCGCCGCGGCGCATCCGGGCCGCCCCGACGCCTTCCCGTTCGAGCTGCCGGGCCTCGCGGCCCTCGGTATCCTGCTCGTCATGGCGGCGACCAGCCATGACTTCTGGCTGGCCCTCCTGTCGGCGCCGTTCTGGAAGGCGCTGCACATGCTGGTCTACGTGGCCTACGCGCTGCTGGTGGCGCACGTGGCGCTGGGCACGCTGCAGCAGACCGGCAGCGTGGTGCCGGCCGTGCTGCTGCTGGCCGCGGCCGCGGCGGTCTTCGGCCTGCACCTCGTGGCGGGGCGGCGCGAGGGGGCGCGCGACCGCGTGGAGGCGCCGCGGACCGCGGAGGGGTGGGTGGATGTGGGGCCGGTGGACACGATCGCCGAAGGCCGGGCGCGGATGGCGGTGGTGGGCGGCGAGCGGATCGCGGTGTTCCGCTACGACGGGAAGGTCTCGTGCGTGTCGAACGTCTGCCGGCACCAGAACGGGCCGCTCGCCGAGGGGAAGATCGTGGACGGGTGCATCACCTGCCCCTGGCACGGCTACCAGTACCTGCCGGACAGCGGGCAGTCACCGCCGCCATTCACCGAGACCATTCCCACCTACGACGTGCGGGTGGTCGCGGGGCGGGTGCTGGTGCATCCGGAGGCGCACCCGGCGGGTACCCGGGTGGAGCCGGCGCGGATCGCGGAGGCGCATGCAGCGGTCGGGGTCACCGACGACCCGTTCTATGTGGGCTACCACGCCGTGGCCCCGGCGCCGGTCGGTCGGGCCACCCTGATCCGGGTGGCGGGGCTCCTGGCCGGCGCGCTGGGCCTGACCGCGGTGCTGGCCCTGGCGCAGGACCGCGCCGGGCCGGGGGTATTCGAGTACGGCCACCTCCGCCAGCTGCACGGCCAGATCCGCGAGTTCCCCTATCCGTCGCTGGTGGTGCCCGCCGATGGCGGCGCTGACCGCCAGGCCACCTACACCCGCTACCTGCTGGTGGCCGCGGGCAAGCACGGCGCGCAGGCGCTGACGGCGGGCCGGGACGGCCAGTGGGCCGAAGTGCGGGGCACCCGCATCGCGCGGGGGGAGCGGGAGATGCTCGAGGTGGCGGCGGGCGGGATCGCCGAGACGCCCCCCGCGCCCAACGTGCGCCTCGGCATCCCGGTGCCCGCGCCCGTGTCCCGCGGGGTGCAGCGCCTCACCGGCGAGATCGTGGACAGCAAGTGCTGGCTCGGCGTGATGAAGCCGGCGCGGCACACGGTGCACCGGGGCTGCGCCACCCGCTGCCTGAGCGGCGGCATCCCGCCGCTGCTCATGACCACCGGCGCCGATGGCGCGCCGGTTCACCTGCTGCTCACGGACGCGGACGGCGGACCGGCCCCCGCGTGGTTCCGGGGGCTGGTGGGGATTCGCGTGATGCTGACGGGCGAGGTGATCGACCTGGGCGACCTGCAGCTGCTCAGGGTGCGGGACGCGGTGGTGGCGGGGCGGTAGGCGGCTCGGCGGCTCGGCGGCTCGGCGGCCCGGACGGCCGTCGGCGCGCGCGCCTACGGCCCGGTGACCACCGTGACGCTGTCGACGTAATAGGGGGTATCGCCGAAGCAGCTGGTGGGGACGCCGCGGTGCTCGGTGTAGTGCACCCGCACCGACTTGCCCACGAGGGAATCGAGCTGCCGGGCGATGCGGTCGTCGCGCACGGTGAAGTTCCACACGTTGGGCGCCACCTGGGCCACGACGGACTGCCACAGCTCGCCCTCGTGGGTTTTGCAGACCCACCCCTTCTTCGAGAACTTCTGCAGCAGGCCGCTCCGGTACCCGTTGGAGTAGTCCCAGTGCAGGGTCAGCCAGGTGTAGATCGCCAGGAGGAGGATCGGCCCGGCCAGGGCGATCACCAGGTACTTGCCGAAGCGGCGCTTGCGCGGCGCGGGGGCCTCGGGGGCCGGTGCGGTCGTGTCAGGGCTGGTCATGGGCGCAATGATAACCGGTGGGCGGGATCGCGCCAGCGGCGCGGGCTACAGCCCGCGCGGCTGGGTATTGAAGGTCAGGCCCGAGGCGATGACGAACACCCAGCCCGCCTTCTCCTGGTCGTTCTTGAAGCGGTAGGCCAGGTCGAGGCGGGTCTGGTTGGCGTCGGCCACGCGCGAGGGGCCGAGCCGGATGCCCATGCCGAGGTTGGTGCCGGTGCGGCGCTTTGAGCCCTCGAACCAGGCCCCGCCGTGGTCGACGAAGCCGGCCACGCCGATGGCGAGGGTCTTGAGCACCTCGTCGGCGAGGATGACGCGGTACTCGGCGGTGGTGAAGTAGGTGCGGTCGCCGGTGAAGGCGTGGATCGGGAAGCCGCGCGGCCCGACCGCGAAGCCGAGGTCGAACTCGGTGCCCTGCACCGGGTTCTTGATCCAGCCGATGTCGGCGTGCCCGATGGCGAGGTGGCCGCGATGCGGCTTGACCACCACCGTGCCGCCGAGGACGGCGGAACCGGAGTCGAGGCCGGCCGAGGTGACGACGCCGTTGAGGCGGCCGTCGAGCCACGCGAAGCCGCCGCGCGCCAGCTGGCGGCCGAGCCGGATCTGCGCCAGGCCACCGAGGCCGTCGCGGCGGTAGCCCAGCAGCTCGGGGGCGGCGAAGAGCTGCACCCGGGCGAAGGTGCTGAGGTCCACGTCCTCGTCCTGGCCCACGCGCGCGAAGCCGCTGGTGACGGCGAAGTTGGCGCGGCGCCACTCGAGGAACGGGCCGAAGGCGGCGGTGACGCTGCGGCTGGTGGTCCGGGTGGGCCAGGGCACGAAGTCGTCGCGGCGCACCTGCCCGGTGACGCCCACGCGCAGATACCCCTTGCTGCTGGCATAGAGCGCGTGTCCCGCCTCCACCCGGCCCAGCACGAAGCGGCGGCGCAGCGAGTCGGCCGGATCGCCGACGCCGTCGCGGAAGCGGAGCACCCGCTCGTTGCGGATGTCGAGGAGGGTGGTGACGCCGTTGCGGTCCGAGAGGCTGAAGAACGGCCGCTCGATGGCCACCTGGCCGCGGGCGCCGTCGGAGCGGTCCTCGTAGCGCAGGCCGAGCGACACCCGCCTGGCGATGAGCCGCGGCTGCAGGAACTGGAAGTTGAGGCTGTTGCGGTCGGGGGTGTGGCGGTAGCGGGTGGCGAAGCGGGTGCCGGTGCCGAGCAGGTTGCGCTCGATCAGGGCCAACTGCCAGTCGGTCTGCTTCCCCGCCGAACGGAAGCGCACGTCGACCTGGGTGGTCCAGCCGTCCTTGGTGATGACCTGGAGCACCACGCCGCTGTCGGCGGTGACGGTGTCCACGAGCACCTTCCGGAACAGGCCGCGGGTGCGGAGGTTGCGCGCCATCTCCGCCGCCTTCACGGAGTCGTACGGCTCGCCCACCTTGAAGAGCAGCTCCGACTCGACGATGCCGGGCCGGGTCATGACGTGGAGCCCGTTGCCGACCTTGCCGTACCACTTATGCGCGTCGGCGCTGTCGAACACGTCCGACTGGATGATCCGGATCTTGACGATCCGGCGCACCGAGTCGGCCCGACCGACGGGACCGAACGCCGAATCCCGCCCGATGGGGGCCTCCCCGACCGGCTTGAAGGCGGAGTCGCGGGCGGCGGGCGGCAGGCTGTCCTGGGCGGCGAGCCCGAGCGGCCCGAGGGCCACCAGGCAGACCGTCAACATGCGGAACGACAGGGCGGGCTCCGGGAACTGTGACGCGGAATCATAAGGGGGCCTGCGCGGGCTTCGTAAGGGCGTGGCGGCCCCCCAGACCCCGGACTACTTTCCGCCCCGTGCCAGAGGGCAGCCTCATTCCCGACGACGATCTTTCCGGCCGCACCACCGGCGCGCGGCAGGCCCCGGTCTCGCTCGGCCTGGTGCTGCTCGCCTGGCTCGCGATGACCGGGCAGGAACTCTTCCTCTTCCTCCGCGGCACGCCGTACGGCACCCCGTACGTGGACCAGGTCGGCCGCTACCTCCCGTTCGCCATCATCTGGAACATGTGGGCCGCGCTGGCCCCGGCGCTGCCGCTGTTCCTCTGGTGGCTGGCCCGCTGGGACCGCCCGGTGGCGGCGATCGCGGCGCGGCGCGCGCAGCGGGTGCTGCTGGTCGCGCTGGTCCTCGCCACCGTGCTCGACCAGGTGGACCATGAACTGATGCGGTTCATGGGCCTCCACCTCTCGGTCTCGGTGGTCCGGACCTACTACAACGTGTCCGCCTGGACCCAGGACATGGTCGAGCTGTTCCTGCGCGATCGCGGGGGACCGGGCCTGCCCTTCCTCGTGCTGCTCGGGGCGGCCGCCGGGCTCGGGTACGGCGGCGCGCGCCTGATCCGGCGGCAGTACGGGCCGCGCCTGGACACCCCCGGCCGGACGCTGGTGATCCTCACCGCGCTGGTCACGCTCCCCACGATCGTCATGGTGCTGTGGCCCAGCGGCAATCGCTGGCGCCGGGTCAAGCCAGCCCTGGCCTCGGTCGTGAGCGAGACCCGGCGCCGGCTCAAGTGGGGCACGCGGCCGGAGGACTTCACCGCGCTCCGCGCCACCTACCAGCAGCAGTGGCTGGCGGAGAGCGTGGACAGCGGGTGGGCGTTCCCCGACACGACCTACCCCCTGCTCCGGGTGCCGACGCGACCCGCCGCGCCCGGCGCGCCCCGGCCCCGCGGCATCATCTATATCCAGCTCGAGACCTTCCGCGGCTGGGACGTCGGCTACCTCCGGCCCGACCGGAACTTCACGCCGACGCCGTTCCTCGATTCCCTGGCGCGCGCGCCGGCGAGCGCGGCCTGGCTGCGGCACCTGAGCTTCGGCCCCGAGACGGTCAACGGCCTCTTCGCCGGGCACTGCTCCGTCAAGCCGCATCGCCGGGAGTCGCCCACGGCGATGTTCACGGGCACCCGGTTCCGCTGCCTGCCGGAGGTGCTCCGGGCCCACGGCTGGACCACGGAGTTCATCACCGGCGTCGATCCCGACTGGGACTTCCAGACCTTCTGGCTGCGGCGCTGGTACGACCGGCTCGACGTGCCGCACCGGGCAGAGGAGGAGGATCGCGACGTGTTCCGCCGCGCCGTGCAGCGGGCGCGACAGCTGGGCCGCCGCGATGCGCCGTTCCTGCTCACGGTGGTCTCCTACAGCAACCACCTGCCCTTCCGCAGCCGGGAACCGGCGCTCGACCTGGTGACCAGCACCCGGCCCGACTCGGCCATCTGGAACACCATGCATTACACCGACGACGTGCTGCGGGAGTTCTTCGGCGCGCTCCGCGCCGAACCGTGGTTCGACAGCACGGTAGTGGTGATCACCGGTGACCACGGCGAGAACCTGGGGGAACACGACGGCACCGCGGCGCAACGGAACGGCTGGCGGGAGACCATCTGGGTGCCGCTCCTGATGCACGGCAGCGACCCCCGACTCCCGGCGGGGATGCGCCCGGAGGTGGCGAGCCTGCTCGACGTGGCGCCGACCCTGGCCGACCTGGCGGGGATCCGCGACAGCGTGTCCTGGATGGGCCACAGCCTGCTCGACCCGGTGCCTTCGACCCGCACCGCGAGCGGCCTCCGCAAGAGCGCGGCATGGGCCGACCAGGGCGACTGGAGCCTGGTGGTGGACCCGGCGACCGGCGCCCTGCACCTTTACCGGGCGCTGGAGGATCCGCTGCAGCGCCGGGACCTCGCCCCGACCGCACCCACCCGCGCGGCCGACCTCGCCCAGCGGATCCGGTGGGACCAGACCCTGGTGGACTACCTGCTCGAGACCGATCGCGTGTGGCCGGGACCCGCGGCGCCATGACCGACGCGGTGGCGCTGTTCAGCACCAACTTCCTCGCCTACTCGCAGACCTTCGTGTACGAGGAGATCCGCCACCACGAGCGGTACGCCGTGGAGGTGTTCTGCCGCGCCCGGCTGCTGCCGGAGCGGTTTCCCTTCATGCCGGTGCACGTGGGCGGCGCGCTCTACCCGCTCACCTGCCGCGACGCCGCCTTCGACGCCCGCTTCCGCGCCCGGGGCTTTGCGCTGGTGCACGCGCACTTCGGCCTCGGCGCCGTGTATGCCCGGCCCTTCGCGCGCCGGCACGGGCTGCCGCTGGTGGTCACCTTCCACGGCTACGACGTCCCGCTGCTGGCGAGCCCGCGCCGCTTCCTCCCCCAGCACCTCCGCTACGCCATCTTGGGTCCCCGCGTCCTGCGCGACATGACCCTCGGCCTCTGCGCCTCGGCGGAGCTGCAGGGGCTGCTCGAAGCGCAGGGCGTGCCGGCGGAAAAGCTGCGGGTGCACCGGCTCGGCGTGGACCTGGGCGCCTTCCGGCCGGGGACCCGGACCGAAGCACCGGTGCAGGTCGTGATGATCGGGCGGTTCGTCGAGAAAAAGGGCTTCGGGTACGGCCTCGAGGCCTTCGCCAGGGTGGCGGCGCGGCACCCGGCGCTCGCGCTCACGCTGATCGGGGAGGGCGACCGCGAGGCCGAGCTCCGCCGCCTCGCGGCCCAGCTCGGGGTGACGGAGCGGGTCCACTTCCCCGGGCCCCTGGCGCCGGACGCGGTGGCCGCGCGACTGGCGGCGAGCCACGTGCTGCTGGCGCCGAGCGTGGTGGACGCGGCGGGCAACCGCGAGTCGGGCCTCATCGTGGTGAAGGAGGCGAGCGCCGCGGAGGTGGTGCCGATCGGCACCCGGCACGGCGGGATCCCCGAGATCATCGACGACGGCGCCACCGGCTTCCTGGTCCCCGAGCGCGACGTGGCGACGCTGGCCGACCGGCTGGAGCGCCTCGTGACCGACGCGGCGCTGCGCGCGCGGCTGGGCCGCGCCGCGCGGGAGAAGATGCTCCGGGAGTACGACGTGCGCGCCCG
>JBGAPX010000121.1:0-10957 GCA_044221045.1 Gemmatimonadales bacterium
GGGCCGTTCCCGCGGCGCGGCGGGCGGCGGCGGCGGCGGCGCCACGACCTTCTCGCGGTACGCCTGCAAGACCCCAGGATGCACGTAGTACTGCCGGCAGACCGCGCGGGTGTTGCCCAGCCGCGCCGCCACGGCGTCGATCGCCGCGATGATGGCCCGCTCCGCGTCCCGCGCCGTCTCCACCGGGCCGGTGGCCCGGAGGTGCTGCGCCGCCAGCATGGTGCCGGCCCAGGTGCGAAAGTCCTTGGCGGTGATGCCGGGCCCCGCGATCTCCCGCAGGTAGTCGTTGACGTCCCCCGACGAGACCGCCTGGCGCCGGCCCCCCTCGTCCACGTACTGGAACAGCTCCTGGCCCGGCAGGTCCTGGCAGCGCTGGATGATCCGCGCGATGCGCCGGTCGGTGAGCGTGATCGTATGCTGCACCCCGCTCTTGCCGCGGAAGCTGAACCGGACCTCGTGCCCCCGCACCCGCACGTGCCGCCCGCGCAGCGTGGTGAGCCCGAATGACCGGTTGGCCCGGGCGTACTCGTCGTTTCCCACCCGGACCAGCGTGCGGTCGAGCAGCCGCACCACGGTGGCCAGGATCTGGCGCCGCGACAGGTCGCGGGCGGCGAGGTCCCGCTCCACCCGCTCCCGGATGAGCGGCAGGCGCTCGCTGAATTCGAGGATGCGGCGGAACTTGGAATGGTCCCGCGTGGCGCGGTACGCCGGATGGTAGCGATACTGCTTGCGGCCCCGGGCGTCGCGCGCGGTCACCTGGATGTGGCCCGACGGATCGGGGCAGATCCAGACGTCGGTCCACGCCGGCGGGATCGCGAGCGAGAGGATCCGCCGGCGCTCGGCGCGGTCGGTGATCAGCCGGCCGTCGGGGGCGGTGAAGGACCACCCGCCACCCACGCGGCGGCGGCGGATGCCCACGAAGGCGTCGGTGACGTAGACCAGCCCGGCGCGCCGGGCCGACTCCCGATGCTCATGCTGACGTGCGGATGGCATGTGCCTGCAAGTTCATCGCCCCCGGCCGCTTTGCGCCAGCCCGCGCGCCTCACAACCACCCCGAGCCGCCCGTGACGCTCCCCCGCCGCGACTTCCTGGCCCTGGCCACCGGGGCCCTGACCGGCATCGGTGCCGGCGTGCCGTTTCCCGATTCCCGTTTCCCGCTTCCCGTCCTTTCCGCCCGCCCCCGCCCCACGCCCGCCCAGCTCGCCTGGCAGCGCGACGAGTGGGCCATGTTCATCCACTTCGGGGTGAACACCTTCTCCGACCGCGAGTGGGGCGATGGCCGCGAGGACCCCGCCAGCTTCAATCCGGAGGCGCTCGACGCCCGCCAGTGGGCCCGGACCGCGCGCGCCGCGGGGTTCCGGGCCATGATCCTCACCGCCAAGCACCACGACGGCTTCTGCCTCTGGCCCACCGCCACCACCCGCCACGGCGTGGCGTCGAGCCCGTTCCGCGGCGGCCAGGGCGACGTCGTGCGCGAGTTCGTGGACGCCTGCCGTGCCGAGGGGCTGCGCCCCGGACTGTACCTCTCGCCGTGGGACCGCAACGCGCCCGTCTACGGTGACTCCCCCCGCTACAACGACTTCTACTGCGACCAGCTCACGGAGCTGCTCACCCGCTACGGCCCCCTGGCGGAGGTGTGGTTCGACGGCGCCAACGGCGAGGGGCCCGACGGCCGCCGCCAGGCCTACGACTGGCCCCGCGTCTTCGCTCTGGTGCGACGGCTGCAGCCGAACGCGGTGATGTTCTCCGACGCCGGGCCCGACGTGCGCTGGATCGGCAATGAGACCGGCTCCGCCGGCGATCCCAACTGGTCCACGGTGGATCCGGCCGCCGTTCCCTTTCCCGGCGCGGAAGGCGAGGCCGTGCAGGCCATGCTGCAGCACGGCGATCCCGACGGCTCCACGTGGCGGCCAGGCGAGACCGACGTCTCCATCCGGCCGGGGTGGTTCCACCACCCGGCCGAGGACGGGCGCGTGAAGTCCGTGGCCGACCTCGAGGCGATCCACTTCACGTCGGTGGGACGGAACAGCAAGCTGCTGCTCAACGTGCCGCCGACCCGCGCGGGGCTGCTCCACGCCACGGACGTCGAGCGGCTCCAGGCCCTCCGGACCAGGCTCGACCGGCTCTTCGCCGAGGACCTCGCGCGTGGGGCCACCCACCGCTGGAGGGCCACCGGGACGACGACGGGCGTCCTCGAGCGCACGCTGCCGCGCGCGGTCAGCACGAACCTCGTCGCGCTGGGCGAGGCCATCGAGCATGGGCAGTGCGTCGCCCGCTACCGGGTGGAGGGGAGCCCGGACGGCCGCCTATGGACCTCGCTCGCCACCGGCCAGACCATCGGCTACCGCAAGCTCGGCCGGTTCCCGACCACCACGCTCCGCCACCTCCGCCTCTCCATAGAGGATGGGCTCGAGCGGCCCCGGATCTCCCAGCTGTCGCTGTTTCACGACGTTTCAGCTTGACACTTCTTCCGGAAGTCACCGTAGGGGGGGCCATCCCCATCGGAGCCGCCATCATGTTGAAGCCGTTCGTCACCCTGGCCGCTGCCGCCGCCGTCGGCGTGGTACTCTGGAAGCTGCTCGGCCTGCTCCTCCTGCCGCTGGTCGGCATCGCGCTGGGCCTCTTCATCACGGTGCTCAAGTTCGCCTTCCTCGGCGCGGCGTTATTCTTCGCGTTCTGGCTGTTCCGCCGCTGCACCCGGGACAGCACCAGCACGGCCTGACCCCAACCGCGGCGGACCGTCACGCGTGACCCTTCGCCGTAGCCTCCTCCTCGCGCACCTCGTCATCGGCTGCCTGCTGGCGCCGGTGCTCGTGGTGCTGGGCGTCACCGGCGCCATCCTCGCCGTGCAGCCGGAACTCGAGGATGTCTCCAACGCCCTCCTCACCCAGGCCGAGCCCGCGGGCGCTCCGCTGTCCCTGGCGGAGCTGACCACCCGACTGCAGGCGACCTGGCCCGGGGCCAGCCTGCGCAGCGTGCGCTTCCCCGAGCGGCCCGATCGGGCCCTGCGAATCACCCTGGCGCGCCCGGACAGCGCGGACGCCGACCTGATCGTGGATCCCTATCGCGGGGTCGTGCTCGGCCTGGGCGAGGAGTACTGGTCCCTGCGCGCGGTGCAGGTCTTCCATACCCGGCTCGGCCTGGACCGCGCCGGCTCCACGATCACCGGCTGGAGCGCCGTCGGACTCCTCTTCCTCTCCCTGACCGGGCTCGTGCTCTGGTGGCCGGGGAAGATCCTGACCGTCGTCCGCACCGGGTCCGCACGACGGATCCTGCTGCACTTCCACAGCGCCCTCGCGGCGTACTCCTGGGTCGCGCTGATGTGCTTCGGGCTGACGGCGGCGGTGCTGCACTGGCAGGCGCCGGCGTACGCCGGCCTGGCGCGCCTGACCGGCGCGGCGCCCGTGCCGGATGGCTCGGGACTGCCGGCGGGACGCTGCGACCCGGACAGCGGCGCCGGCTTCGACCGACTGCTGGCGGCGGCCGCCGCCGACCAGCCGGGCGCCACCGCCACCTGGGTCCAGGCCGGCGCCGCCGCCGGCGATCCCGTCCGCGTGGCCATGCGGCACCCTGGGGACCGGACCCCGGCCGGCCGGACCAACGTGTACCTCGATCCCTGCAGCGCGGCGGTCCTGGCCCACGTGGCCACGCCCACGGCACCGCTCGCCTACCGGATGGTCCGGCAGTGGAACCGCGAGCTCCACACCGGCGATATCGGTGGCTGGCCGGCGCGCACGCTGGCCTTTCTCTTTTCCCTGACCCTCCCGGTGGTGGCCGTGAGCGGCCCGCTCCTCTGGTGGAAGGGCCGGCGGCGGGTCGGAAACTAGGCCACCGGCCGATCGCCGGATCGCCCGATCGCCTATCTTCTTGCCATGCCGCGCCCAGTCCCGGAACTCCTTTCCCCCGCCGGCACCCTCGATGCCGTGCGCGCCGCGCTCGCCAACGGCGCCAACGCGGTGTACCTGGGGGCCGAGCGGTTCAACGCACGGGACGACGGCGCGCAGCTCACCCTCGACGAGGTGGGCGAGGCCTGCCGGCTGGCGCATGCCCGCGGCGCGCGGGTGTACCTCACCTTCAACATCCTCTTCAAGCCGGCCGAGCTGGCCGACGCCCTGACCCACCTCGGGGAGTGCGTCGATCGCGGCATCGACGCGGCCATCGTGCAGGACCTCGGCGCGGTGCGGCTGATCCGCCAGCTCTATCCGGGGCTCGAGATCCACGGCTCCACCCAGATGACCGTGCACGACGGCGCCGGCGCCCGGGTGCTGCAGGCGCTCGGCGTGGATCGCGTGGTGCTGGCGCGGGAGAACACGCTCGAGGACATCCGGGCCATCCGCGCGGCCGTGCCCGAGCTCGGGCTCGAGAGCTTCATCCACGGCGCGCTCTGCATCGCCTACTCGGGGCAGTGCTACATGTCCGGCATGATCTCGGAGCGGAGCGCCAACCGCGGCGCCTGCGCCCAGAGCTGCCGCAAGGACTACGTCCTCGCCGACGTCGCCACCGGCGCCGAGCTCGACCGCGGCTACCTCATCTCCGCGAAGGACCTTGCCGCGGGGGAACACCTCGACGCGATCGCGGAGGTGGGGATCGGCTGCCTCAAGATCGAGGGCCGCAAGAAAAAGCCCGAATACGTGGCCACGGTCACCCGCACCTACCGCGACTTCCTCGACCGCCTGGCCACGGGGCAGTGGGTGCCGCCCACCGAGGCGGAGGTGCAGCCGCTGGTGCAGATCTTCTCGCGCGGCTTCACCGGCGGGATGTACGGCGGGCGCGCGGGACGGGAGTACATCACGCGCGACCAGCCGGACAACCGCGGGATGGTGCTGGGCCGGGTGAGCGGGCATGACGGCCGCGACCTCCTCCTCAGCGTCACCCAGCCGGTGGCCGTGGGCGATGGGCTCGGCTTCGAGCATCCGGCCGGCGCGCAGAAGGGGAACACCGGCTTCAGCGTCACGCGGGTGCGCACCCTGGGCCAGCGCGGCGGCCGGCTCACCCTGGCCATCCCGGCCATGACGGACGTGCCCGAGGGCTGGGTGGTGGTCCGCTCCTCACAGGCCGGGCTGCTCGAGCGGGCCCGTGCCTCCTTCGCCGGGGTAGAGCGGCACCCGCCGCTGCCGCGCACCGCCCTCGACCTGGCCGTGGCCGGCGCCGCCGGCACGCCGCTGACCCTCACCGCCAGGGCCGACCAGGAGACGGTGGCGGTCGAGAGCGCCATCGCGCTGGCCCCTGCGGGGAAGCACGCGCTCGATGACGCCCGCCTCCGCGAGCAGCTGGGTCGCCTGGGGGAGACGCCCTTCGTGCTCGGGGGGCTGGACCTCTCCGCGCTCGCCGGCGGGCTCTTCCTCCCGGTCAGCGCGCTCAACGAATTGCGTCAGGCGGCGGTGGCGGAGCTGGTGCGGCGGCGGGACTGGGCCGAGCAGGCCCGGCTGGCCGCACGTTCGGCGGCGATCGCCAGGGCGGTACAGTACGGCCCGGTGGCCGAGCCGCCGCGCCCGGCCACCGAGAGCCGCCGAGCCGCCGCGCCCCGCGGCCGAGCCGCCGAGCCTCACCGCCGAGGTCTGGCGGGTCGAGGATGCGCGCATCGCGGCGGAGGCGGGCGCCACGGAGGTCGCGCTCGATGTCTTCCTGCGGCACCCCACGCCGCCGCAGGCGCGGGTGCGGAAGCTGGCGGAGGACCTCGCCGCGGGCGGGGTCCTGCTGCGGCTGCGGACCCCGACCATCGTGCGGCCGGAGGAGCGGAAGGTGGTGGACAAGTGGCTGGCGCTCGGACTGCCGCTGGTGAGCGGGCACCTGGGGCTGGTGGCGGAGCTGGCGGCGGCCGGGCGCGACGTGGTGGCCGACTACGCGGTGAACTGCTTCAACCCGCATTCCGCGGCCGAGCTGTTCCGGCTGGGCGCCCGGCGGATCGTGCCGTCCATCGAGCTCACCGGCGAGGAGATGGCGCAGGTGGCGGCGCCGTGGGGCGGGCGGGGCTTCGAGCCGTTCGTGCACGGGCGGCCGGAGGGCATGACCATCGAGCACTGCGTGCTGTCGGCGGCGTTCGAGCGGGAGCCGACCACCTGCCGGGACCTCTGCGTGCAGCAGCACCCCGACGTGGAGCTGACGGACCCCGCCGGCTACGTCTTCCCCGTGGCGACCGACTCCGCCTGCCGCAACCGGCTGCTGCACTCGCGGCCGGTGAGCGGCGGCCAGTACCTGCCGGCGTTGTGGCGCGCGGGCTTCCGGGCGTATCGCCTGGTCTTCAACGTCCCCGGGGACCCGGTGGCGGAGGTGACCCGTGCCTGGCGCGCGGCGCTTGACGCGCTGGGACGCGGCGCCGCGCCCGACCTCGAGGCCATCCGCGAGGTGACCGGCCGCGCCTTCACCCGCGGCCACTTCGCACGCGCCGTCTAGGCGGGCGCTACCGCCCCCGCTTCCCCGCGGCCACCACGTCGTCCTTCTCGCCCCGCAGCTCGAACGTCCTGGCCCGACCCGACGCCGGCCCGAACTCGAAGGTCATGTCGGTCATGATCTCGTACAGCTGGCCGTCCTGGATCAGCCCCATGCTGAACCACCGCTCGCGGGTGGGGATCAGCAGGAACGGCTCGGCGTCGGGCCAGGGATCCTTGATCCAGTCGCCATGCAGCGCGCCGTCGCGATGGGTGAGCGCAAAGGCGATGGTGACGGTCGTGTCTCCCCAGTCCGGGTTGCGCCAGTGCATCTCCCAGGTGCCCAGGAACGGGGAGATCTCCGCCGAGGTCAGCTCCAGCCGGTAACTGGGCGGGACCTCGATCCGGAGTGGCACCCGGACGGTGCCCCACTGCATGGCCAGCGTGGTGCCCGCCAGCCGCACCTCGGGGAACCCGAAGGTGAGGACCTCGGTGAACGGCGCCGTTTCCGGCGTCACGTCGAACCGGACCTGCTCCGGCGTGGAATCGGGGTGCCGGGTGTGGAACATCCGGGCCCGCGGGTCGAACACCACGGTCCAGGTCTCGGGCCGGACCACCATCCAGAGCGAATACTTCCCCTTGGCCAGCGCGTGGCCGTTGACCGACACATCCTTGCCCACCTCGATCGTGGTGGCCCAATTGGCGCCGGGCGTCCACACCTCGTCCCACTTCACCTCGCCCCCGAAGAGCGCCTCCCGCCCGCGGGCCCGCGGCCGGGAGTACTCGATGGTGATCGTCGTGCCGTCGATCGTCTGGCTGACGGTGGCGGGCTCACTCGCCTTGACCTGGGCGGTGGCCGGCGGCAGGGCGAGGGTGCAGAGGACCAGCCCGGTGACGGCGTGGCGGGCAAGCGCGAGCGGCATCAGGAATCCCCGTAGCGGGCGTCGATGGCGGCGCGGATCGCGTCGAGCGATTCTCCCGCGCGGTGGAGCCGGTGGGCCAGGCTGGCCTGCCCCTGGCAGATGTCGCAGAACCGGGACATCGCTTCGCCCTCGTAGCAGGAGAGGAGCGAGTAGAACGTGGGCGGGTCGGTGCAGGCGCAGTGGCACCGGATGCCGTCCATGATCCCGGGGATCTCCCGGACCTTGTCGAAGAGCGGGATCAGGTCCGGGGTGGTGGCGAGCTGGTCGGCGGTCCACACCCGGGCGGCGGTGATCCCGGCCCGTGGCACCGGGTGCGGGCCCGGCAGCCGCCGCGGCGCGCCGCACCAGGCGTCCAGCGCCGCCGCGCGCTGCGGCGCCGGGCGGAGAAACGGCACCAGCGCCACCCCCGCGAGGGCGGCCACGAAGGCGCGGCGGTGCGTGGCTCCGGCGAGGGACGAGGGGAGACGCATGGGACCCTCGGATGCAGGGAACGGGGCTCGGTGCTGCAAGGTATCGGCCCGCCCGGGGGCGGTCCAGCGGCGGGGCATGGCTCCGGCCCGCGCGGCACCGTAGCTTCTCACCGTCCCACCAGCCTACGTCCACCCGTCGTCACCGGATCCACCACCCGCGGACTGCTCCCATGCGTCGCACGCTGCCGACCTTGCTGCTCCTCGCCCTGCTGGCCGCCCCCGTCGCCGCCCAGGCGCCGGTGCGTACTCCACCGGTCCGGCTGGGCTTTGCGCCCGGGCGCCTGGAACGGATCGGCCCGGTGGTCCAGGCCGCCATCGACAGCGGGCGCGCCGTCGGCGCGGTGGTGCTGGTGGCGCGGCACGGCACGGTGGCGTACGCGCAGGCCTTCGGCTGGGCCGACCGCGAGGCCAGGCGGCCGATGGAACTCGGCACCCTGTTCCGCATCGCGTCCCAGACCAAGGCGGTCACCAGCGTGGCGGTGATGATGCTGGTGGAGGACGGCGCCCTCCGGCTCGGCGACCCCGTCGCGAAGTTCCTGCCCGGCTTCGCCACGGCGCGGGTGGCCAGCGCCGCCGATACCGGGCTGGTGCTGACGCCGGTGCGCCGGGCCATCACCATCCGCGACCTCCTCACCCACACCGCCGGCATCTCCTACGGCACCGACTCCCTGCTGCGTGACGCGTACGCCGCCGAAGGCCTCGGCCCCAACGCCGGGTATGGCTGGTACTTCGCCGACAAGGCGGAGCCCATCTGCGCCAGCATGGAGCGGCTGAGCCACCTGCCGCTCGCCGCCCAGCCCGGGGAGCGCTACGTCTACGGCTACGCCACGGACCTGCTGGGCTGCATCGTGGAGAAGGTCTCCGGCGTGAGCCTCGCCGACTTCTTCGCCACCCGGATCTTCCGCCCGCTGGGCATGCGGAACACCTGGTTCTACCCCCCGGCCGCGGCGGCGGGCCGGCTGGCCACCGTCTACGCCGGGACGGACAGCGGGTACGTCCCCGCGGCCGCGGGGGCCCGGGGCCAGGGCGACTACCTCGACGGCCCCAGGCGCAGCTACTCCGGCGGGGCGGGCCTCGTCTCCAGCGCCGGCGACTACGCCCGCTTCCTGCAGATGCTCGCCAATGGCGGCACGCTCGAGGGCGCGCGGATCCTCGGCCCGCGGACGGTGGGCCTCATGACCACCAACCACGTGGACACGCTGTTCTCGCGGAACGGGCTCGGGTTCGGGCTCGCCTTCGAGATCCTCCAGGATCCGGGCCGGGCGGCCCAGTTCGGCAATCCCGGGCGCTACGGCTGGGGCGGCGCCTACGCCACCAACTACTGGGTGGACCCGACCGACGGCCTGGTGGTGGTGCTGATGACCCAGCTGCTGCCCGCCCGCAACTTCGACCTCTGGGACCGGGTGCGGGCGGTGGTGTACCAGGCGGTGGCGCGAGCGGACTAGACGTCGAGCCGGCGGGCGTAGGGCACCATCTCGCCCGCCTCGAGGTACCGCTTGAACAGCCGCAGGTACATCGCCCAGCAGAACGACGAGGTCCGGTAGTGCGCGTTGGCGGCGGGCCAGCCGGTATGCGCGAAGGCCACGTGGGTCCCGTCGGCGACCGGGCGCAGCTCGAAGCCCACCCGGGTGCCCCGCCAGTCATCGTCGGCCACGACCATCTCCCACGTCACGCCGCGGGGCGGATCGTACCGCACCATGTCGCCGGTCCAGGCATAGCCGGGGCCGAAGTCGAACGTGTAGCGCGCGCCCTGGCCCGGGGTGCCGCCGGCCCGCAGGCTCCACCAGGCATCCAGGCCGGCCGGGTCGCAGAGCGCCGCGAAGACCCGCTCGGGCGGCGCGAAGATGGGGAAGTCGTGCAGGATGTCGGGCATGGGCTCCGGTCCGTGGTGGTGGGGCAATGCTGCGGCCCGGGCCGGGGCCCCACAAGGGCCGGGAATCGGTGCCTCGGGCCCGCCCGCGGCCGTCTGGCCTTTCCCCCCGCCGGGTGATAGCCTCCTCCCATGCGCGTCATCCTCGAACGCCGGAACCAGGCGGTCCACTTCGCCGCCACCACCGAGAGCGGCGCCACGGTGGCCATCGACGGGGCACCCGCCATCGGCGGCCAGGGCCTCGGCGCCCGGCCCATGGAACTGGTACTCACCGCCCTCGGCGCCTGCAGCGGCATCGATGTCGTCGCTATCCTGGCCAAGCAGCGGCAGGAGGTGCAGGCGTTCCGGGTCACGGTGGAGGGGGAGCGGGAGCCGGGCAAGGAACCCTCGCTCTTCTCCACGGTGCATGTGCGCTTCGAGGTGACCGGCGCCTGCGATCCCGACAAGCTGGGCCACGCGGTGGGCCTCTCCATGGAGAAGTACTGTTCGGTGGCGCGGATCCTGGAGCGCAGCGCCACCATTACCTGGAGCCACGCCGTGCTCCCCGCCGCATGACCGGCCCCGGCCCGCACTTCGAGACGCTGGCCATCCGGACCCAGCTGCCGACCACGCCCGAGCGGGAGCACGCGGCGCCGCTCTTCCTCACCTCGAGCTTCGTCTTCGACGACGCCGAGCAGGCCCGCGCCCTGTTCGCCGACGAGGTGCCGGGCAACATCTACAGCCGCTACGCCAACCCGAACACCGACGAGTTCGTCCGCAAGCTCTGCCTGCTCGAGGGAGCGGAGGACGGCATCGCCACCGCCTCGGGGATGGCGGCGGTGTACGTGGCCCTGGCCGCGCTGCTCAAGACCGGCGACCACGTGCTCGCCTCGCGGGCGCTCTTCGGCTCCACCCACCAGATCCTCACCCGGCTCCTGCCCCGCGTGGGCATCAGCCACAGCTACGCCGACAGCGCGCGGCCCGAGACGTGGGAGCCGCTCTTCCAGCCCACCACCCGCCTGGTGTTCGTGGAGACGCCGTCCAACCCGGGGCTCGACCTGATCGACCTCGAGTGGCTGGGGGCGCTGTGCCGCGCCCGCGGCGTGCCGCTCGTGGTGGACAACTGCTTTGCCACGCCCTACCTGCAGCGACCCATCGCCTGCGGGGCCGATCTCGTGGTGCATTCCGCCACCAAGTACCTCGACGGCCAGGGCCGCACCCTGGGCGGCGCCATCGTGGGCCGCGCGGCGCTGGTGGCGGAGGCGCGCGTCTTTGCGCGGCACACCGGGCCGGCGCTCTCGCCCTTCAACGCGTGGGTGCTCTCCAAGAGCCTCGAGACTCTGGCGG
>JBGAPX010000122.1:0-11114 GCA_044221045.1 Gemmatimonadales bacterium
GTCTCGCCGCGGACCACGGCGCCCAGCGCCACGATCGCCGAGTACCGGGCGGTCCCCGCGAGCACCGCCGCGGCCCCGCCCAGCTCGAACGCCCCCGGCAGCCAGACCACGTCCACCCGGTCCCGCGGCATGCCGGCGGCATCGCAGCACTCCAGGGCGCCCTCGAGGAGGCGGCTGGTCACCCGCTCGTTGTACTGGCTGACGAGAATGGCCACCCGGCTCTGGGCCCGGAGCTGGCCGCGGTATTCTGGCATGCGATCAGTGGGCGAAGAAGTGGCCGAGCTTGTCGCGCTTCACGGCCAGGTAGGCGCGGTTCTCGGCGTGGGGATCGGTGACCAGCGGAACCCGTTCGGTGATCACCAGCCCGTAGCCCTCGACACCGACCAGCTTGCGCGGGTTGTTGGTCATGATCCGGATCGAGGAGAGCCCCAGGTCGCGCAGGATCTGGGCGCCGATGCCGTAATTGCGCAGGTCGGGCGCGAAGCCGAGGCGCTGGTTGGCCTCGACGGTGTCGTCGCCCTCGTCCTGCAGGGCGTAGGCGCGGATCTTGTTGACCAGCCCGATCCCGCGCCCTTCCTGGTCCAGGTAGACGATCACGCCGCGCCCGGCCTCGGCGATCTGGCGCATCGCGGCATCGAGCTGCGGGCCGCAGTCGCAGCGCTGCGAGCCGAAGACGTCGCCGGTGAGGCACTTGGAGTGCATGCGCACCAGGATGTCCCGCTGCCCCTCGACCTCGCCCATCACCAGGGCTACGTGCTGCGCGCCATCCACGTCGTTGGCGTAGGCGACGATCCGGAACTCGCCCAGCTCGGTGGGCAGCCGGGCCACCCCGGCGCGATGCACCAGCTGCTCGGTCCGCAGCCGGTAGGCCACCAGCTGCGCGATGGTCACGAAGGTGAGCCCGTGCTGGGCGGCGAAGGCCTCGAGCTCGGGCCGCCGCGCGGCCGAGCCGTCGGCCTGCAGGATCTCGCAGATCACGCCCGCCGGGTACAGCCCCGCCAGCCGCGCCAGGTCCACCGCGGCCTCGGTGTGCCCCACCCGCTGCAGCACCCCGCCGGGCCGCGAGCGCACCGGCTGGATGTGGCCCGGCCGGCGCAGGTCGGTGTCCACGGTCTTCGGGTTGATCGCCACGTGGATGGTCTTGGCGCGGTCCGAGGCCGAGATGCCGGTGGACACCCCGAAGCGGGGATCGGCGTCGATCGTCACGGTGAACGCGGTGCGCTGCGACTCGGTGTTCTGGGCCTGCATCTGCGGCAGGCCGAGCTCCTCGCACCGGTCGGGGGTGAGCGCCAGGCAGACCCAGCCCCGGGCGTGGGTGATCATGAAGTTGACCAGCTCCGGCGTCACCAGCTCGGCGGCGCAGATGAGGTCGCCCTCGTTCTCCCGGTCCTCGTCATCGGCCACGATGATGGGCTTGCCGTTGCGGAGGTCGTCGATCGCCTGCTCAATGGTCCCGAAGGTCATGCGCGCCCATTCTGCAACAGGGAGGCCACGTACTTGCCGATCGTGTCCCCCTCAAGGTGAACTCCCGCGCCGGGCGTCTTGTCGCCAAGCGTCGTATGCTCAAAGGTAAACGGGATCAGGGAGAGCTGGATGCGGCCGGGCCCCGGGATGGCGTTCACGGTGAGGCTCACCCCGTCCACGGTGATGGATCCCAGCGGGATCGATACCCGGGCCACCTCCGCGGGCACCGCCACGTCCACCAGCCATGCATCGCCCTGCTGGCGCACCGACTCGACCCGCCCCACGCCGTCCACGTGCCCCTGCACCAGGTGGCCTCCGAGACGGTCGCCGACCTTGAGCGCCCGCTCGAGGTTCACCCGCCGGCCGCGGGCATACTCCCCGAACAGGGTCCGCTCCAGCGAGGTGGCGACCACGTGCACGGCGAACCACCCCTTACCGGCTCGCTCCACGGTAAGGCAGGCGCCATCCACGGCGATGCTCTCGCCCTTCCGCACCGCCCGGTACGGGGCGCCGATGCGGAGGCTGAGGCCCTCCGGCCCATGCCGGGCCGCGCGCACCGTACCGACCGCGGTCACGATCCCAGTGAACATGGCTCCCGATCCACCACCAGCAGGGTGTCCTGTCCCAGCGCCCGGCGCTCCACCACCGACCAGCGTTCCGCCTCCACGAGGGTGGTCCCGGGGTAGCCGGTGATGGCCGGGATGCCTGCGTCCCCGAGCCAGACCGGGGCCTGGATCCAGTAATACCGGTCCACCACGCCCGCCTCGAGCAGCGCCCCGGCCAGGCGGCCCCCGCCCTCCACCAGCAGCGAGGCAATCCCGAGCTGGTGCAGTGCCGCCAGTCCCTCCGCCAGGCTGCCCACGCGGGCCACCGTCACGCCGGCCTCCTCGAGCCGCGCCAGGTGCGCGGATGGCCCGACCAGTTCGGTGATCAGCACCGTCGGTACCTTCTCGGCCGTCTGGACCAGGGCCAGCGCGTCGGGCAGTTCGCCGCGGCGGTCGAACACCACCCGCGTGGGGGGACGCCGGGGCTCGATGCCGCCCCGGACCGTGAGGGAGGCATTGTCCACCCTGGCGGTGTGCCCCCCGACCGCGATCGCATCGAAGCCCGCCCGCAGCCAGTGCACGTAGTCGCGCGCTTCCTCGCCGGAGATCCACCGGGAGCGCCCGGTCTGGTCCGCGATCCTCGCATCGAGCGTCGTGGCCAGCTTGAGGGCCACGAACGGGCGGCCCAGGCCGGCGTACCGATGGAAGAAGATCCCGTTGAGCGCCCGCGCCTCGTCCTCGCGCAGCCCGACCTCGACCTCGATCCCCGCCTGGCGCAGGCGCTCCACCCCGCCCTGCGCTTCCGGATTCGGGTCGGGCACCGCCGCGACCACCCGGGCCACGCCGGCGGCGATGAGGGCCTCCGTGCACGGCGGCTGCTTGCCCTGGTGGTTGCAGGGTTCCAGGGTGACGACCACGGTGGCGCCCCGGGCCTGAGCCCCCGCCTTCGCCACCGCCACGGCCTCGGCATGGGGACCACCGAACTCGCCGTGCCACCCCTCGGACACGACTCGGTCTTCCTGCAGGACCAGTGCCCCGACCATCGGATTGGGGGACACCCGTCCCCACCCCATCCGGGCCAGCTCGAGGGCCCTGCCCATGGCGTCGAAGTGGTTCACGGATGGGAATTTACGGCGGGACAGCGGGGTGGCGGTAGGGCGGCGACCGAGGTCCGGCGGCAGGGTCAGAACTGAAGCGCGGCCCCCAGGCCGGCAAAGAAGTGACCGGAACTCGGATCATTCCGCTCGAAGGTCGTGGCCAGTTCCGTCTTCTTTCCGACCTGGAAGCCACCTTCGGCCCAGAGCTTCACCGGCCCGACGTCGAGCCCGGCGTTGATGGTCGTCATGATCCGGGAGGTGCTCAGATCTACGGCCACGGTGGTATCGGCGCCGGTGCTGTCGGCAAACGTCACCGCTCCGGTGCCCTTGTAAAGGTCCATCCCGCCACCGGCCGCCAGGGTGAGCAGCTTGTACCGGCCCCCGACCATCAGCCGCACGGCAATGGCCGAGAACGTCGTCGAGGCCGACAACTGGTCGCCGGCGGCGCGATCGCCGAACCGGATCCCGGGCATGTCCCGCTTCATGACGCTGAGCGAGACCGTGGGCTTGGGCGCCGGCATCGTGAGGCCGAGCCGTACGCCGAAGCCGAGTCCCAGCGCCATCCCGGCGAGGGTTCGGGCGTTGTCGTCGATCCGGATGCGGGTGGTGGCACCCGTGGGGATCACCACCGCCGAGGCAAGGAAATCCGCCGTCACGGTGCCCAGCTTGAGCTTCTTGCTCAGCAGGCCCAGCTGCAGGTCGAGCCGCGGCACCGGCACGTAGAGCTGCTTGTCGGCCGCGACGGTGTCGCTCGTCCCATCGTAGCCGGCGCTCGGCACGGTCACCCGGGCGATCCCCACCCGGCCGGCGATCCGCGCATGCCCGAACTTGCCGATGCCGGCCGCGGTGCCCGGCACCGGGTTCCCGCCACCCACCAGCAGCCCTTCGACCGGGAGGAAGGCGGTGAGCGCGTCCACGCCCGCCTGGCAGATCCGGCTGGCGCGGGTGGTGTCCGCCGCGCAGGGCCCGGCGGCGGTGCTGTCCTGCGATGCGAGCGGGGCGGCCACGAGCGCGCAGAGCGCCAGGAGCGGGACGAGGCGGCGCGGCCGCGGGTCGGGACGGTTCATGGTGCCAGTATCGGCAGACGGCGCCCCGGCCCTGAGGACCGGAGCGCCGCGGGAGTACCGGCCGGAAACCGGGCGGGGTCTAGAAGCTGAAGCGGATGCCCGCGCTGCCAAAGAAGCGCTTGGCGGTCGGGTCGATGCCCTGGAAGTCGGTCTTGTAGCTCTGGTCCTTGCCCAGCTGGTAACCAAGCTCGGCGCCGATCTTGACCACGGGCATGTCGAGCGAGGCCGTGAGGAAGGCCAGGTTGCGGCTGTTCTCGAGATCGTGGCGCACCGTGATCGGGGCGGCCAGCAGCTGGTCCTCGAAGGTGATGACGGCCTCGCTGGTGTACTTGTCGTACCCCACGCCCACGCCGACGTTGAGCAGCGCCAGGTTGTACCCCGCGACCGCGCGCAGGTTGGTGGCGTCGAGGTCCACGCTGTAGGCGTACTGATCGCCGCCCGCCACGTCGCCGTAGGTGATGCGCGGGATGCTCCGCTTCATCGCCGAGATCGTGACGGAGGGAATGAACCCGCGGCCGCGAAGCACGCCCACCCGGGCGCCGTAACCGAGGCCGAGGGCGATCTCGCCGATCTTGGTGGCGTCCTTGTCCACGGAGAGCCCGTCGATCTGGCTGGTGGGCAGGAGCGAGGCCGAGCCGAGGAGGTCGAGCGAGAGGAAGCCGCTCGGCCCGAGGCCGCGGATGACGCCGACGGCTGCCTCGACCACAGGCGCGGGAGCGAACAGCTTGTCGCTCCGCGGCACGGTGGTGCCGGTGCCGTCATAGTTGAGGTCGGGGGTCACCAGGCGGGTGGCATTGGCCCGCGCGGTGATGGCGAAGTGGGGGAATCCGCCGAGCGTGCCCACGCTGCCCAGGACCGGATTGCCACCGCTGACCAGGATGCCGGCGACCGGATGGAAGATCTCCGCGCCGTCGAGGGCCGCGTTGCAGATGTTGATATTCTGCTGCGACGCGATGATGAGCGGCTGGTTGCACTCGGGGTACGGCGTCTGCGCCGTGAGGGACAGGGGCGCCGCGAGCGCGGCGGCGAGCAGCATCACGGAACGACGCATCGGTGACTCCACGAAAAGGTTTGCTAGTCGCTGAATCGCACCCCCGTGGGGCCGCGGCGGACCTCGCCCAGCACCCAGGTGGGAACGCCCTGCGCCCGGGCGGCAGCCTCGGCGCTGGCCACCCGGTCCTTCGGCAGGACCGCGATCAGGCCGACGCCGAGGTTGAAGACGTCCCGCATCTCCCCGGTGCTGACCTGTCCCGCGTTCTGCAGCAGCCGGAACAGCGGAGGCCAGGTCCAGCTCTTTGCCTCCACGACCGCCTCGCACCCATCTGGCAAGACGCGGACCAGATTGCCCGGGATCCCGCCTCCGGTGATATGTGCGATCCCATGCAGCCCTGAAATGACCGGCATCACGGCTGCCGCATAGCTCTGGTGCACGGCCAGCAGGGCATCGGCCACTGACTGACCCGTATCCCCAAGCCGGTCGGCGAGTTGCAGCTTCAGGACGTCGAAGACCACCCGCCGTGCCAGGGTGTAACCGTTGGTGTGCAGGCCGGTCGACTGGTAGGCAAGAAGCACGTCCCCGGGCCGGATGCGGTCACCGTGCAGGGCCTCATCTTCTTCCACCACCCCGATGATCGTGCCGGCCAGGTCAAAGTTGCCGGGCTGGTAGAGCCCGGGCATGCTGGCGGTCTCCCCGCCAGCGAGGGCCATCTGGTGGGCCCGGCACCCCCGGGCCACCCCCTCCACGATCCCGGCGATCTGCTGCACCGTGAGCGCCGCGCCCGCCACGTAGTCCATGAACGCCAGCGGGCGCGCGCCGTGGACCAGGATGTCGTTGACGGAGTGGTTGACGAGGTCCTCGCCCACGGTGTCGAACCGGCCCGCCTGCAACGCGACGAGCACCTTGGTGCCGACCCCGTCGGTGCTCATGACGAGCACCGGCTTCCTGAGCCCGGCCGGCACCCGGACCATGCCGCCGAACGCGCCCACGTGCCCCACCGAGTGGGCGGTGCGGGTGCCCGCCACCAGCTGCCCGATCCGCTCCTTGGCCGCCTCGGCGCTCACGAGGTCCACGCCGGCCTGCGCATACTGCCGCTCCGTCATGCCACCGCCTCCGCGATCTCGAAGTGCGTCAGGTCCTTGAAGCTGCCCACCCGCTGGTGCAGGCTCGCGGGCGTCACCCCCTCGAACCCGCCGATGCCGAAGCTCGCGACCGCGAAGGACCCCATCGCGGCGCCGAACACCATGGCGCGGCGGAGGCCCTCGCTCGAGGTGTCCCCGGTGCGGGCGATGTACCCCAGGAAGCCGCCCGCGAACGAGTCGCCCGCACCGGTCGGGTCGAAGACCTCCTCGAGCGGATAGGCCGGGCAGAAGAAGCTGCGTCCCGTCTCCACCAGGAGCGCCCCGTGCTCGCCCCGCTTCACCACCACGCGGCGGGGGCCCTGGCCCAGGACCCAGCGGGCGGCGCGGTGCACGTTCCAGTCGCCCGAGAGCTGACGGATCTCCTCATCGTTGATGATCAGGAGGTCCACCCGCTTGAGCACCTGCATCAGCCGGTCGCGGGCGCTGTCGATCCAGAAGTTCATGGTGTCGCAGGCCACCAGCCGCGGCTCCTGCATCTGGTCGAGGACCGCCAGCTGCAGGTCGGGGTGGATGTTGCCCAGGAAGACGTAGGGCGTATCGCGGAAGCTGGCGGGGATCCGGGGCCGGAAGTCGGCGAAGACGCCGAGGCGGGTCTCCAGGGTCTCCCGGCTGGCCAGGTCGAAGCTGTACCGGCCCTTCCACCGGAAACTCTCACCGGCCGCCTGCTCCACGCCCGTGATGTCCACGCCCCGCGCGGCGACGGCCTTGAGGTCGGCCATCGGGTAGTCGTCCCCGACCACGCCGACCATGCGCACCCCCGTGAGCACCGAGGCGGCGACGCTGAAGTACACGGCGCTGCCGCCCAGCGCGTCGTTGACCTCGCCGAAGGGCGTGAGGATGGAGTCGAGCGCGACGCTGCCCACCACGAGGAGTTTCATCGGGTCACATCCGGTCAGGGGCGGAGAGGCCAAGGAGCGCGAGGCCGTTGGCCAGGACGATGCGGGCCGCCCGGGCCAGCGCCAGGCGGGCCGCCTCGGTGGCGGGCGGCTCGCCCAGCACGCGGCACTTGTGGTACCAGCCATGGGCCAGCCGGGCCAGGTCCTCGAGGTAGTCGGTGACCCGGTGCGGCTCGCGCGCGCGCGCCGCCCGGGCCACCACCTCGGGAAAGACCGCGAGCTTCTTGAGCAGCTCGAGGTCCTCGGGGGCCGGCAGGGCGTCGAACGCCACGTCGCCGCTGGCCGACTCCGGCGCCCGCCCGGCCACGCGAAAAATGCCGCTCATCCGCGCGTGGGCCATCTGCACGTAGAAGATCGGGTTCTCGTCGGTCTGCTTGCGCGCCAGGTCCACGTCGAAGGTGAAGGGCGACTGGCCCGGTCGCATCAGGAAGAAGTAGCGCGTGGCGTCCACGCCCACCCAGTCCATGAGGTCGCGCAGGGTCACGAACTCCCCGGACCGCTTGGACATCCGCACTTCCTCGCCGCCCTTCATCACCTTCACCAGCTGCACCAGGGCCACCTCGAAGAAGTCCTCGCCGTAGCCCAGGGCGCGCAGCACCGCCCGCATCCGGGGGATGTAGCCATGGTGATCCGCGCCCCAGACATCGATGACCCGCTCGAAGCCCCGGTCGTGCTTGTCGATGTGGTAGGCGATGTCGGGCACGAAGTAGGTGAGGCTCCCGTCGCCCTTGCGGAGCACTCGATCCTTGTCGTCGCCGAAGCTGCTGGTGCGCAGGAACAGGGCCCCGGCATCCTCGAAGGTCAGGCCCCGGTCGGCCAGCAGGCGGAGGGCCGACTCGACCCGGCCCTGGTCCCGGACCGCCTGCTCGCTGCTCCAGACGTCGAAGACCACCCGCAGGTCACGGAGCAGGTCCTCCTGCTCCTGCCGGATCCGGAGCGGGGCCACCCGGCAGGCGGCCAGCCCTTCGTGCGCGGTGACCGTGGCGAGGTCCGGCTGCTCGCGGAGCAGCTGCGCCGCCAGCTCCACAAGGTAGGCCCCGTGATAACCGCCTTCGGCAATCTCCGCCGGGCGACCGAGTTGCTGCTCCACCCGGACCCAGAGGCTCTGGACCACCCGCTCGATCTGCACCCCGGCGTCGTTGATGTAGAACTCGCGGGTCACGTCGTGCCCGGTCCACTCGAGCAGCGCCGCGATCGCGTCCCCGAGCGCGGCGCCCCGGCCGTGCCCCACGTGCAGCGGGCCCGTCGGGTTGGCCGACACGAACTCCACGTTGACCCGCTGCCCCGCCCCGAACTCGTGCCGGCCGTAGCTCGCGCCCGCGCCGATGATGGCCTGGAGCAGCGTGGCCAGGGCGTCCTGGGCCAGCCAGAAGTTGATGAACCCCGGGCCGGCGATCTCGGTCCGCGCCACCACCGAGGCCGGGATGCGGAGCTCACCGATGACCCGCTCCGCCACGGCGCGCGGGTTGGTCTTGAGGGAACGGGCCAGCAGCATGGCGAGGTTGGTGCTCAGGTCGCCATGCCCGGTGTCGCGGGGGCGTTCCAGCACGAAGGCCGCCTCGGGTGCGCCCAGGGCGGCCGCCACACGCGCCAGTTCGGCGCGGATCTGCGTTTCGCTCACTCGGAGGCCTTCTTGCCGGTCGCCGGCTTGGACGGCGCGGGCTTCTCCGCCTTTGGCGTGGCGGGCTCTGACTTGGTGGCTCCCGCCGCGCCACCATCGGGCTTGGACGCCGGCTTGTCCGCCTCCTTCCGCGGTCCCTTGCCGTCCTTGCCGTAGTCGGTGATGTAGAAGCCGGACCCCTTGAACACGAGGCCCGCGCCACCGGAAATCTTCCGGGTCGCGGCCTTGCCGCACGCGGGGCACTTGGCCCGCGGCTTGTCGGACATCTTCTGGAACAGTTCGAACTCGTGCCCCTCGGGGCACTGGTATTCGTACGTCGGCATCGGCGACTGCGTCCTAAGAGAAACGGGCGCAATATTTTAGCCGCACCGACCCGGCGATTCAAGCGTGGCCGCCCGTCCCGGGACCGGCTACCCCCCGATCCGGGCCTTCCGAAGCGCCCGGTCGAGTGCGGCCACCACGTCCGGGCTCACGCTCCTCCGCCGCTGCTTTTCGAGCACGCCGGTGGCGGGGCGGGCCGACTTGCCCATGGCCCCGAGCGCATCCGCCACCGCGATCACCAGTCGTGGCCCACCCTCCAGCTCATCGGTGCCCTCGAGCACCTTCACCAGGTCGGGCACCGCCTTCCGGCCCTCGGAGCCCATCAGCCGCAGCGCCTCGGCCGCATCCAGGCGGACGGCCATCGGCCCGCTGCGCGCGGCCTTCCCGGGGCTCGGCCGCCCGGCTGCCCACGGCCGCGAGGGCCCCCAGGGCCACCGCGCGGAGCGAGTCGCCACCGTCGAAGAACACCGAGAGGAGGGCCGGCACCGCCTCGCCGGCGTCGTGCCCGATACGACCAAGCGCGTAGCAGACGTTTTCCACCCGGGTCCGCTGCGCCGGATCGGCCAGGGTGGGATCACGGCGAAGCTCGGCCTGGAGCAGGTCAATGAGCGCGCGCGTGGCCGGCTTCGCGGCCCGGCCCAGGTGCCCGAGGGCCCAGGCCGCCGACGCCCGGACCCAGAGCGAGTCATCGGCCAGGAGGAGCGACAGCTGCCGGACGGTCTTCCCTGGCGCCGCGCCGATCACCCCGATGGCCTCGGCGGCGTTCGCGCGCACCCAGGCATCCCGGGCCGCCAGCGAGGGCAGCAACAACGGGGTCGCGGGGGGCCCGAGTGCCTCGAGCGCCCGGCGGGCCACCTGCTGGACCGGTCGGACGTCATCGGCCAGGACCGAGAGCAGCACCGGCGCCGCCTCCCGAGCCTCGGGACCGACCCGGCGGATGGCCTCGATGGCCCAGTACCGGACCTCCTGGTTCTCGTCCCGCGCGGCGCGGAGGAGGGTCGGCAGGGCGGTCCGCGCCCCGGGACCCAGGGCGGCGATGGCCTTTACCGCCTCGCGGCGGAGTTCCGGGATGTAGTGGTCGGCCTGGGCCACCCACTCACCCAGCGGCTTGCCGCGCGCGAAGGCGGCCTCGGAGGCACGGGCCCCCTGGGCGCGGACCGCGCCGGCGAGGGCCAGGCAGAGGAGCGTGGTGACACCGGCGGCGCGAGCGGCCGCGGTGAGGATGGGATCGCCATCGGCCCGCATGGCGAGGTTCTCCGGCTGGGGTCCCGTCCCATCCATGGGGCGAGTGGCACTGACAACGGCCAATGTACCCCGCCGTCCGGGACGGGACCAGAGGCGCTTGACCGGCCCCGGCGGGGCTGGCTTACCTTCCGACACCCTTCTCCACCCGGAGCATTGCGTGCACTCCCCGGTTCGCCCCGTTGCCGTGGCGCTGGCCCTGCTGGCCGCGCCCCTCGCGGCCCAGAACTACCGCGAGGTCCCGGCCGCCGCCGCCCCCCGCAGCTACTTCGGCATCAACTTCCAGCTGGGCTTTCCGCAGGGGGAGTTCAAGGAGTTCGTCGGCACCGGCTACGGGGTCGGTGGCAACTTCACGTTCTTCCTCGACCCGCGAAACGTGGTGGGCCTGCGGCTGTTCGGCTCGTGGATCCAGTACGGCCGCACCACCGAGCGGCTGCCGCTGAGCCCCACCCTGCCCGGGCTATACGTGGACCTGACCACGGCCAACGACATCTACACCTTCGGGCTCGGGCCCGAGTTTCGTCTCGGCTCGGGGCCGATCCGCGGCAGCCTGCATGGGGCCATCGGCGCCTCCAACTTCGCCACCTCGACCAGCGCCGAGGGGACGGACAACGTCACCCCGTTCGCCACCAGCACCACCTTCCACGACTGGACCTTCGCCTGGTACGGCGGGGCCAGCGCCCTGGTCCAGGTGTCGGGCGGGCGGAAGCCGGTGTTCATCG
>JBGAPX010000123.1:0-10716 GCA_044221045.1 Gemmatimonadales bacterium
GGTAGGGGGCGGGGGGCGCTTGGTGACCCCGGTCACCAGTTCCAGGGCGGCCGAGCCGCCTAAGTTGCCGTCTTGTGGCGGTTTAGAGCCTCCGTTACCTTTGGCCCCAATTCGACCTCCTGTGGCCCGGTAATGAAGTTTCCATCCCTAAAACTCGGGTCGTTTCTTCCCGCCAACGAGATCGCGGTCGATCTCGGCACTGCCAACACCCTCATCTATGTGAAGGGTGAGGGCATCGTGCTGAACGAGCCGTCCGTGGTGGCCATCGAGAAATCGAGTGGCCGCCCCAAGGGCTACGGGCTCGAGGCCAAGCGGATGCTGGGGCGCACGCCTGACAACATCATCGCGGTGCGGCCGCTGAAGGACGGCGTGATCGCCGACTTCGATGTCACCGAGAAGATGCTGCGCTACTTCCTGAAGCAGATCATCGACAAGCACGTCTTCCGGGTCCGTCCCAAGGTGATCGTCTGCGTGCCCTCGGGCATCACCGAGGTCGAGCGGCGCGCGGTGCGGGACTCCGCCGAGACCGCCGGCGCCAAGCAGGTGGACATGGTGGCCGAGCCGATGGCCGCGGCCATCGGCGTCGGGTTGCCGGTCGAGACCCCCACCGGCAACATGGTGATCGACATCGGCGGCGGCACCACGGAGATCGCGGTGATCGCGCTCTCCGGGATCGTCTCTGACACCTCGATCCGGGTGGCGGGCGACGAGCTGGACCAGGCGATCGTCCAGTTCATGCGCAAGAACTACAATCTCCTCGTGGGCGAGCCCACGGCCGAGGCGATCAAGATCAAGATCGGCTCCGCCGCGCCCACCGGCGACGAGCGCGAGATGGAAGTGAAGGGGCGCGACCTGGTCTCCGGCATCCCCAAGACGGTCCGGGTGCACTCCAGCGAGATCCGCGAAGCGGTGCAGGAGCCGATCCAGCAGATCGTCGACGCGGTGCGCCGGGCGCTCGAGATCACCCCTCCCGAACTCGCCAGCGACATCGTGGACCGCGGCATCGTGATGACCGGCGGGGGCGCGCTCATCCGGGGCCTCGACATCCTGCTCGCGCAGGAGACCGGGCTCCCGATCCACATCGACGAGGACCCGCTCACCTGCGTGGTGCGGGGCGCGGGCCGCATCCTCGACGATTACGAGAAGTACCAAAGCGTTCTCTACCGCTAGATGCCTCCGCAGTCGGATCGCGCGCTGCTCCGCCGGGACAATGTGCTCTTCTCCCTGTGCGTGATCCTGTCCGCCGCCATGCTGCTCCGCCCCGAACTCGGGACGCACGTGACCGGCGCTATCCGCGCCACCGTGCTCCGTCCCTTCCTGCAGATCCAGGAGTGGTCCGAGGCGAGCCGCACCAGCCGCGCCGCCTTCGACCGTCTCCGCGGCGAGCGTGATTCCGCCGCCTACGCCGCCCAGTTCCTGCCCTCCCTCCGGGCCGAGAATCAGCGCCTGCGTGCCCTGCTGGGGCTGGGGGCGCGGGTTCGGGTGCCGTACGTCGCCGCCGAGGTGCTGCACCAGTCGGTGCCCACCGATGGGCGGACCCTGCTGCTCTCCGCCGGAGCGCGGGCCGGGGTCGAGCCCTTCGATCCCGTGGTCGGTGCGGAAGGGCTCGTGGGGGTGGTGCGCGTGGTCGAGGCGGATCGCGCGATCGCCTGGACCTGGACCCACCCCGAGTTCCGCGCCAGTGCCTACACCGTGCCAGGCGGAGTCTTCGGCGTGGTAGGGCCGGCCCTGCAGATCACCGGCTCGGAACTCCTGCTGCAGTTGCGTGGCGTGGCGATCCGCGACTCGGTCCCGACCGGCACGCTGGTGGTGACCTCGGGCCTCGGCGGCGTGTACCCGCAGGGAATCCCGATCGGCACCGTGATCGGCGTGGGCCAGGAGGAGACCGGGTGGGAGCGGGTCTACGTGCTCCGGCCCGCGGCCAGCCCCGAGGAGGCCTCGCAGGTGCTTATCCTGCGCGCCCCGGCGGAGCGGGTGCCCGAGAGCGCCTTCGGCCCGGACAGCCTGCCGTGATCGCCATCCGCGCGGATCGGGGCCGGCTGTGGACCGTGCTGGGGCTGCTGGTGCTGCTCCACTTCGCCGTGCGGCCCCGGCTCGGGTACCCCGCGATCGCCCCCGACTTTCTGCTGCTGGCGCTGATGCTGTACGCCATCCGCAGCCGCCCGGGTGCGGCCGCCGTCGCGGGCTTCCTGGTGGGGCTGGTGGGAGACGCGGTGACCCCCGCGCGGGTGGGCTCCGGCGCGCTGGCCCACACCCTGGTGGGCTATCTCGCCGCCTGGGGGCGCGCGGTCTTCTTCCCGGACAACCTCTTCGTCAACGGGCTGGTGATCGCCCTCGGGGTGTGGATCCGCAACGCGGTCCAGCTGCTCGCGAGCGGCCCGGCCCCGGGCGGGCTCCGTGTGGGCCTCCTGGTCTACGGGCCGCTGCAGGCGCTCACGACGGCCCTGATGGCGGCCCTGGTGCTGGTGGTGTTCCAGCGCTGGCTCGACATCCGGCTCGAGGCATGAACGAGTTCCACCCCACCCGGCTGCGCGAGCGCGCTGAGCGCGCGCGCTGGGTGCTGGGCATCGCCTTCCTGGTGCTGGTCGGGGCCTTCTTCCGCACCCAGATCCTGCAGTTCGACCGCTACCGGCTGCGCGCCGAGAACAACCGCCTGCGCCCGGTGCCGCTGCAGCCCGCCCGGGGCACGGTGTACGACCGCAATGGCCGCGTCATCGCCGAGACGGTGCCGGGATTCTCGGTGGCCCTGCTGGCCTCCTCCACCGACTCGCTCCGCCGGGTGCTCGAGCGGTTCCGCCAGGTGGTGCCCCTCGACTCCGGCGCCACGGAAGAAGTGGTGGACCGCTACCTCGCCGCGCGGTACCAGCCGGCCACCGTGCTGGGGAACGCGACCCGGGAGCAGGTGGCGGCGCTGGAGGAGCACCGCGCGGTGCTTCCGGGGCTCGTCATCCAGTCCGAGCCGCGCCGGGTCTATCCCCGGGGCCGGGCGGTGGCCCACCTGATCGGCTACGTGAACGAGGTGTCCCAGGGCGAGCTCGACGCCGGCCGCTACAGCGGTGCGCGCCTGGGCTCGGTGGTGGGCCGGGCCGGGCTGGAGCAGGAGTACGACGATTCGCTGCGCGGCGTCCCGGGGATGCGGTACATCGAGGTTGACGCCCGTGGCCGCCTGGTGCGCGAACAGGGCGCCGCGCCCCCGCTCCCCTCGGTGCCCGGGCACACGCTCCGGACCACGATCGACCTGGACCTGCAGCTGTACGTGGACAGCATCTGGCCCCCCGGGCAGGCCGGCGCGCTCATCGCCATGACGCCCGACGGCCAGATCCGGGCCCTGTACTCCACCCCGGCCTACGACCCCAATTCGTTCATCGGCGGCATCTCGCGCGCGGAGCTGCGGCGGCTCACCACCGACCCGACCCTGCCGCTGCTCGACCGGGCGCTGCAGGTGCGTTACCCCCCGGGGTCGCCGTTCAAGCTGGCCACGGCGGCCATGGCCCTCAAGCGCGGCCTGGTCGACCTGCACACCCACATGCCGCAGGGGTGTGGCGGCGGGATGCAGTTCGGCAACCGCTACTTCAAGTGCTGGAACAAGCGGGGCCACGGCTCGCTGGACCTGCTCGGGGCGGTGGCGCAGAGCTGCGACGTGTACTTCTACCAGCTGGGGCTCCGCATCCAGCTGGCCAACATCCTCTCCGATGGCGTGTCGATGGGGTTCCAGGACCGGACCCACATCGACCTGGTCAACGAGGCGGGGCCCATCTGGCCCGGTGCCACCGAGTACTACGACCGCCGCTACGGGCCGCGGGGCTGGAGCAACTCCGTGGTGCTCAACCTCTCGATCGGGCAGGGGGAGAACACCCAGACGCTGGTCAACATGGTGCGGTTCTACGCCGCCCTGGCGGGCAACGGACACTCGCCCACGCCCTACCTGGTCCGCCCCGACAGCGCCCGGTCGTTCGACCTCGGGCTCACCCGGGCCCAGCTCGACGGGCTGCGGAAGGCGCTCATCGCGGTGGTGGAGCAGGGCACCGCGGCCCGCAGCCGGCTCAAGGAGATCGCGGTCGCGGGCAAGACCGGCACGGCACAGAACGCCGACAAGAACCGGGACCACGGCTGGTTCATCGGCTTCGCGCCGGCGGAGAATCCCGAGATCGTGGTCGGGGCCATCTTCGAGTTCGGCCGCCACGGCAGCGACGTGGCGCCCTACGTGGTCCGCGCCATCAAGCGGTACCTCCTCGGTCCCGACAGCACCGGTTTGGACCGCCCGCGGCGCATGGTGCTCCCGGGCGACACGCCTGGTGGCGGCGGGCCCGTGGCGCCGGACACCGCCGCAGGGCCTGAGGTGGCCGCCCCGCCGGCCACGGAGGCGCGCTGATGCCGCGCAGCATGGGGCTCGACCGGTCGCTCCTCGGCGCGGTGGGCGCCCTTTTCCTGTTCGGGCTGGTGGTCCTCTACTCGGCGGGCCAGACCGACGTGCCGAGCTTCGCGGCGGCGGGCGCCTGGGAGCGGCAGCTGGTGTGGCTGGGCGGCGGCGCGGTCGTGGCGGCCATCGCCTTCCGGTTCTCGCCCCGGCTGCTCGAATGGGCCTCGCTCCCGGTCTACGGGATGGCGCTGCTGCTGCTGCTGCTCACCCTGGTGGTGGGTCGGGGCGCCGGCACCGCGGCCAGCAGCAAGAGCTGGATCTACATCGGCGGCCACGCCATCGGCCAGCCGGCGGAGTTCGCCAAGCTCGCCGTGCTGCTGATGCTGGCCCGGCACCTCTCGGGACTCCGGGAGGCGCCCGAGACCATGCGCGACCTCATGCCGGCCACCCTGATCGCGGGGATCCCGGCGCTGCTGGTCCTGGCGCAGCCCGACCTCGGGAGCGCCCTGGTCTTTGCCGGCATCCTCTTCGCGATGCTGTTCTGGGCGGGGGTCCACCCGATCCTCCTGGTGTTCCTGGCCTCGCCGATCGTGAGCCTGCTCCTGGCCTTCACCTGGTTCACGTGGGTGGGGTGGATGCTGCTCCTGGGGGTAGCCCTGGTGGTCTGGCGACCCTACTTCTGGGAGGGCGTGGCGCTGTTCGCGGCGAACTCGGCCATGGGTTTCATCGCCCTCCCGATCTGGCGCAAGCTCGAGCCGTACCAGCAGAACCGGCTGCTCACGTTCCTCAACCCCGAGGTGGACCCGCAGAAGGCCGGCTACCACGCCATCCAGTCCAAGGTGGCGATCGGGTCGGGGGGGTGGCTGGGCAACGGCTACCTGGAGGGGCCCCAGAAGCGCCTGGCGTTCCTGCCTGAGCAGCACACCGACTTCATCTTTGCCGTCGTGGGGGAGGAGCTGGGGTTCCTGGGCGTGCTCCTCGCCCTGATCCTGTTCTTCACCCTGTTTACCATCCTGGTCCGGATCGCCCGGCGGGCCACCGACCCCTTCAGCAGCCTGATGGTGTTCGGGATCCTGGGCCTGCTCTTCACCCATGTCTTCGAAAACGTGGGGATGACGGTCAACGTGATGCCGATTACCGGGATCCCGCTGCCTTTCTTCTCCTACGGGGGGTCCTTCCTGCTCAGCACGGCGGTCTCGGTCGGGCTCTGCCTGCGGGCCGCCTGGGACGCCCGGCTTGGCGGCTATGGTGATGTCTGATAACGAGTTAGCAACTGGGGTCTAGCGCGGGGCGAGGGGGCATACCAGATTGGGTGGTCGCAGGCAGGTCCCTTGGGCAGGCTCACATCTCTCCCTGAACCCCCTATGGCCGTCATGGCATGGTTCAAAAAAGAGCGGAAACCCCGGTCCTCCATACGGGAGCGCCTCGAGATTCCGCCGGACGCGTGGGAGAAGTGCGACGCGTGCGGGCACATCGATATCCGGGAGAAGTTCGAGCGGGCGCTCAACGTGTGCCCGGAATGCGGGCATCACCGCCGGTTCTCGGCGGAAGAGTACATCGAGCTGTTGACCGATGAGGGCACCTGGCGGGAGCTGTACGCCAACCTCCGGTCCGGCGACCCCCTCAAGTTCGAGAATTACCCCCAGCGCCTGACGGCCGCCTACAAGAAGGTCGGCGGCTCGGACGCCATCTTTACCGGGTCCGGCCGCCTGGAGGGCAGCCCGCTCCACCTGGGCGTCATGAACTTCGCCTTCATGGGCGGGTCCATGGGCTCGGTCGTCGGCGAGAAGATCGCCCGGCTGGCCCGGCGGTCGGCGGAGAAGCGGGTGCCGCTGGTCCTGGTCTGCACTTCGGGTGGCGCCCGGATGCAGGAGGGGGTGTTCTCCCTCATGCAGATGGCCAAGACTTCCGCGGCGATCGCCCAGCTGTACGCCTTGGCGGTTCCCTACATCACGATCCTCACCAATCCGACGACCGGCGGTGTCTCCGCCTCGTTTGCCATGCAGGGCGACGCCATCCTGGCGGAGCCGGGCGCGGTGATCGGGTTCGCAGGCCAGCGGGTGATCAAGCAGACCATCGGGCAGGACCTGCCCGCCGGCTTCCAGACGGCGGAGTTCCTGCTCGAGAAGGGCCAGATCGACGAGGTGGTGCCGCGCGCGTCGCTGCGCGAGACCACGGCCCGGTTGCTCCGCCACATGCGCGGGCAGCGGCTGCGGGAAGAGGCGGCCGAGTAGGGCCGGAGGGGTTCTGGTGGGCATGGCGCCCCGTCTCCGGACGGGGCGCTGCTGTTTCCGGCCTCAGCCCGCGGGTGGCGTCAGCGGCAGCAGGTAGTGGATGGGATGATCATAGAACACCGGCTCGAAGACCGCCGCGTCGGCGTCGGCCATGAACGAGCGGCGCAGCTCGTCCGGCATCCGGCGGTCGATCTCCGCGGCCAGGCGACGCGCCTCCTCCACCCGACCCACCAGCTTGCCCCGCGCCACCTCCTCGCAGGCCCCGAAGAGCACCCACCAGTAGGTCTCGTCCTCCTCGTGCTCGATGATGTCGAGCGGGAAGAGGTGGCAGATGAGCGGCCGGTCGGCGTAGCTGCTGCAGCCGCCGGTGGCGCCCAGGTAGAAGGGGCACTGGCACCCCTTCCGGTTGAGCCGGGTGGCGGAGCCCTTGCCATAGAGCCGCAGCCCCAGCTCCCGGGCGTTCCGCTGCTCGGCGGGGGAGAGGTACACCAGGCTCCGCTCGCAGCGCTCGCATTCGGGGCAGAGCGAGAAGCCCTCGGTCAGCTCCCGGAAGCCGGGGATCGCGAGCAGCTCGGACACGAAGGGGTCGGGCAGCGCGGTGTAGCGGGACATGGGCGGTGGCGATAGGTTGGTCAGCGACTCGGCCGTGGAATGTAATCCCGCCCTCCACACTTTTCCCGGATTCTCCCGCACGTGGGGCTCAGCTACCAGCAGGCGCTCGATTTCCTCTTCCCCCGGACGACGTCCATCAAGTTCGGGCTGGAGACCACGCGCGCCCTGCTGGCGGCGGTGGGGGATCCGCATACGGTCTTCCCCACCATCCACATCGGCGGAACCAACGGGAAGGGGAGCGTGTCGACCCTGGTGGCCGCGGCGCTCCGGGCCCGGGGCTTCCGGGTCGGCCTCTACACCTCCCCGCACCTGGTGTCGTTCCGGGAGCGTATCCAGGTGGACGGGGTGCCGATCTCCGAGGGCGCGGTGACGGCGTGGACCGAGCGGCTGATGCCCGAGATGCTGGCCCGCCAGGGGACGTTCTTCGAGGCGACCACGGCGATCGCGCTGGCCGACTTCGCGGCCCGCGGTGTGGACCTCGCGGTGGTGGAGGTGGGCCTCGGCGGCCGGCTCGACAGCACCAACGTCGTCACCCCGCTGGTGTCCGCGGTGACCAAGATCGAGCTCGACCACCAGAAGTACCTCGGCGACACCCTGGAGGAGATCGCCCGGGAAAAGGCCGGGATCGCCAAGCCGGGGGTCCCGTTCGTGATCGGCGAGACGCGCCCGGAACTGGTCGAGGTGCTGCGCGGTGAGGCGCGGGCCACGGCCCGGCGGCTCCGGGGCAGGGCCGACGTCCGGGTCCTGCCGGCCGAGTACCGCTGGCCCGGTCCGCTGGCCCTGGCCGGCGCCTACCAGCGCCGCAACGCCGCGGTGGCGCACGCAATCCTCATGGCCCTCCCGCCGGACTACCGCCCCGACCGGCAGGCGATCGAGGCTGGCTTCCGGCTGGCCCGGATCCCCGGCCGGTTCGACCGGCGGGGGAAGTGGTTCTTCGACGTGGCGCACAATCCCGACGGGATGCGGGCGCTCACGGAGGCGTTGGCCCAGGCCGATCCGCCCCGGCCCATTCACGCGCTGGTGTCGATCCTGGGCGACAAGGCTTGGCCCGACATGCTGGTGCGGCTGGACCAGGCGGTGGATCGTGGGGTGCTGACCGTGGCGCCGAGCGCGGCCGGCCGGCGGTGGGACCTGGGCTGGCTGCAGGCGTGGCTGGACGACCCGGCGCGTCCCCCGGCGCGGGCGGCGTGGCGGCTGCTGCCGGACTTTGGCGAGGCGCTGCGGGCGGTGGAATCGGGGGCGGGGACGGTGCTGGTGACGGGCTCTTTTCACACGGTGGGCGACGTGATGGGCGCGCTCGGCATGGAGCCATAAAACGCGGCGGCGGAAGGGGAAAACGGGGTTGGAAGCCCCCCCCGGACCGGCTAGATTCACCCCCCTATGACCTCCCAGCCCCTGCCGGGTTTTCGGGACTTCTACCCCGCCGATTTCGCCTTCCGGGCCTACCTCTTCGACACGTGGCGACGCACCTGTGCCCGGTACGGGTTCGAGGAGTTCGACGGCCCGCCGCTGGAGCCGCTCGAGCTGTACACGGCCAAGAGCGGGGACGAGATCGTCGGGCAGCTGTACAACTTTGCCGACAAGGGGGGGCGGGAGGTCGCGCTGCGGCCGGAGCTGACCCCCACGGTGGCGCGGATGGTGGCGGCGCGGGCCGGCGGCATGAAGAAGCCGATCCGCTGGTTCTCCATCGGCCAGATGTACCGCTACGAGCGCACCCAGAAGGGCCGCTCCCGCGAGTTCTTCCAGCTCAACTGCGACCTCATGGGCGAGCCGGGGCCGCTGGCCGACGCCGAACTCATCGCGCTCGCCATCGACCTGATGCGCGCCTTCGGTCTCGGCCCTGGCGACGTCCGGGTGCGCCTCTCCGACCGCCGGGTGCTGCAGGCGCTCCTCGCCGGCGCGGGTGTGCCCGCGGCCGACCTGCCGCTGGCCTACGGGGTGATCGACAAGCTGGAGCGGATGAAGCCGGAGCAGGTGGCGGAGATCCGCGAGGGGCGTGACGCGCGCTTCGCCGCGGGGGTCGGGGCCCGGGTGCTGGAGGTGGCGGCCCTGCGCGGCTGGCCGGCGGTCCAGGCGGCGCTCCAGGGCACGCCGGGGGGAGCCGAGGCCGGCGCGGCGCTGGGCGAGACCCTCCGCGCGATCGAGGCGATGGGGCTCGGGGCATTCGTGGACGTGGATCTGTCGATCGTCCGGGGCCTTGCGTACTACACCGGCACCGTCTTCGAGCTGTTCGACGCCGGGCGCTCGCTGCGCGCGATCGCGGGCGGCGGGCGCTACGACGAGCTGCTCCGGCTGCTCGGGGGCGTGGACCTGCCCGCCGTGGGCTTCGCGATCGGCGACGTGGTCCTCGGGGAGCTCCTCCGGGAGCGGGGGCTCGCGCCCGCGGCGCCCGCCGCGATCGACGCCTTCGTGGCGGGGGTCACCGACGCCGACCTGCCGTACGTCCTGCACGTGGCCCACGACCTCCGCGAGGCAGGGGTGCGGGTCGAGTACGCACTGCGGGCCGACGGGCTCGGCAAGCAGCTCAAGCTGGCGGACGCGCGCCAGGCGGCGTTCGCGGTGGTGATCGGCCCGGACGACCGGGCCCGCGGTGAGGTGCAGCTCAAGGACCTGCACGCGAAGACCCAGCGGGCCGTGCCGGCCTCCGCGCTCGTCGCGGAGCTCCGGGCGGCGCGCGCGACCTGAACGGGACTCCCGATGGCCGACGACAAGAAGCTCACCCCCCGCGCCCAGGATTTCAGCGCCTGGTACAACGAAGTGATCATGCGCGCGGAGCTCGCCGACTACAGCCCGGTGCGCGGCTGCATGGTGATCCGGCCCAACGGCTACGCCATCTGGGAGCAGATGCAGCGCGCCCTGGACGACATGTTCAAGGACCACGGCGTCCAGAACGCCTACTTCCCCCTCCTCATTCCCCAGAGCTTCCTCTCCAAGGAGGCCGAGCACGTCGAGGGCTTCGCGCCGGAGCTCGCGGTGGTGACCCACGGGGGCGGCAAGGAGCTGGAGGAGCCGCTGGTCATCCGGCCCACGTCGGAGACCATCATCTACTCGATGTACGCCAAGTGGATCCAGAGCTATCGCGACCTCCCCATGCTCATGAACCAGTGGGCCAACGTGGTCCGCTGGGAGATGCGCACCCGGCTGTTCCTGCGGACGGCGGAGTTCCTCTGGCAGGAAGGGCACACGGCGCACGCCGATGAGGCCGACGCCGAGGCCTTCACCCTGAAGATCCTGGGCACCTACCGCGCCTTCGCGGAGGAGTGGATGGCCATGCCGGTGCTCACCGGCCGGAAGACCGACAGCGAGCGCTTCGCCGGGGCCATGCGCACCTACTGCATCGAGGCGCTGATGCAGGACAACAAGGCGCTGCAGGCGGGCACCAGCCACAACCTGGGCCAGAACTTCGCCAAGGCCTTCCAGGTGACTTTCCAGAACGACAAGGGCGCGCTCGACTACGTCTGGAACACGAGCTGGGGGGTGTCCACCCGCCTCGTGGGCGCCCTGGTCATG
>JBGAPX010000124.1:0-10535 GCA_044221045.1 Gemmatimonadales bacterium
CCCCCACCTACCCCCGGCCCCCCTTCCGCCCCGCCGCCACCAGCTTGCGTCGCACCAAGGCCAGGCTGGTCTGGTCCAGGATCCGGGCCGTGGCGTCCCGCACCTCCTTCATGGCCAGCCGCACCCCGCAGGTGGCCTCGTCGGCGCAGTCGACGCAGGGGACGTACGCCGTCTGGCTGGCGCAGGGCACGGGCGCAAGCGGCCCGTCGAACAGCCGCACCACCTGCCCCAGCATCACCTTTTCCGGGGCCTTCGACAGCAGGTACCCCCCGCCCTTCCCCTTCCGGCTCTGCACGATCCCCACGTTGCGGAGGTCCAGCAGGATCAGCTCCAGGAACTTCTGCGGCAGCGACTCCTGCCGGGCCAGGTCCGCGATCCGCATCGGCTCGGCATCGCCGTGCTCCGCCAGCGCCAGGAGCGCCTTGATCGCGTACTTGGATTTCTTGGAGAGCATGAAGGACTCTGTCGGTTCAGTAGACTAAACGGAAGGGGGGGCCGCCGGGGGATACTCCTCCCGGTACATCCGGATCAGCTCGAAGAAGTACGACAGGGCCAGCGGCCCGATCAGGATGCCGAGCAGGCCGAAGTAGCTCACCCCGCCGATGGCGCCGACCAGCGTCACCAGGGGGTGGATCTGGGCGAAGCGCCGGAACACCGCCGGCCGGATCACGACGTCCACGTTTCCCACTACCACGACGCCGATCAGGATGAGCGCCACTCCGGCCCCGATCCGGTCCTCCAGCAGCAGGGTCAGGGCGCCGGGCCCCCAGACCAGGCCGGAGCCGACCACCGGCAGCACCGCGAAGACGACGGTGACCACGCCCCAGAAGAAGGCGTTCGAGAGGCCCGTGAGCCAGAAGCTGACGGCCACGATCGTGCCCTGGATGACCGCGATCATGCCGGTCCCGACCACCGTGGAGATCGTGACGTCGCGGAAGCGGTCCCGGAGCAGGTCGGCGTTGCCGGGCGTGAACGGCAGGTAGGGCCGGACCGTGTGCCAGGTCTCCCCGGCCCCCTGGAGCAGGTAATAGAGCAGGAAGAGGGAGATCGTCAGGTTGAGGCCGATCCGGGTCGCGGTCCCGAGCAGGGCGAAGGCGCTCGTGCCGAGCCACGCCACCAGCGTCTCGCCCAGCCCGGCCAGCCGGGGGCCGATCGGCATGCCCGCCACCTCGAGCCCGGCCAGGCGGTCCAGCAGCGGGCCCCGGATCACGCCGCTCGCCACCTCCTGCGCCTGGTCCAGCAGCAGCCCGGTGAACGTGACCGTGGGCACCACCAGCATCACCAGCGCGACCACCACCAGCAGCCCGGCAGCGATCCCGGGCCGGACCCGCCGCGTCAGCCGGGCCTGGACCGGGGCAAAGATGACGTACAGCACCAGCCCGCCGATGAGGCCGCTCAGGTAGGGCGCCAGGGCCACCAGCAGTCCCAGACCCAGGAGCAGGATGACCAGCGAGGCCCGCTGCTGGTTGGTGGCGAAGAGCGGCATGGGGTCGAAGTATGCCGGAGCCCCGCCCCACGCGAAAGACCGAGGCCACCGCCCGGTGGCGGTGGCCCCGTTGCCACGACCGGGACGGCGGCGGACTACAGGCGGAATTGCAGCCCGGCCATGAAGATCGGCGTGAACTTCGGCTGGGCGACGGCGGCGTCCGCGTCCGAGTACGAAAAGCCCGCCCGGGGGTTCTCCTGGCCGCTCCCGCTCGGGGTGTAGGACGTGTCGTGCCCGTACATCCGGCTGCCGAAGAAATAGTCTGCCCCGGCCGTGAGGCTCAGGCTGAGCGAGCGGCTCACGGGGTAGGAGGTCTCGAGCCCCATGCCGATCCCCCAGGGCGAAGTCTTGACGTCGAAGTCCTCGTTGGCCCCCACCAGCCGGTAGTTGCCCGTGAACCAGGCGCGCCGCACGCCGAAATAGGCCTGGGTGTTGTGGCCGGCCAGCAGGCCCACTGGATACAGCATGTCGAGCTTGAGGCCCCAGGTGTGGCTCTTGTCCTGCGGGGTGCCATCGGTGTTGTCGTTGATGAAAGCATGCCGGGCGCCCTGGGCATTGCCGCCACTGCCCGCGTTCCACCGCAGCGAGAGCCGGGGCCGGAGCGGGAAGCGCTTGAAGAGGTTCACGGCGGTAAGCGAAAGGTCCGCCCCGCGTCCGGCGTTGTAGCCCAGGGCCAGCCCGCCAAGGAGGTGCGTTCTCCCGGCAGGCGCCTGGGCGGCGACGGGCGCAGGCGTCGGGCCGGGAACGGGTCGCCGGGTCTGGGCCGGGAGCGAGGTGGCGCCGTGAGGCGAGTCACGACGCGCGAGGCTTCGCGCGCGGTTCATCGGAGGTTCATGAACCACGCAATGCCGAACGCGGTACTCGCGCTTCCACCGCGACGGGAGCGAGCCCGCGTGCGACCTGACCCGCCTAACGCAGCACGGCCGCCGGTACGTCGGCGGCCGTGCCATGTCCTTCGCACTGCGGCGTAATCGATGCCCGAGGTGGGAGTCGAACCCACATGAGGTCGCCCTCGGCGGATTTTGAGTCCGCTGCGTCTGCCATTTCGCCACTCGGGCCCGGCGGGAGTATTACGCCCGCCCGGCCGATATGCAAGGAACCACCGGACCGTGCTATTCTTCCCTCATGCCACCCACATCCTCCGGCCGCGGCCTCCACCCGTGGCACGACATCGCGACCGGGCCCGAACCGCCCGCCGTCGTGAACGCCATCATCGAGATTCCCACCAACACCCGCAACAAGTACGAGCTGGACAAGGCCTACGGCGTCTTCCGCCTGGACCGGGTCCTGGCCTCCGCGGTGCACTACCCCGGCGATTACGGCTTCTTCCCCCGGACCCTGGGCGACGACGGCGACCCGCTTGACGTCCTGGTCATCACCACGATCCCGGTCTTCACCGGGTGCCTGGTGGAGTGCCGCCCGATCGGGCTGTTCCACCTGATCGACCGTGGCAAGGCTGACGAGAAGGTGCTCGCCGTACCGGTCAGCGACCCGTATTCGGAGGGGATCAACGAGCTCGACGACATCCCCCAGCACACGCTCAAGGAGATCGAGCACTTCTTCCAGGTGTACAAGGACCTGGAGGGGGTCACCACGCGGACGCGGGGATTCGAGGGTGCGCAGGAGGCCCGCGAGGCGATCACCTACGCCATGGGGCTGTACAAGAAGAAGTTCGGGCGCCGCCGCTAGGCCGCGCCCGGGAGCGCCTACTCCAGGGCCTTGGGGGGGCCCAGGATCTCGCGCCAGATGAACGCCTGGCGCAGGTTGGCCGGCGCAAACCGCGGCCCGGCAGCCGACCCCTCCGACGACGCGCGGACCTCGGCATCGAACTTGGCGTGATCGCGGCCGCTGTGTGCCTGGTTGCGTGCGTCCGCCTCCCGGAGCCGGCGCTGGACGATCGCCTCCGCCTCGTCGTCCTGGTCGACCTCCACCCGTGACCGCCGCCGCTCCAGCGCCGCGATGGCCTCGCTCTCCGAGCCCGCCGCCTCCGGCGCCACTTCCTCATCAAAGCTCGACCGCTCCTCCACCTCCTCGTGGCTGCCGAGGCGGGCGCCGGCGTGCCGCCCGAGCGGTCCCCGCTCTGGATCGGTGGACGGGTGCGACCGTCGCGGCGCCTGCGAGGGACGGGCGCCCGGGCGCCTGGCGGGCACCTGGCGCTTCGGGGCCGAAGGCACCGGCCGTGGCGCCGGCGTCTCCGGCCGGTGCTGGGTCTTCACCTTCTCGATCTCGCGCAGGATGCTCTCGAGGCTCAAGGCCTCCTGCTGGGTGCCGCCGGGTTCCTGCCCCGCCGGAGACGGCGGCGCGCTCGGCTGTGAACGCGCCGCCTTCTGCCCCGCCTTCTGCAGCAGGTTCAGGATGAAGTAGATGACGCCGAGGACGACCAGCCCCTCGATGCCGGCGGCTTCCCGCAGGGGCAGCGGCACTACGACCCCGACCCCTGCCCGCCGGTCTCGGTCTGGCCCGCGATCGAGGCGCGCATGCTGGTGTCGGCCTGGAGGTTCCGGTAGCGCTGGAAGTCCATGACGCCGAGGTTGCCGCTGCGGAATGCGTCGGCGATGGCCAGCGGCACCTGCGCCTCGGCCGCGATGACCTGCGCCCGCTGCTTCTGGCTCTCGGCCTTGAATTCCTGCTCCATGGCCACCGCGAGCGCCCGCCGCTCCTCGGCCTTGGCCTGGGCAATCCGCTTGTCGGCCTCGGCCTGGTCGGTCTGCAGCTCGGCCCCGATGTTCTTGCCCACGTCCACGTCGGCGATGTCGATCGACAGGATCTCGAACGCCGTCCCCGCGTCGAGGCCCTTCGCGAGCACCGTCTTGGAGATCATGTCCGGGTTCTCGAGCACCGCCTTGTGGGTCTCGGCGGAACCAATCGCCGACACGATGCCCTCGCCGACCCGGGCCAGGATCGTCTCCTCGCCGGCGCCGCCGACAAGGCGGTTGATGTTGGCCCGCACGGTCACCCGCGCGATCGCCAGCAGCTGGATGCCGTTCTTGGCCATCGCCGCCACCTTGGGCGTGGTGATGACCTTCGGGTTGACGCTGACCTGCACCGCCTCGAAGACGTCGCGGCCCGCCAGGTCGATCGCCGCCGCCTGCTTGAACGGCAGCGGGATGCCCGCCTTGTCCGCCGAAATGAGCGCGTTGACCACCCGGCTCACGTTGCCGCCCGAGAGGAAGTGGGATTCCAGCTCGTTGAGCGTCACCTGCTCCAGCCCCGCCTTGTGGGCGTTGATGAGGGGCAGGACGATGTCCGAGGGGTTCACCTTCCGGAACCGCATCCCGAACAGCGTCAGGAAGGACACCCGGACGCCCGAGGTGATGGCCTGCACCCACAGGCCCACCGGGATGAACCGGAAAATGATGACCAGGCCGATGAAGCCGATGAAGAACAGGGCGATCAGGAGCCCAGGGGCGAGCGAGCCGATCTCTTCCACGTGTCTGTCTCCGGGTTAGTCCTGCACCTGCCGCACGACGTGCCGGTATCCCTCGGCCCGCATCACCTCGATGCGCGCCCCGGCCTTGATGTACTCCCCTTCCGTCACCACGTCCACCTTCTCGCCACTCACCGTGGCCACCCCCGCGGGCCGCAGGTCGGTCACCGCCACGCCCGCCTGGCCGACGAGCTCCGGCCGCGGCAGCGCGGAGATATAGCCCTCCGCGGCGTGCGCCCGCCCCTGGTGGATCAGGCCGGTGAAGCGCCCGCTGTTGGGGAGGTGGCGCAGCCAGGCGTAGGCGATGGCCAGGGTGATGAACACGCTGGCCCCGAGCACCGCGAGCGCCTGCATCACGTCGCCACCCGAGGGGAAGTTGCCGAGCATGGCCAGCACCACCGCCGCCCCGATCAGCAGCGCACCGAGCACCCCGGCGATGCCGAACCCGGGCAGCAGGAAGACCTCGACGGCCACGGCGATCACGCCCAGGCCAAGCAGGATGACCTCTTCCAGCCCCGCGAGCCCGAGCACCAGGCTCGAGCCGAAGAACAGGCCGAGCGAGACGAAGCCGACCAGCAGGCCGATGCCGTGGGCCCCCGCCTTGATCTCCGCCAGCAGGGCCAGCACCCCAAGCGACAGCAGCAACGGGGACACTACCGGGTTGGTGAGGAAGCGGACCACGAGTTCGGCCCAGTTGAGCTCCACCAGCTGGACCGTCGCGCCCGCCAGCCCGGCGGCGGCCAGCGCCTCCGCCTCGGTGTTCACCTCCGCCTTGGCGTACCCGACCCGGAGCGCCTCGCTGGTGCTCAGGGTGACGAGCTGCCCCGGCTCGGCCAGTCCGGGGGCACCCAGGCTTTCGTCGACCATGGCCTCCGCGATGCGGGGATCGAGCCCCTGCTCCTCGGCGAGGGCGCGGAACTCGGCCCGCATGGCGCTGACGTACTTCTCGGGGGCCTTGGTGCCCTCGCCATCCACCGGCGTCGCGGCGCCGAGGACGGCCCCGGCGCGCATGTAGATGCCATCGGTGCTGAGCGCGATCAGCGCCCCGGCGCTGTAGGCGCGCGGATTCACGAAGGCGTAGACCGGGATGCTGGAGGCACGGACCGCGTCGGCGATCCGCTCGGCGGCGTCGACCCGGCCGCCGGGGGTGTCGAGGTCAAGCAGGATGGCGGTGGCGCCCGCCGCGTTGGCCTCGCGGACGCCGCGGGCCAGGTACGGCGCCAGGCCGTTCTCGATGGTGCCGTGGACGTCGAGCCGGTACACCACGGCGGCCCGCTCCTGGGCCGCCAGCGGCGTCAGGAGGGTCAGGCCGAGCGACAGTCTGAACAGTGTGGCAGCGATCCGCATCTCCCACTCCTCCCCGAAACTGGGGGTGAAGGTAGTGGATGAGCGGATACGGGGGAATGGCACCCGGAGTTACACCCCCCGGGCGCTGTCGGTTTACGGCTGGCGAAGCCGCCGCCGGAAGGGTGGGCCGGCGGTGTCGGCCCGCGCCTCCTGGGCCTGCTGGATGCGGTCGAGCAGCCGTTCCCGCATGATGAGGAACTGGGCCCGCTGGATCGGGTCGAGGAAGGCCGCCAGCTCGCGTACCTCGTCCTTGTAGCTCTGGACGTAGCGGAGCTTGAGGTCGAGCAGCTGGTCGGTGAGGCGGCCGACATTGTCCTTGTCCGCCGCGACCCCAGGCCGCAGCTCTGCGGCCAGCCCCTGCCGCAGCCGGCGCTCCTCCTGCTCCATGACACGCCGCTTCACGAAGTAGGCGCCGACCACTTCCGTCATCCGGGAGGCCTGCTGGTCGGTCAGCCCCAACTCCTCGCGTACACGGGCGGTGAAACGCTCCTCGATCAGCCGGCGGAGTTCCCCGGCCCGGGCCCCGGGATCACCGGCGACCGGATCCTGGGCCGCGAGCGGGACCACCACCAGCCCCAGCAGAAGAACCAGGCATCGGACGGTTCGCATCAGCCCTCCAGGGAGCGCAGGACGCGCTCCAGTTGAACGTCATCCAGGTCACCCAGCGCGGGCGGGGACACCGTGCCCCCCTCCGTGAGTGGCGCCTCGAGGCCATCCAGTACCGCCTGGAGCTGGCCTTCATCGAGCGATTCCAGTTCGGCGAGCGGCACGTAGAGCCCTGCCGTCACCGCGTCCGGCCGTTCGCCGCCCGGGTCCGGTCCCGGCTCCGCGGTCCGAACCATCAGGACCAGCGCCGCGGCGGCCGCGAGGCCCGCCAGCGCGCCACCCCGCAGCCAGCGGCTGCGCCGGCGCTCGGCCTGCAGGTGGCCGACCACGGCCGCGCTCACCCGCGCCGGGTCCACCCGTCGGGCCGCCCGGTCGCCGAGGCGCCCGGCGGCCTGCACCAGTCGCCACTCGCCCGCGCACGCGGGGCAGTCCGCGAGGTGGGCCAGTTCCTCGCCCGTGAAGGCGCCGGCGCCGTGGGCCACGGCGACCATCCGTTCCGAGACCTGCTCACAGGCCGTCATGCGATGAGCTCCTTCAGCCGCTTGACCGCGTGGTGGTAGTGCACCCGGGCAGACCCCGGGGTGGTGTCCAGGGCCTGCGCGATCGCCTCGTACTCCAGGCCCTGCTGGGCCCGCAGAAGGAACACCTCGCGCTGCAGGCGGGGAAGCCGCTCCAGGCCGGCCGCGAGCTGCCGTTCGGCCTCGCGGGCGTCGAGCGTGGCGGCGGGATCGTCCTGGGCGGCGAGGTCCCCGTCCTCGAGCGACAGGACCGTCCGGCCCTTGCGGCGCCGGTGCTGGTCCTTGAGCAGGTTGCTCGCGATGCTGAGCAGCCAGCTCCGGAAAGCCGCCTCGCCCCGCCAGCTGTCCAGGGCCCGGAACGCCTTGATGAACGTCTCCTGCACCAGGTCGTCCAGCTCCCCGTGATCGGCACCGGCCGCCGCGAGGAAGCGCGCGAGCCCCCGGGCGTGGCGGGCGACCAGCTCGGTCGCGGCGGCCTCGCGGCCATCCCGGTAGGCCCGGACGAGGTCGGCGTCCGGGGTGCTCACTGATTGCAGGGTGGCCGGCACTGGCATCGTCAACGGGGAGACGCCCTTCCACGGCGGGTGTTAAGTTCTCCGCAGGCTGGAGGATGGGACGGTGCCCGTCCCCCCCGCAAGCGGCGCCCGCTACATTGCGGCCACCTTGATCCCGGATCCACCGTGTCAGACGCCTTCATCACCCACGCCCTCCGCACCCCGATCGGCCGGGCCGGCGGGGCCCTGGCCGAGGTCCGGCCGGACGACCTGGCGGCGGTGGCCATCCGGGCCCTCGTGGACCGGAGCGCCATCCCGGCCGACTTGTTCGAGGACGTGATCTTCGGCTGCAGCAACCAGGCGGGCGAGGACAACCGGAACGTGGCCCGCATGGCCGCGCTGCTGGCGGGGCTGCCGGTCTCGGTGCCCGGCCAGACGGTGAACCGGCTTTGCGGCTCCGGCCTCCAGGCGGCGGCGACCGCCGCCCAGGCAGTCCGCGCCGGCGAGGGTGACGTGTTCATCGCCGGGGGCGTCGAGAGCATGACTCGGGCGCCCTACGTGATGCTCAAGAGCGGCTCGGCCTGGAACCGGACGCCCCCGCCCGTGGCCGACACCACCGTGGGCTGGCGGTTCACCAACCCGCGCATGCCGCGGGACTGGACCATCGCGCTGGGCGAGACCGCGGAGCGCGTGGCCGCCCAGTTCGGCATCTCCCGGGCCGAGCAGGACGCCTTCGCCGTCGAGAGCCAGGCCCGGGCCCAGGCCGCTTTGGCCGCCGGGGTGTTCGCGGACGAGCTCGTGCCGGTGCCCGTCCCCGACGGGAAGGGCGGGAGCGTCAGCGTCACCACCGATGAGCATCCCCGCGCCGGCGTGACCGTCGAGGCGCTGGGTAAAATGAAGCCGGCCTTCCTCAAGGATGGCACAGTCACCGCAGGCACTTCGAGCGGGATCAACGATGGCGCGGCGGCGCTCACGGTCCTGAGCGGCGCTGGCGTCCAGCGCGCCGGCGTCCGCCCCCTGGCCCGAATCGTCGCAAGTGCGGTGGCCGGCGTCGATCCCAGCGTGATGGGCATCGGCCCCGTGCCGGCGATCCGCAAGGCGCTGACGCGCGCGGGCCTGACCGCGGCGCAGCTGGACCTGATCGAGCTCAACGAGGCGTTCGCCGCCCAGGCCATCGCCTGTATCCACGAGCTGGCCCTCGATCCCGCCCGGGTGAACATCTATGGCGGGGCAATCGCCCTGGGGCACCCGCTGGGGGCCAGCGGCGCCCGCATCCTCGCCACCCTGGTCCATGGGCTCCGCCGGACCGGCGGCCGGTACGGGCTGGCCGCGATGTGCATCGGGGTGGGCCAGGGTATCGCCCTCGTCGTGGAACGGGTGGACTGATCCGATGTCCTCCCTCGCGATCGCCCACCGCGGCGCCTCGGGCCATGCCCACGAGAATTCGCCGACCGCCTTCCGCCGCGCGGTGGCGCTCGGCGCCGACGGCGTGGAGCTGGATATCCACGCCACGAGCGACGGCGAACTGCTGGTGCACCATGATCCCCACGTGGCCGGGATCGGGGCCATCGGTACGCTACCGGCCACCGCGTTCTCGACCTACCGACTGCCCAACGGCGAGCCGATCCCCACGCTGGCGGAGGCGCTGGGGCTGCTGGCGGGCCTTGACGTGTGGGTCGAGGTGAAGACGCTGCCGGCGGCCTTCGACGAGTCGCTCTTCGAGGTGCTCGACGCGGGGCCCACCCCGGAGCGTTACGCGGTGCACGCGTTCGATCACCGCATCATCGCGAGACTCGGCGAGCAGCGTCCCGAGCTGCGCCGCGGCATCCTGCTCGCATCGTACCTGCTGGACACCCTCGCCGTGCTGCGCGGCTCCGGCGCCGACACGCTGTGGATGGAGACGCACCTGATCGACGCGCCGCTGGTCGAGGACCTCCACGCCGCCGGGTTCCAGCTGGTGGCCTGGACCGCCAATGACCCGGCCGAGATCGCACGCCTGGGCGCGCTGGGCGTCGACGGCATCTGCGGCAACTTCCCTGAACGCATCGTGGCCGCCCGGGGCTGATCGAGGCAGTCGCGGCCCGGCACCGGGACGGCTACCTTCTTCCCTCCCCTCCGGCCGCGCCGGAGTCGCCGCACACCTCCGACCGGTCGTCAATTCCGCGTGCCAGCCTCCGCCCCGACTCCACCACGTTCCGTCCTGCATCTCGCCGCCTGGTGCTGCGCGGCGATGCTCGCCGCCGTCCAGCCGCTCCGCGGCCAGGCGGTCGGCCCCATCGCCTTCGAGCGCTTCACACTGCCCAACGGCCTCGAGGTGATCCTCGCTCCCGACCGCAGCAGCCAGGTGGTCGGCATCAGTGCCTGGTACGACGCGGGGTCCCGCAACGAACCGGCGGCCCGGGCGGGACTGGCGCGGCTGTTCGAGCGCCTGCTCTTCGCCGGCACGGCGCACGTGCCGCCGGGAGGCCACGCCACCGTCGCCACCGATCTGGGCGGACGGGTGAGCGCCTCGGTCGATGAAGAGGTGGGCCGGTTCACCACGGTGCTTCCCTCGAGCCGACTGTCGCTCGGACTGTGGCTGGAAGCGGAGCGGATGGGGTCGCTGGCGGTGAACGACACGACCGTGGCCGAGGCCAGGCTGGGGCTGCTGGATGAGC
>JBGAPX010000125.1:0-10379 GCA_044221045.1 Gemmatimonadales bacterium
CACCAGGACCCCGATCAGCCCCCCGATGAGGGTCAGGGTCGCCGCCTCCACCAGGAACTGCCACAGGATCTCGTTGCGGGTGGCGCCTACCGCCTTGCGCAGGCCGATCTCGCGGGTGCGGTCGGTGACCGAGACCATCATGATGGCCATCACCCCGATCCCGCCCACCAGCAGGGCCACGCTCGAGAGCGCGATCATGGCGGTGAAGAAGTAGCTGGTGAAGTTGCTGACGATGTCGAGGATCTGGTCCTGGGTGATGAGGTCGAAGGTATTGGGCATCCCGGGGCGGAGGCCCCGCACCCGGCGGAGCGCCGCGGTGGTGATGTCCTGGGCCGAGGCGACCGAGACTCCGTTCGCCGGGCGCGCCGCGATGAACAGGTTGTTGGTCTCGTCGTAGCGGTAGTTGCGGCGGGCCGTCTCGAAGGGGATGATCGCGCCGATCTGCTGCCCCGGCGGCTCGAAGAGGTTGGCGGGGCGCTGGTAGATCCCGACCACCCGGAGCGCCACCCCGCCGATGCGCAGGGTGCGCTCCATCGGGTCGATCCGGCCGAACAGGGCGTCGGCGGTCTCCTCCTCGAGGACCGCCACCTCGCCGCCGTTGAGCTCGGAGCGGTTGAAAAAGCGGCCCCGGAGCAGGGTGCCGCCCTGGATCTCCATGTAGTGATCGTCCGCGCCGAAGACCGTCACGACCTGGGTGCTGATGCCCTGGTACTCGATCCGCTGGAACAGCTGCACCCACATGCCGGCGTAGCCGATCCCGGGGGCGCGGGCCATGGCCTCGGCGTCGGGCTGGGCGAGCACCGGGCGGATCCGCACCTCGTAGGGCAGCCGCTCCGGGTTGAGCGGGGTCTGCGAGAAGTACCGGACCACGTAGAACGCGGTGGGGCCGGCGGCGGAGATGGCGTTGAAGATCTGGGTCCGGATGCCCGCGACCAGCGAGGCGATGGTCATCACGGTGGTGACCCCGATGACCACGCCGAGGATCGTGAGCCCCGAGCGCAGCTTGTTGCTGCGCAGGGAGTCGAACGCGATCGTGACTCCTTCCCCGACGTTGTGGAGGATGCGGCTGGGCACGGCGGTCGCTATTCGGCGCGGAGCGCGGTGATGGGGTCCAGCCGGGCCGCCCGGCTCGCGGGGTAGACGCCGAAGAGGATGCCCGCCCCGGCGCCGAGCAGCAGGGCGGCGGCCACCGACCAGAGGGTGATCCGGGCGGGCAGGGGGGTCAGGCTGGAGACAGCGAAGGCAAGCAGCCAGCCGCCGAGGACGCCGAGGAGGCCGCCGAGGGTGGAGAGCACCACCGCCTCGACCAGGAACTGCCGCTGGATGTCCCGCCGCGTGGCGCCGATCGACTTGCGGATGCCGATCTCCCGGGTCCGCTCGTTCACTGACATCAGCATGATGTTCATGATCACGATCCCGCCCACCACGATCCCGATGCAGACCACCGCCGGGATCGCGGTGAAGAGCCAGCCGGTGAGCTGCTTCCAGAAGGCCACCACGTTGTCGGCCTTGTCCACGGTGAAGTCGTTCTCCTCGGCCGGGCGCAGCTGGTGCGCCAGCCGCATCGCCTCCTCCGCCCGGGCCATGGCGCCGTCGAGCGCCTCGGCCTCGGCCATCTTCACCGACACGACCGTGGTCTTGCGGCGACCGTAGATCGCCTCGAAGGTCGAGAAGGGGATCAGCACGAAGCCGTCGAACGACTGGCCCAGCACCCGCCCCTTCCGGGCGATGACCCCCTTCACGGTGAGCTGGGTGCCCGCGATCCGGACCTGGCGCCCGATGGCCATCTCCGGGGGACCGAACAGCCGGTCCGCGATGTCGTAGCCGAGGACCACCACGTGGCGGCGCTCACTCACGTCCGGGTCGGCGAGGGGATCACCGGCGGCGAAGCGGTAGTCCTGCACCAGCTGGTAGGGCGGGGTGACGCCGAAGACGAGCGCGTCGCCGACGGTGCGGTTGCGGTAGATCACGTCGCTCATCGGCGTGGGCCACCCGGACTGCAGGGCCACCGCGACCGCGTCCGGGATGGCGCGGCGCACCACCTCCGCGTCGGTGCGGGTGATCAGGGGGCGCCGGTTGATGGCCTTGATCTGCTCGTCGTCCAGGAAGCCCGGCGCGATCGGGGTCCGCCGCACCTGGAAGGCGTTGGTCCCGATCATCGAGGCCATCAGGTTGTCCTTCACGTACGCATTCATGCCCTGGATGATCGCGACGACGACGACCAGGAAGCCCACCGAGACGATGATGCCGAGGAGGGTGAAGAAGGAGCGGAGCTTGGCGCTGCTGATGGACTGGAGGGCGAGGCGGAACGCTTCGGCGAGCGGCATGCCGGGAATCTATGCCGAACCGGCAGGCGGGAAAGTGCGACTGCGCGCGGGCGGGCGGGGTGAGGAGGTCTTCATGCTCACCCCGCCGCGCCGCCCGGACTACTCGTACCGGAGGGCCTCCACCGGATCGAGGCGCGAGGCCTTGCTGGCCGGGTAGAGGCCGAACGCGATGCCGGTGATGGTCGAGGCGAACACCGCCAGCACCACGGACCAGAGGGGGACCGCCGCCGGGATGGGCGTGAACTTCTGGATCGCGAAGGCGATGAGCCCGCCCAGGGCCATGCCGGCGACGCCACCGACCAGGGTGAGCGTGGCCGCCTCGATGAGGAACTGGAACATGATCTCGCGGCGGGTGGCGCCGAGCGCCTTGCGGACGCCGATCTCCCGGGTCCGCTCGGTCACGGAGATCATCATGATGGCCACCACGCCCACCCCGCCCACCATCAGCCCGACGCTCGAGAGGGCGAGCATCACCACGAAGAAGCCGCTCGTGATGTTGTTGAAGCTGTCGAGCAGCTTGTCCTGGGTGACCACCGAGAAGTTGTTCTCCTGCGCCGGCTTGAGCCCGCGGAAGGAGCGCAGGGCGGCGGTGACGCGGTCCTGGGCCTCCGCGACGCTGAGGTCCGGATCGGGAATCACCGCGAACTGCATCCAGCCCTTCCAGTAGTCGGCCACCTTGGTGAAGGTGGAGTGCGGGATGCCGATGTAGGGCGAGTCGGAGTCACCGAAGAGGCTCTTGGGCTCGGAGTACAGGCCGATCACCTCGAACGGCTCGCCATAGGCCTTCAGGCGGCGCCCGATCGGGTCGAGGCCCGGGAAGAGGTCCTGGGCCAGCCGGTCGTTGATGACCGTGACCCGTGCCCCCGCGGCGTACTCGAGCTGGGTGAAGTTCCGGCCCGCGACGATGGTCCCGCCCTGGGTCAGGATCCAGTCGGGGCTGAGGCCGAGGATGTTCACCCCGGACAGGTTGTTGCTGCCGGCGGCGACGGGGCCGCCGCTGCCCTCCTGCCACGACACGCTGCGGATCCCGGGCACCTTCTGCAGCATCTCCGCCTCGGCCACGGACAGCCACGGGTTGCGGCGCCAGGGCGACATCTCGTCGGAGCCGTCGCTCACGTTGAGGCCGGCCTGGAAGAAGCGGAACACGAAGAACGTCTTGGGGCCCAGGGTCTCGATCTGGGCCGCGACGCTCCGGTTGATGCCGGTGATCGCCGAGGCCATGGCGATCACCACCATCACCCCGATGGCGACCCCCAGGATGGTGAGGGCCGCGCGCACCTTGTTGGCGCGCAGGGAGTCCAGGGCGATGCCGATGCCCTCGAAGACGCGGGTGAATTCCATGGCGACTCCCGGTTACTCGGACCGAAGGGCGGTGATCGGGTCGAGCTTGGAGGCCCGGCTCGCGGGGTAGACGCCCGCCACCATCCCGACCACCACGCCCAGCGCCACGGCCAGCCCGATGGACCAGGGCGCCACGGCGGCGGGGAGCGGCGTGAGTGCGCGGACCGCGAAGGCCAGGCCGATGCCGGTGCCGATGCCGAGCGCGGCGCCGACGGTGGAGAGGGTGGCGCTCTCGATGATGAACTGGGCCAGGATGTCCCGGCGCTTGGCGCCGAGGGCCTTCCGGATGCCGATCTCGCGGGTCCGTTCCGCCACCGCCATCAGCATGATGTTCATGATGACGATGCCGCCCACGACCAGCGAGATGGCCACCAGCCCGGGCAGGGCGGTGAAGAGCACCTTGGAGATCTTCTTCCAGCCCTCGAGCGCCCCGGAGGCGTTCTGCAGGTCGAAGTTGTTCTCCTCGCCCGGCTTGAGGCCGCGGCGGGTGCGCATCAGCGCCTCGGTCTCGGCCATGGCGGTGAGCATCAGGTCGGGGTTGGCGGCCTTGATCTGCAGCTCGTCGAGGACGTTGAGCGGGCAGATGTAGCGCCGCGCCGGCGCCCGGAAGGGCATCACGGCGAACTTGTCGAGCGAGATCCCGAACAGGGTGCCGCGCTTGGCGGCGACGCCGATGACCCGGTAGGGCAGGCCGCGGATCAGGACGTCCTTCCCGAGGGGGTCGAGGCCCGCGAAGAGCTTCTCGCCGATCTCGTTGCCGAGCACCAGCACCGGGGCCCCCACCCGGACCTCCTGCGGGGTGAAGATCCGGCCGCTGGCGATCTCGACGTTCTTGATCTCGAAGTAGGACGGCTCCGTCCCCATCAGCTCGATGTCCTTGGCCGCCTTGCCCCCGTAGTTGAGGGTCATGCGGTCGGAGCAGAAGCGGGCCGTCAGGGCGGGGGTCCGGAGGCGCTCGGCGACATAATCGGCGTCGTCGTAGGTGATCCGGGGGCGGCGCATCCAGCCGCGCCAGGTCTCCTCGGTCACGTTGCCGGTGTTGATCCCCGGCTGGCGCCGCAGCGTGAACGTGTTGAGGCCGATCAGCCGGTTGGCGAACTGGTCCTCCATGTACACGTTCATCCCCTGCACGATGGACACCACCGCGATCAGGAACGTGACCCCGATCAGCACCCCGATCAGCGAGAAGAAGCTCTTGAGCTTCTGCGCCGCGATGGTGCGGAGCGCCATCCGGACCGCCTCGAAGACCGGCATCTCAGGCGGCCACCTGGCCATTGCGGGTGTCGGAATCGAGCCGGCCGTCGCGCAGCACCACCACCCGCTCGGCGTGGGCCGCGATCGAGGGCTCGTGGGTCACCACCACGATCGTCTGCCCCTCGCGATGCAGGTCCCCGAAGACGCGCATGATCTCCTCGCTCGTGGTGCTGTCGAGGTTGCCGGTCGGCTCGTCCGCGAGCAGCAGGGACGGGCGGTTCACGAGCGCCCGCGCGATGGCCACGCGCTGCCGCTGGCCGCCGGAGAGTTCGTTGGGCCGGTGGTGCATGCGGTGCTCCAGGCCGACGCGGGCCAGGGCCTCCTCGGCCCGGGCCCGGCGCTCGCGCGCGGCGGTGCCGGCGTAGATCAGCGGGAGCTCCACGTTGTGCAACGCGGTGGCGCGGGGCAGCAGGTTGAACGTCTGGAAGACGAAGCCGATCTCCTTGTTCCGGACCCGTGCCAGGGCGTCGTCCGAGAGCCGGGAGACCTCCTGCCCGCTCAGCCAGTAGGCGCCGCCGCTCGGCGTGTCCAGGCAGCCGATCAGGTTCATGAACGTGGACTTGCCGGACCCCGAGGGGCCCATGATCGCCACGTACTCGTTGCGGCGGATCGTCAGCGTGAGGCCCCGCAGGGCCTGGACCCGCTCGCTGCCCATGAGGTACTCGCGGGCGAGGTCCTCGACGTGGATGACGCGGTCGCTCATGACTGCTTCGCCTTGGCGCTGTCGGCGCCCGCGCCCTTCACCTTGGTGCTGTCGCGGAGGTCCCGGATGGCCTGGTAGGTCCCGGCGACGATGGTCTCGCCCGCCTTGAGGCCCTCGAGCACCTCGAAGTACTCGTCGCCCGCGATGCCGACCTTGACCGGGCGGAACATCGCCTGGCCGTCGTTCACCACGAACACGCCCTCGACGTCCTTCTTCGCCTTGCCGGCCGCGGAGGTGTCGGTCCGCTCCGCCGGGACCGCCTCGTTGGGCAGCTTCTGGTGTTCGCGCACCGTGAGCGCGATGATCGGGATGCTGAGCGCGCCCCGGCGGGTCTCGGTGACGATCCGGGCGGTGCAGGAGAGGTCCGGCCGGATGTCCTTGGGCGGGTTGCGCAGGGTGATCTCGACGTCGAAGTCGACCGCCCGGTCATTGGACCCGGAGGCCGTGGCGGTCGAGGTGAGCTGGGCGCTGTTGCTGATCTTGGTGACCCGCCCGATGAACGTCGTGTCGGGGAAGGCGTCGATCGCCACCTCGACCGAGTCGCCGTCGGCGAGCCGCACCACGTCGGTCTCGTCCACCTGCACCTTGGCCAGGATCACCGACAGGTCGGCGATCGTCATCAGCAGCCCGACGTCGCGGGAGAAGGTGCCGGGCACGGCCACCTCGCCCTCCTCGACGGCCAGCCGCGTGATCCGCCCGGAGAGCGGCGCCACGATGCGGGTCTTGCGGAGGTTGTCCTGGGCCTCCTGCAGGCTGGCGCGGGCCTGGTCCAGGCCGGCCTGGCTGGCCTTGGTGTTGGCCACCGCCACGTCGAAGCCGGTCTGCGCCTGCTCCACGGCCTCCTGGGTGATCAGGCTCGAGTTGGTGCGCTGCAGCTCCAGGGAGCGGTCGAGCGCGCGCTTGGCCTGGTCCTGGTTGGCCTTGGCGCGCAGGTAGTCGCTCTGGGCGCTGGCCACGAGCGCCTGGCCCCGGCTCACCGCCGCCTCGTAGATCGCCGCGTCGATCTGCAGCAGGAAGTCTCCCTTGCGGACGACGTCCCCTTCCTTGACCGCGATCTTCGTGATGCGGCCCTGGATGTCCGACAGGACGTCGACCTTGAGGTCGGGCTCGATCTTGCCGCTGGCGGTGACGACCGAGACCAGGTCCCGGGTGCCCACCTGCTCCAGGCGCACCTCGACCGCCTTGTTCTTGCTCTTGGCCGCGCCGAGGGCCATGACGACCCCCACCACCACCACGAGCAGACCGGCGAAGAGCCCCAGCTTCATGCGACGCGACATGGCTGCGTTCCTTTGGATGTGCAGGCTTATGGGCGGAGCGGGCGGCCGACCGCGGCCTCCAGCGCCGCGATCGCCTTGTGATAATCGTAGATGGCGGTCACGTAATCCCCTTCGGCGCGCTGCACCGTGTTCTGCGCGTCCGAGACCTCGAGGGCGGTGCCACTGCCAAGCCGGTACCGGTCCTGCGCCAGCCGGAGCTGGTCCCGGGCCGCGTCCCGGCTGGCGCCCTGCATGGCCATGAAGGCGGTGGCCAGCGCGAGGTACCGGCTGTGCACGTCGGCGTCCACCTGCAGCGCCTGGCCGCGCACCGACTCGTCCGCGTCCTGCGCGAACTCGCGCGCCTGCTGCAGCCGGAGCGAGCGCCCGAACCCGGTGAAGAGCGGCAGCGAGATCGTCAGCCCGATGCTGAAGGGCTGCTTGGTGAAGTCGAAGGGAAAGGTGCTGTTGGCCGCAAGGAGGCGGCGGCGCACGGTCGGGTCGAGCTGCGTCCCCGTGGCGTCGAGGCCGGCGTTCTGGTAGCAGCCCGCCTGGCCCACGGGCGTCAGCCCGGCGCCGGTCCGGATCGAGTCCTGGGCGATGCATGAGCCGGCCGAGGCGAGCGCGCCGCCCAGCGACTGGTTCAGCAGGAGCCCCTCGTCCGTCTGCTGCTGGGTGAAGCCGCTCCAGCCGGCCCGCACCGACAGCGAGGGGAGGAAGGCGGTCTTGGCCGAGGTGACCCCGATCGAGGCGGAGCGCTCGCGCGCGGTCAGGGCGCGCAGTGCGGGGTTCTGCGACCGCGCCTGGGCCAGCAGCTCGTCGAGGTTGTACGCCGGCTCCACCACGGGGAAGGAATCGCTCAGCCCGATGCGCTCCACCGTCATCGGCGGCTGGACCCCGACGCGGCGGAACAGCTCGATCTTGGCTTCGTTGTCGGCCTGCACGCTCCGCAGGAGCGCCACGTCGGCCTGCGCCTTCTGGACCTCGGCCTGCCGGACCTCGATCAGCGTGCCCTGGCCCACCCGGTACTTGGCACTCGCCAGGTCGAGGAAGTTCTGGTTCCGCTCCACCTGCTGCCGGGCGACCGCCACCTGCGCCGCCGCCTGCAGCGCCGTCAGGTACTGCTGCGTGACGGCGAACTTGAGGCTGCTCTCCTCGTTGGCGATGTCCTCGTCCACTGCCCGCTGGTTGGCCCGCTGCTCCCGCGGGGCGAGCAGCCGCGCGCCGTCAAGCTGCCAGCTGAAGCCCAGGCTGTAGCTGGAGCCGATCGTCGCCGAGGTCGCGTTGGTGAATCCCTGGCCGAAGCTCGCCGTGCCGGCGCCGGTGTAGTCCATGCCGCCGCTCACCGACGCGTTCGGCAGCAGGCCGCCGTACGCGTTCCGCAGCTGCATCCGGGCCGTCGCCGCGTTGTTGAGCCGCTGCCGGAAAAGCGGGTTGTGGTTCTTGGCCTGGGCCAGCGCCTCCTCCAGGCTCAAGGTCGCGGCCGGAGCCTCCGGGGCCTGGGCGGTCAGCATGGCCGGCAGGGCCAGCGTGCACGCGATCAGCCAGCAGCGTCGCATTGAATCGTCCTGTGGGTGATGAGAATCACGGCTGCCCCGCTTACGGGACCAGCCGACCGGGAGTTTCAGGTTGGGACGGCGCCTCTAATCCCGCTTGCGGGTCGCCTCCAACCCCAGTGCGGGGAAGAGGATACGGACCAGCTCGCCACGCGGTCCCAGCTGGATCGAGGCCTGGAGGTCGCCGGAGATCTCGATGCGGGCGCCGCCAGCGGGCGTCGGCACCCGCTGGACCTGCAGGGCGAGCTTGCGTCCGGACCGGGGAATGAACGCAGTCACGGCCTGCGGGGTTTCCCTGGCGAGCGTAACAGCCTGCAGCAGGGGGCTGAAGGTGCTGTCGGCCAGGACCAGCGTGGCTGGCCCCACCGGCACCTCGTTGGCCCGTTCGGCGCCCTTCTCGACCCGGCGCATGGTCAGCCGGTTGCGCTGCTGCACGGCGTAGACCTCACCGGCGCCCGCCGGGCCCCGGTAGGCGAGCTGGAAGGCCAGTCCACCGCTGGCGTTGCGTTCGGAGCTGACGGTGAACTCCGTGGCGGGCCGGGCGCTGGTGAAAACGCTCTTGCTGGACACGCGGACGAGGCTGTCGGCTACGGTCACGCGGAAGCTCTCGCCGCCGACCTCGCGGCCGCCCGCCAGGATCAGGAGCGTGCCCTCCTCAGGCAGCTGCGCCGCCGCCTGCGCGGGCAGGCCGACGAGCGACAGCGCCAGGGTGGCGAGCCGGTGCGCCGCACGGATCTTCATGGCCGGGAACAATATATCGTGAGTAACTTCCCGTCGATGCGGTCTTCCGATACCCTGATCGCCCGTGCCGCACTGGTGGCCGGATTGCTCGCTGCGATGGTCGCGGCGGAGTGGCTGCGCGGCCCCTGGTCCGGATGGGTATTCGCGGCGGGCGGGCTCGGGGTGTGCGGGCTGGCCACGATCACCAGGCTCTTGGCCACGATCACCAGGCTCCCCGCACGTTCGCGTGCCCTGGCCCTCGCCCTCCCGGTGCTGGCGCTGCTGCTCCTCTTTGCCGGGCGGTACCTCGCCCGGCTGGAGCATGCGTGGCCCGCTGAGCGGGAGGCCCGGGTCAGCGCGGCCTACCGACGCCTGAGCGGAGAGTTGCGCACGGCGTTCGAGCGGACGGACCGGGCCGCGGCGGGCGCGCTCGCGCTCGTCGGCGGCGACCAGGCCGGCGCCTTCCGCCAGCTGGACCAGGAGCTGCCACGGGATGGCGCCGAGGTCGCCGTGGCCATCCTGGAGCCGACCGGGGTGCCTTGGGCATGGGCGGGCCGGCATCGGCTGGCGCCACTGGCGGAGGGACCGGTCATCGGGGCGCGCCTGACCCGGTTCTACGGCACAATCGAGAGCCGGCGGGTGAGTCCGTCCGGGCGGGTCGTGGTCGCCTCCACGCTGATCTGGGCCGACTCCTCGGTGCCGCGGCCCGATCGCAGCCTGGCAGCGCGCTTCGGCGCCTCCGCCGGGGTCCAGCTGCGCCTCTTTGCCCCCGGGACGGCCCCGGCAGCCACGGACCTTTTCGACTACACCGTGCCCACGACCGGAGGCGAGCAGCTCCTGTTCAGTCTCCAGCCGGTGCCTCCCGACCAGGCCACGGCCCAGCGGGAGGCCTGGACCGCGATGGCCCGGCTCATCGGCTGGGCCCTCCTGCTGGTGCTCGGCGCCGCCCTCATCGCGGCGGGCCGCGCGTCGGAGCGCCTGGCACTCCTGGCCGTCCTGGTCTGGTGCGTCCTCCGCGCGCCCCTGGGAGCCGCGGTCGGGCTGGAGGACCTGTTCTCGCCGGCCACGTTCTTCCGGGGCCTGCTGCGGCCCGTGTCCGGATCGGCGGGCCACCTGCTGGTGTCCGGCACCGCCCTCCTGCTGCTGGCGCTGTGGCTCTGGGACCGACGCCTGCCCAGGCGGCCCGCGGGCGCGGCGCTCGCCGGCCTGCTGCTGCTCGGCGCGC
>JBGAPX010000126.1:0-10310 GCA_044221045.1 Gemmatimonadales bacterium
GCGGTCCGGAAGCGGTGCCCCAGCGCCACGAGCTCCGCCCGCAGCGCGCGGTAGTTGTAGATCTCCCCGTTGTAGGCGACCACGACGTCGCCATTCTCATTGGTCAGCGGCTGCGCGCCGCCGGCCAGGTCGATGATGCTGAGGCGCACATGGGCCAGCCCGACTCGGCGGCCCAGGTAGAGCCCGAAACCGTCAGGCCCCCGGTGACGGATGGCGCTGCCCATCCGTACCAGCTGCTCCCGGGACGCTCCCCGGGGCGCACCGAGCAGGACGCCCGCCAGGCCGCACATCAGGCCGGCGATCCCTCGCCCAGGTCCACCGGTTCCACCAGCAGCGAATGCAGGTGGAGGTAGCGGGTAGTGGCGCGCTTCTGCGCCAGGTCGCTCCAGGCCCGCTCCACGGCCTCGGGCGCGAGCCCGAGACGGTCGGCGGCCTCCCCAACGCTCCAGCCGGCGTTCCGGGCGTGCAGCACGGCGTCCAGCGTGGTGTAGGGCAGGCCGAAGAAGAACTCCTCCTGCGTCTGGGGCAGGGAGAAGGTGTCGGTGGTCGGAGTACGCCGCAGGATCTCCCCCGGCACGCCCAGCGCTGCTCCCAGCTGGTAGACCTGCGACTTGTAGAGGTGGGCGATGGGCTTCACGTCCGCCAGGCCGTCGCCGCCCTTCACGAAGAAGCCCTGGTCGTACTCCAGCCGGTTGGGCGTGCCGATGACGGCGTAGTGCAGGCGGTCCGCGTGATAGTAGTCCATCAGCTTGCGGACCCGCTGCTTGAAGTTGGTGGCGGCGATGATCTCGCGGTACTCGCGCGCCGGCAGCGGCACCCGCCGCGGTGCGCCCTCGGGAGGCTGGACCAGCAGCGCCGGCACGTTCAGACTGTCCGCCTCGAGCCGGTCGGTCGGCGTCACGATCTTGCAGCCCCAGCCGGGGCCGAAGTCGGGGACCACGCGCCGGATGGCCTCATCGCGGCGGGTATAGCACCCCAGGGCCTCGAGGGTCGGCCCGATCTCCTCGACGATGGTCGGGATGCCGAACGCCTCGGCCACCGCTCGCCCGAGCCTGGTGCTGAGGGGGTCGGACTCGTATTCCGGGAGCAGCAGCCCGAACACCCGGGCGGGGCCCACGGCACGGGCCGCCAGGCCGGCACAGACCGCGGAGTCGATCCCACCACTGATGGCCACCACGAAGCCCCGCCGCCCCAGCGTCGCCGCGAGGGTCTGGCGGAGTGCCGCGGCGATCCGGTCGATCTCCTGTGCGGGGTCCTCGAGAAGTGGCTGCGGCACGGGTCGACCCGCTGGCATGGACATGGCAGTTCCCGGTGTGGTAGCCTGATACTGCGACAACTGACGCGGCCGTGCAACACCCGCCTGACCACGGATTTGCAACCAGATCGCTTGGCATGCCCGAATTTGCAGCTTCCCGCCCCCCGGAGCCCGATCGTGAACCTCGCTGACCTGCTCTGGTCCCGGGCCGACGCATCCGGCGATCGGCCCGCGATCCGTACTGCGGGGACGTCCACCACCTGGCTGGGCCTCCGCCGACGGTCGGCGGCGTGGGCGGCGGCACTTGTCAGGGCCGGCGTCGAGCCCGGCGACCGGGTGGCCATCCTCTGCCCCCGGGGTCCGGAGGCCATCGCCGCCTACTTCGGGGTGCTGGCGGCTGGCGGCGTTGCCGTACAACTGGATCTGGCGTTCCGGGAGGCCCAGATAAAGCACATTCTGCGCCACAGTGGCTCCCGGATCCTGGCCGCCGACCCCGACGCCCTGCCACCTGGTGTTCCGGCGCCGGACGTGACCCTGGTCCCTTCCAGCGAACTCGAGCGGGTGGCGGGCGCGCGGCCGGTGCCTCGCAACGACGAGGATCCTGCGCAGATCATTTATACATCGGGTTCGACCGGACTCGCCAAGGGTGTCGTGGTGTCGCACGGCAACCTGCTCGCGTCGGCGCGCATCGTGGCGGCGTACCTGGAGATCGTCGCCGCCGACCGGATCGCGGGCGTGCTGCCCGTGAGCTTCGTCTACGGCCTGAGCCAGGTCCTGCTCGCCGTGCAGACCGGGGCCACGCTGGTCATCATCGACGCCGCGCTGCCCGCCGACGTGGTCGACACCTTCCGCCGGGAGCAGGTCACCGTGCTCGCGGCGGTGCCCCTGCTGTGGCACCAGTGGCTCGCGACCCCGGGCTTCCGGGACGAGCCGCTCCCGAGCCTCCGGGTGCTCACCAACGCCGGGGGCGGGGTGTCCGCGGAGACCGCGCTCGCGATCACGCGCGCCCAGCCGGGGGCCCGCCTGTTCCTGATGTACGGCCTGACCGAGGCGCTGCGCAGCACCTTCCTGCCACCGGAGGAACTGGCGCGGCGGCCCGGCTCGATCGGCCGCCCGATCGCCGAGACCGAGATCTTCCTGTGGCGGGAAGACGGCACGGAATGCGGCGTGGAGGAGGTCGGCGAGATCGTCCAGGCCGGACCCACCGTGACGCTCGGGTACTGGAACGACCCAGCGGCCACGGCCCGCGCCTTCCTGCCCCATCCGCGGGGGGCGCCGGGTCGCGCGGTGCGGACCGGGGACCTCGCGCGCCGCGACGCGGAGGGCTTTCTCTACTTCGTCGGGCGGCGCGACCGCCAGGTGAAGTCGCTCGGCTACCGGGTGAACCCGGAGGAACTCGAGCACGCGCTCACCGATTCCGGCCTCACCGCGGCCCACGCGGTGCTCACCGCGCCCGATCCGATGCGGGGCCATGCGCTGGTGGCCTACGTGGTCCTGGCGCCAGGCGCCGATGCGTCAGGCATCCGCCGGTATTGCGGGCGCGAGCTGCCACGCCACCTCCAGCCCGCCGCCATCCGGGTCCTGGCCGACCTGCCGCGATTGCCGAGTGGCAAGCCCGACCTTGCGCGACTGGCCGGATTGTAACAGCGGCGGGTCCCGGCATTGACCCGGCACCGGGAATGGCTAAGCTAGCCGGCCCGAACTCCGACCGGCGCCCACGGATGACGAACCACTGGCTGCTCAAGACCGAGCCCTCCACCTACTCCTTCGACCGCCTCGTCGCCGACGGCGCGGCCGTGTGGGATGGCGTCCGCAACAACCTCGCGCTCAAGTACCTCCGGGAGATGAAGCCGGGCGACCGGGTGCTGGTCTACCACTCGGGCGCGGAGAAGGCCGTGGTGGGCCAGGCCCGGGTCACCAAGGCCGCCTATCCTGACCCCACCCGCGATGACCCGAAGCTGGTGGTCATCGACCTCGCGCCGGGCCCCCGTCTGGCGCGCCCGGTGCCACTCACTGCCATCCGCCAGGACCCCGACCTCGCCGAACTGCCCCTGGTCCGCATGAGCCGCCTGAGTGTCATGCCGGTCGCCCCGGAGCACTGGAAGCGGCTGCTCGAGCTCGCCACCACGCGCTGAGGCCCCGGCTCCCGAAGAAACGCCGTAGCTGGTATATTGGGCCCATGTCGAGCCCAGCCTTCCAGGTCGTCGCCCCCTTCCAGCCCGCGGGCGACCAGCCCGGCGCCATCGCCAGCCTCACCGCCGGGCTGGTCCGGGGGGAACGGTACCAGACCCTCCTGGGAGTGACGGGTTCGGGCAAGACGATGACGCTGGCGCACGTGATTGCCAACTATGGCAAGCCCACCCTGGTGCTCTCCCACAACAAGACGCTGGCCGCCCAGCTCTACGGCGAGCTGCGCCAGTTCCTGCCCGGGAACGCGGTCGAGTATTTCGTCTCCTACTACGACTATTACCAGCCCGAGGCCTACGTCCCCTCGACGGACGTCTACATCGAGAAGGACGCCTCCATCAACGCCGACATCGAGAGTCTCCGGTTGCGCGCCACCTCCAGCCTGATGGAGCGCGAGGACGTGGTCATCGTCGCCACGGTGAGCGCCATCTACGGCCTCGGCGACCCGGCGGAGTACCGCCGGCTGCTGGTGACCGCGCAGGTGGGCGAGGAAAAGGGGCGCGACCACCTGCTCGCCGACCTCGTGCGCATCCAGTACGGCCGCAACGACGTGGCCTTCGAGCAGGGCACCTTCCGGGTGCGCGGGGACACCGTCGAGATCTTCCCGGCGTACGCCGAGCAGGCGCTCCGGGTCGAGTTCTGGGGCGACCGGGTGGAACGGGTGGCGAAGGTCGACCCCCTGACCGGCAAGGTGATCGCCAACCTCGAGCGCTGCGCCATCTATCCGGCCAAGCACTTCGTCACCGAGCGTCCCACCATCGAGCGCGCGGTCAAGGTGATCCGGGCCGAACTGGCGGAGCGCCTGCGCGAGCTGCGGGAGGCCGGGAAGCTGCTCGAGGCCCAGCGCCTCGAGTCCCGGACCACCTTCGACCTCGAGATGATGCTCGAGGTGGGCACCTGCGCCGGCATCGAGAACTACTCCCGGCCCATCTCCGGCCGGCAGGCCGGGGAGCGGCCCGCCTGCCTCCTCGACTACTTCCCGCCCGAGTTCCTGGTCGTGGCCGACGAGTCCCATGTCACGCTGCCGCAGATCGGCGGGATGTTCAACGGCGACCGCGCCCGCAAGACCACCCTGGTGGAGTACGGCTTCCGCCTCCCGTCGGCGCTCGACAACCGGCCGCTGCACTTCGACGAGTTCATGGGCATCGTGCCGCAGCTGCTCTGCGTCTCGGCCACCCCCGGCGAGCTCGAGCTGCAGCTCTCGGCGGGCCAGGTCGTGGAGCAGATCATCCGTCCCACCGGCCTCGTGGACCCGGTGGTGGAGATCCGGCCCGTGAAGGGGCAGGTCGACGACCTGCTGGGCGAGATCCGGGAGCGGGTGCGGCGGCGGGAGCGGGTGCTGGTCACCACCCTGACCAAGCGGATGTCGGAGGACCTCACCGACTACCTGCAGCAGACCGGCATCCGGGTGCGCTACCTCCACTCCGACATCGACGCGATCGAGCGCATGGAGATCCTTCGCGGGTTGCGGCTTGGCGAGTTCGACGTGCTGGTGGGCATCAACCTGCTGCGGGAAGGACTCGACCTGCCGGAGGTCTCGCTGGTGGCCATCCTCGACGCCGACCAGGAGGGCTTCCTCCGCTCGGACCGTTCGCTGATCCAGACGGTGGGCCGCGCCGCCCGGAACGTCAATGGCAAGGCCATCCTCTACGCCGACCGGATGACCGGCTCCATGGAGCGCGCGCTCAGGGAGATGGAGCGGCGGCGGGTGCGGCAGCTCGCGCACAACGCGGAGCACGGCATCACCCCGCGCTCGATCATCAAGTCCATGGACGAGGTGCGGCTCACCACCCGGGTGGCCGACGCCCGGACCGAGAAGCCGGAGAAGCGGAAGGAGGAGCGGCTGGTCGAGCTCGATTTCCGCGACCCGGCCAAGCGGGCCCAGACCATCGCCGCCCTCGAGCGGCAGATGAAGGAGGCCGCCGCCAACCTCGAGTTCGAGGTCGCGGCCATGCTGCGCGACCAGGTGACCGAGCTGCGCGCGCTGGAGGCGCCCGAAGTGGGACGCGGCGCGGCGGGCACCCGGAAGCGCGCGTGATCCGAATGCTGACGGAACCGGAACTCAGCGCCGTGGCCGAGGCGCTCGGTGCGGCGCTGCCGCCGGGCACGGTGATCACCCTCGAGGGCGACCTCGGTGCCGGCAAGACGACCTTCGCCCGGGCGCTCGCCCGCGGGCTCGGGGTCCGGGAGAATGCCAGCAGTCCCACCTACGCCCTGGTGCATCGCCACGCCGGGCGGCGCGGGCCGGTGTTCCACCTGGATTGCTATCGCCTCCGGGATCCGGCGGAGGCGGCAGACCTCGACTGGGAGGGTCTGCTCGCCGAGGGCGATGCCGTGATCGTCGAGTGGCCGGAGCGCGCGGGGCCCTGGCTGCCCGCCGGCGGACGACGCTTCCGGCTGACCCACCTCCCGGACCCCGCGCGGCGCGGGCTCGAGGAACTGGCCTGATGTGGCTCGCCATCGACACCGCGACCGACCGCGCCTCCGTCGCCCTCGGCGGGCCGGGTGTGGTCGCGGCCCGGACCGAGGTCGTCGGCGCCCGGAGACACGCGGCGGAGCTGCTCCCCGGCATCGAGCGCTGCCTCGCCGAAGCGGGGACCGGCTACGGGGCCCTCGAGGGTATCGCCCTCGCGGACGGCCCCGGCAGCTTCACGGGCCTGCGGGTCGGCGCCGCCGTGGCGCAGGCGCTCATCCGCGCGCGTCGCATGCCGCTGTGGGTGGCGCCCTCGCTGCTGGTCTGCGCCGCCGCGCACCCGGGGCCCGGCGTGGTGCTCGCCGTGAGCAATGCGCTCCGGGGCGAACTCTTTGCCGCCGCATATCGGTTCGGTCCTGGCCGGGTGGACACCGTCCTCGCGCCGGTGGTGCTGCGCCCGGAGGCCCTGCCGGCGCTGGTCCCGGGCCCGGCCGCGGTCGTCGGGCCCGCGGCACCGACCCTGGGGAGTGCGCCCACCTGGCCCGACGCGGCGGTGCTGCTGAGCCTCGTGGGCCGTGCCGGCGGGGTGCGCCAGGTGCCGGCGGCCGCCGCCTGGGAACCGGTGTACGGTCGCCCCGCGGAGGCCCAGGTCCAGTGGGAACTCAAGCATGGCCGACCCCTGGCTGATCCGGCCCGCGCGGGCCGCTGACGCGGCGCGCATCGCGCCGATCGAGCAGCGCTGCTTCAGTGACCCCTGGAGCGCCGCCGCATTTGAGGAGGTGTTCCGCTTCCCCCTCGGGATCGGCCTGGTCGCCGAGGCCGATCGCCGGATCGGCGGGTATCTCGTGGGGCGTGCCGTGGCGGGGGAGGGCGAGATCATGAACCTCGCCGTGGCGCCAGAGCATCGCCGGGAAGGCCTCGGCTCCCGGCTGCTCGAGGAAGGGCTGGCCCTGCTGCAGGCCCGCGGGGCACGGCAGGTCTACCTCGAGGTGCGGGCGGGGAACGACGGGGCGCGCGCCCTCTACGAGGGCCGCGGCTTCCGCCAGGTGGGGCGGCGTTCCGGGTACTACCGGAATCCGGTCGAGGATGCCATTGTCCTCCGCCTCGCCCTTCCCGACGGCGCGTGATTCCGTGCCCATCCCGCTAGCTTTCGTGTAGGCGCCGGGCGGCGGTCGCAGCTATCCTCGACCCGTCCGTCCAGACCAACTGTCCCCCAGGAGTGGAGGTTCCCGTGAGTCGCAGCCTCAACAAGGTGACCCTGATCGGCAACATCGGCCAGGATCCCGAAGTGCGCAGCACCAGCGGCGGCGGCCGCGTCGCCAACTTCAGCCTCGCCACCAGCCGCCAGTGGAGCGGCCAGGGGGGCGACAAGCAGGAGAAGACCGAGTGGCACCGCATCGTCGCGTGGAATAACGCCCGCGGCGCCGGCACGGGGCTCGCCGACGTGATCGAGAAGTACTGCAAGAAGGGCGACAAGCTCTACGTCGAGGGGCGGATCGAGTACCGCTCGTGGCAGGACAAGGATGGCCAGACGCGCTACACCACGGAGATCATCGCCAACGAGATCATCATGCTCTCCGGCAAGGGCGGGGCGGGCGGGGACGGCGCCGGCTTCACCCCGGCGCGGGCGGCGGCCGCCAGTCCGGCGGCGCCAGCCAAGAAGGACGCCAAGGAGGGTGGCAAGGAATCCTTCGACGACTTCCCCGGCGCGCTCGACGGCGAGGACGACGACCTCCCGTTCTGACCATCCGCTGCCCGGACCTGGAGCTGCGTCCCGGCCGCCAGCCGCCCCCTCGAGAGCGGCCGGCGGCCGGCGCGTCTCCGGCCGTGCCGGCCCGGCGCTGGCGCCCGGCGGAGGGGGTGTGACTGCCGTCACCAGCCCAACCGTATCATTCCCTTCGACTTACGGCAGCCCGCCTCATCTAGTCTCTGAGTGGCGCGACGAAGCCCCATGTCATATATTGGGTTACCCCGTCTCCCACCCTTGAGGGTAGCGTGATGTCCACTTCCGCTCGGTTGCGCCTTTGCGTGGTGCTTGCGGCGCTGACTCTGCCTCTCGCGGCCGGGGCTCAGGCGCGTCCTGAGACCCATACCGTTCGCCCTGGCGACACCCTGTGGGACCTGGCGCGCCAGTATCTCGGCGATCCGTTCCTGTGGCCCGAGATCTACCGGCTCAACACCAACGTGGTCGAGGATCCGCACTGGATCTACCCCAACGAGGTCCTGCGCCTGTCGGGTGGGGCGGATGTCGCCGCGGTGCCGGCGACCGACACCCCGCTGCCGGCCGGTGGCCCGCCGGTGGCGGTCGAGGCGCAGCCGCAGGCGGGGGTGCCGGCCGAGGAAGCACCCGCCGAGGCCGCGGCAGAGGAGCCGGCGGCCGCGGGGCTCGCCGAGCCGCAGGTGGCCGACATCGCCGAGGAGCCGGTGTCGGATGACCGGGACGATGTCGATCTCACGCCCCTGGTGGGTGATCGCCGGCGGCTGGGACAGGTCGGGCCGAGTCTCGAGCTGGCCCTGGAGCGGAACTACCGCCCCATCCGGCGCAGCGAGTTCTACAGCTCCGGCTTCCTGACCGAAGACCAGCAGCTGCCGTTCGGGCGGGTGCTCGGGACCACCACGCCGCTGCAGATCGAGGAGGTCTCCGCCCGCACCACCGCGACGCTCCACGCCCGCATCGGTATCGTCCCGCCGGTGGGTGGGACCTACCAGGTCGGTGACACGCTCATGGTGGGCCTGGTGCGCCAGACGGTCGAAGGCTACGGCCAGGTGGTGGCGCCCACGGGCCTGGTGCGCGTGGTGGACGTGAGCCGGCCGGAGAACGTGGCCGAGGTGATTGCGACCTACGCCCCCGTGCGGGACCACCAGGTGGTGCTGCCGGCCGAGCGTTTCGTCGACCCGGGGAACGTGCGTCCCGTGCCGATCTCGGACGGGGTCCAGGCCAACCTGCTGGCGCACCGGGATCGCCAGCCCCTCACCGGCCCGCAGGACGTCGTCTTCCTGAACCGCGGCCGGAAGGACGGCGTGGCCATTGGCGACCTGTTCGAGCTCCGGCAGCGCGCACGCAGCCGGGTCGACATGGCAACCGTCACCGACGACCCGATGGGCACCGTCCAGGTGGTGCACGTGGGCGAGCGGACCGCGACCGCCCGGGTGGTGAGCGTGGTGCATCCCGACATCCCGCCGGGCACCGAAGCCCGCCAGATCGCCAAGCTGCCTTCCTGAGGCGGGGCCACCCTGCCTATCCTTTCCGGGCCCCGCTCCGCATGAACGACGTGCCGGTTCGCGTCGTGCGGGGCGGGGCCCGTGAACTGCCCGCTCCCCCGCTTCGATGGTGCCGCTGATGCTCCAGGCCGGACCCGCGCTCCCCTCCTCTTCCTGGGAACTGGTGCTCCATTCGAGCACCGAGACCAAGGTCGTCCTTGCCATCACGATCGTCTTCTCGGCGATCTCCTGGTTTGTCATCGTGCTCAAGTGGTGGCAATTCCGACGTGGCCGGCGGCAGGCCAACCGGTTCTTCGCCGAGCTGGAACGGACCACGCGCCTCAAGGATGCCTACCACGCGGTGATGAAGCTGCCGCCCTCGCCCTTCAACCGGCTGTTCCGCGAGGGGCTGTCCTTTCTCGGCGACCTCCGCCCGGGCTCCCTGCGGGAGGCCGGACAGCCCCCGGCGCAGGGGACCCTCAGCATGACCCAGCTCGAGGCACTGAAGATGGTGCTGGGCAAGGAAGTGGCCTCGGAGCGCGACCACATGGCGCGCTTCATCCCGTGGCTCGCCACCATCGGGTCGGTCGGGCCGTTGCTCGGGCTGCTCGGCACGGTGCTCGGCGTCATGGACGCGTTCATCGGCATCGCCTCGAAGGGCTCGGGCAACATCAGCGCGGTGGCGCCCGGCGTGGCCGAGGCGCTGGTGACCACGGTGGCTGGCCTGGCCGTTGCCATACCGGCGGTCATTGCCTACAACCTGTTCGTCAACAGGCTCAGCCTCTTCGCCGGCGAGCTCGAGGGCTTCGCCAACGAGCTGATCGGCACGATGGCGCGCGAGGGGCTGCTCTAGCATGGGGTGGGGCGTCGGTCGGGGCGGCGGGCTGCGGGGCCACGGGGAGCTGCCGCTCAACGCGGACATCAACGTCACCAGCCTGGTGGACGTCGCGTTCGTGTTGCTCATCATCTTCATGATCGCCGCGCCGATCATGCAGGGCGGGGTGGACGTCCAGCTGCCCCAGGCCGCGGCCCGGCCGATCACCGCCCAGGAGGGGATGGTGGTGAGCGTGGACCGGGAGGGCCGCATCTTCATTGACGAGACCCGGGTCTCGTACAATGACTTCCGGCTGACCTTCGCCGCGCTGGTGAAGAGCCGCCACCCCAAGTCCGTCTACCTCCGCGCGGACCGGCGCGTCCCTTACGGCGACGTGGTCCGCGTGCTCGCGACGATCCGGACCTCCGGGGTATCCGACG
>JBGAPX010000127.1:0-10245 GCA_044221045.1 Gemmatimonadales bacterium
GGTAGTGATCGCCACCTTGCCCGTCGGGACCATGCCCATCCGCCTTGCCTTCACGCCCGACGGCGGCCGGATTCTCGCCTCCGACGCCCGCGCCGATGCCGTGGTGGTCATCGATGCGCACCGACGCGCGGTCATCGGCCGGATCCCGGTGCCGGGCACGCCGATCGGCCTGGTGCCCTCGTCCGACGGCCGGCGGGCGTTCGTCTCGCGCAGCCAGGCCGGCGGGATCGCGGTGCTCGACCTGGAGCGCCTGGCGGTGGTGGCGGAGGTCGAGACCGGGCTCGGCCCTGACGGCCTGGCCTGGGCCGCGCGGCCTTAGCGCGGGCGGAGCCGCGCCACCCGCGCGCTGGTGCGGGACGGCGAGGCGCCGTAGGCGAGCCAGACGTCGCCGCTCGAAGGGTCGATGGCCAGGTGACGGATCAGTGCCCCCGCGCTCGGCAGCGGGTAGGCGGTGAAGTCCTCGGTGTGCGGATCGAAGCGGAACACCAGGTCGGCGCCGGCGGTCCCGATCCAGACCGCGTCCCGCGCCGGGTCCACTCGCACCACATAGGGCAGCGCGTCGGGCACGGGGAGGGGAAACTCGGAGAAGCGCTGGCCCGTGGGCTCGAAGCGGATGAGCTTGTTCGCGGCGTAGGCCGGAATCCACAGCGTGCCACCGGGCCCGATGTCGAAGCGCCGGGGACCGCTCATCGGCGTGGGCAGGTCCCAGACCCGGGTGCGGCGGGTGGCGGGGTGGAAGGCGAAGATCCGGTTCCCCTGCAGTTCGGATCCCCAGATGGTGCCGTCGCTCCCGGCCCGCAATTCGTAGGGGATCGGGCCGCCCGGCGTACGCGCCAGGCGCGGGTGGGGTGGCAGGTCGAAGGTCTCGACCCGGCCGCTGGCCGGGTTCACCCGGCCGACCTGCTCCGGCATGCGGGTAAAGTGTCCGTTGAACCAGGCCGCGCCATCCTGGTCGAGCGCCACGCTGTGAGGGTACATCCCGAGCGGCCAGGTGGACCACCGCCCGCTGGCCGGTGAGTAGCGCCCCAGGAGTTCCGCCCCGCCCAGCAGCACCCACCAGTCTCCCCGGGCGTCCACCTCGATCGCGCGTGGCCCTGCCCTGGGCACCGGCAATGCCACGGTCGTCATCGTCCCGCGCTGCGGTTCCAGGCGGTACAGCACGTGGCTGAACATCCCGGTGATGATCACCTGTCCGCCCGCGTCGAAGGCCAGGTCGTGCGGCAGGTCGGTCGCCAGCGGCATCGGGAACTCGGTGACCTCCGCCCGTCCGAGCCGCGGGGGCGTCGCCGCCACGGGCCGGCGCCCCGCGAGGGCCGCCACCAGCCAGGCCGCGGTGGAGTCGGGGTCACGACCGGCGGAGATGATCGGGAACGACGTGGTGCTGCCGGCGTACTCGAGCATCTTGCGCACCGCGGCCGCCCACTCGTCCCGGGTCCGTTCGCGCCCCTCAGGCAGCGTGACCACGCTGTCGAACTGATGGCAGTTGGTGCAGTCGATGATGAACTGCCGCTTGGCCAAGCCGCCGGGCAGCAGCGAGAGCCAGGCGGAGCTGGTGGGGCCATGCGCCTGGCCGCTGAGCATCGTCGGCACGAGCAGGGCGGCAACCGCGGGCCAGGGACGCATCCGGGAATCCTCGGGGTGGGGGAGGCCGGGCGAGGTACGATGGCGGCGCCGTCCCGGTTTCCGTCATCCCGGCGCAGCCTGAAACCCCGCCGCCGGTGGTCCCGTCTTGACGGAATCACTACAAGCGTAATATTACAGGTGTAGTCAACGCCGGCTCCGGTGGCCGGCACCGGATTTCACCAGTGCTACCGAGGCTCCGTGTCCGACATCCACCAGCTGACCGAACTCCAGATCGCCATCCTGCGGGTGCTCTGGGAGCGAGGGCAGGCCACCGTCGCCGACATCTGCGATGCGCTCAAGCCGGAGCGCGGCCTGGCCCTGACCACCGTGGCCACCCTGCTGTCCCGCCTGGAGCGCCGCGGGGTGGTGGCCCACGAGACCCGCGCCAGGCAGTACGTGTACCGGGCGCTGGTTACCGAGGCCGACGTGCGGCACTCGATGGTGCGGGAACTTACCGAACAGCTCTTCGACGGCAACGTGACCGCGCTCGTCTCGCACCTGCTCAGCGAGCGGGAAATCAGTCCCGGCGACCTCCAGCGCGTGCAGGCGATGCTGGAGCGAGCCCAGGCAGGCAAGGGGGGGCATTCCGATGCCAAGTGAATTCGAGACCTTCGCCGGCAGCTGGCTGCTGACCTATGCGCTGCACAGCACCGTGCTGCTCGGGCTGGCCTGGGCACTGACCCGGCGGGCCGGCGTGAGTGCCGCGCGCCGCGACGTGCTGTGGAAGGCCGGCATGGTCGGTGGGTTGCTCACCGCCACGCTGCAGACCGTCCTGCCGTTCCAGCCCCTGAGCGGGGTGCTGGCGCTGTCCTCCACCGCGGCGCCCGTGACCCCGACGGCGGAACTCCCCTGGCAGGGTCTCCTGCCGGCGACCGAGGCCGCGGGGCCCGCGGCCCGGGCGCCGCGGGAGGACGTGCCGACCGTCCGGGTGCCGGCGGCGGCGCCCGAGCCGTCGCTGGAGGCCGGGCCGGCATCGACCGGTCGCGGTCTCACGCTGGCGCTGTGGGGCTGGGCTGCCATCAGTGCCGCGCTGATCGGGCTGTACTTGTTGCAGCGCCGGCGCGCCCTGCAGGGCATGGGGCCCCGGGAGGCGGTGTCCGACCCCGTGCTGTGCGCCATGGTGGGCGAGCTGTGCGTGGCGGGCGGGGTCCGGTGGCCGGTGCGACTGACCCGGGCGGCCGGGCTGGCGAGCCCCGTGGCGCTGGGCTGGGATGAGATCGTGCTGCCGGAGGCGGCACTGACCGAGCTGGACGCCGGGCAGCAGCGCTCGCTCCTGGCGCACGAGCTGGCGCACCTGGTCCGGCGCGATCCCTTCTGGCTTGCGCTCGGGTGCTCCATCGAACGGGTGTTCTTCTTCCAGCCGCTCAACCGGCTGGCGCGCGTCCGGCTGCAGGAGGCGGCCGAGTACCTCTGTGACGACTGGGCGGTGCGTCGCACCGGCTCCGGCGTCTCGCTGGCGTCCTGCCTGGTGAAGGTGGCGGAGTGGGTGACCGCCACGCCGCAGCCGGTGCCCCTCGCGGGCATGGCGGAACGCCGCTCCCAGCTGGTCACCCGCATCCACCGCCTCATCGAGGGTCGTGTCATGCCCAACGCTCCCCGCACACTCTGGTTCGCCGCCGGCGCCGTGGCCCTGCTCGGCGTCACGGCCGTCACCGTCCCGACGGTCACGGCCCACGCGCAGCAACCGGTCGCGCCCGACACCACGGCCGATTCCACCCGTGCCGACACGACCGGCACCCTGCGGCGCTTCTGGTCCCGCATGCGGTCGGCCGAGTGGCGCGCGGCCCGGGCCGACCTCGCCCGGCTCCGCAGCGAGGGCTGGGCCCCGGCGCGGGCGCCCGTCGCGGTCGCCACGTCGCCCCGCCCGCCGCGGGCGCCGATGCCGGCGCTGGCCCCCTCGGCATTCGCCGGTGCGGATGTCTCCCATGAACTGGCCGCGGCCCGGGCGTACGCGGACGCCGGCGGCGACCGCCGGCGCGACACGACCAACATTGCGGTGCCGGCGCTGATCGACGCCCTCAAGGACCGCGACGTGGACGTCCGGCGGGCGGCGGCGCAGGCGCTCGCCAACCTCGAGGACCCGCGGGCCGTCCCGGGGCTCATCGCGGCCCTGGGCGACGCCGATGCCCAGGTACGGGGCTACGCGGCGATGGCGCTGGGGTCGCTCGAGGATCGGCGCGCGGTGCCGGGCCTGCTGGCCCTGCTCAAGGATGGCTCGGTCGACGTGCGCCGCTGCGCTCTCGAAGCCCTGAGCAACTTCCCCGACGGCGTGCCCGTGGATGTGGTCCTCGCGACGATGAACGACGCGGATGCCGAGCTGCGCCACGTGGCCATCTCCTACGCGCTGAGCCGCCTGCACGAGGGCGAGGAGGACTCCCCACCGGACCCGCGGTATGTCGCCGCGTTCACGCGCCTCCTCAAGGATCCCTCCGCGGATATCCGGCAGATGGCGGTGAGTGCTGTCGCCCAGGCCGGGCTCACCCAGGCGCCGCCCGAGCTGCTGGCCATGGCCACGGACAAGTCGGCCGATGTGCGCCAGCAGGTGGCCTACGCGCTGGGGAACATCGGCGATGCCCGGGCGGTGCCGGCGCTCAAGGCGCTGCTCGGCGACGGCAATGCGGACGTCCGTGAGGCGGCCATCAACGGACTGAGCGAGGTCCGCGACCGCAGCGCGCTCGAGGCGCTGGTCGGCGCGCTGCGCTCCGAGGATCCGGTGGTCCGGCGGCAGGCGGCGATGGCGCTGGGCCAGCGGGAGTCGGAGTAGCCATGGCCGCCGGACTCATGGCCCTGGGCGCAGCGGTGCTGCTGCAGGCCGCCGCCGCACCTTCCAATCCACCGCCGCGGCCCCCGCGCCCGATGGCGCCGCCGGTCGCAGGGGCGATGGCATTCCCCCGGTTTCAGATGCCGGGGATCCGGGTGCCCCGGCCCCCCCGGTTTTCCCGCGAGGACTCCCGACCCGGCCCTGACTCGGCACAGGTGGCGGGCCTGCTCACCGCGCTGGCGGCCACCGAGGCCTCGGTGTGCGAGCTGGCCGTGGACATGCTCGGCAACGGCTGGTGGGGCAGCGGCCGCGAGGTCGCCGCACTGCGGGACCGCCGCCCCGCGGTCGACTCGGCGCGGCTCGCCTACCAGGGCGGCATCACCGATCGTCGAGCCGTCCCGCTGCTCCTCACGACCCTGGCGCGACCGGAGCCCTGCGTGCGGCGGGCCTCGGCGCGGCTCCTGGGCATGAGCCCGCTGGCGGAGGCGGCGGCGGGGCTGCGCGCCAGTCTGCGCCACGCCGATGGGCGCGTGCGCGAGGCGGCGCTGCTCGGCCTTGGCATTTCGGAGGACCCGGGGGCATTCGACGCGGTCCTGCAGGCGCTGGGGGACCGCGAGCCGGACGTGGTGCGCCTGGCGGCGTGGGCACTCGGTGAATACGAGGACGCGCGGGCCGTCCCGGGCCTGACCCGGCTGCTGGACCGCCCCGAACCGGCGGTGCGCCGGGCGGCGGCCTACGCCCTCGGCAGCATCGAGGATACCCGGGCCACGCGACCGCTGCTCCCCCTGCTCCGGGACCGGGACAGCGAGGTTCGGGAGGAAGCCGCCCGGGCACTCGGGTCGCTGGAGGATGCCGCCGCGACGCCCGCGCTCGTGGATGCCCTCGAGGACCGGGATCCGGGGGTCCGGCTCGCGGCGGTGGAGGCGCTGGGCTCGATCGAGGATCCGAGGCAGCCCGTCGGTCGCGGAACTGCTGCGCGGGCCGTCGCCCGAGTTGCGCCGCGCGGCCGCAGAGCACTGGGCAGCATCGAGAACCGCGCGGCGGTGCCGGGGCTGATCGGGCGGCTCGAGGACCGCGGCGTGGCCGACGTGCGGGCCGCCGCCGCATCCCCGCGCTCAGCAGTATCGAGGGACCCGGCCGCGGCCGAGCGCTCGGGCGCGCGACGGGGACCCGGACCGGACGGTGCGGCACGAGGCGATCAGTGCCCTCGGGTCGCTGGACGACCTCGAGCGCGCCCCGGAGTCGCTGATCCAGGCCCTGCGGGACCAGGATCCGGAGATCCGGCAATCCGCGGCGAGCGCGCTGGGGTCGATCGGCGACCCCCGGTCGGTGCCGGGCCTGGGCCGGGCGCTCGAGGACGCCGACGTGCAGGTGCGGCGGGAGGTGGTCAGCGCCCTGGGCTCGATCGAGGACTCGACCGTCACCCCCTTCCTGGTGCGGGCGATGAAGGACACCGACCCGGAGGTGCGACGACTGGCCGCGGAGGGCCTGGGGCAGCACCGGTAGGGGAACCCCCGGGCGGCGGCTGGGTACTCAACGGTGGCCCCGTCCACGGCGTAACCTACCGTGGCGGGGCGCCGTCGTGTTCGCGCCCCCGCGCGCCCCTTACCCCCTTCTGGAGCATCCATGCTGGCCCTTGCGACCTCCCTCGCCCTGCTGATGGCCCCGCCGGCGGCGCACGCTGCCACGGTGGCCCTGCCCGATACAGGCTCCGCGACGACCTGGCAGATCGATCCGACGCACTCCGAGCTGTTGTTCCGGATCCGGCACCTCGTGGGCCGGGTGACCGGGACCTTCACGGACTGGGAAGGCACCATCACCGGTGAGCCGTCGGACTGGGCCAAGGGCTCGGTCACGGTGACCATCCGCGCCAAGAGCATCTCCACCAATAACCAGCGGCGGGACACCCACCTCCGCTCGGATGACTTCTTCGCCACCGACTCGTTTCCGGAGATCACCTTCGTGAGCACCGGTGTGACGGTGCAGGGGGAAGAGATCAGCCTGACGGGCGACCTCACCATGCGGGGCCGGACCCGGCGCATCACGCTGACCGGTACCTACAACGGGATCACCCCGGGCAACCGGGGCCGGGACCGGGTGGGGTTCGCGGTCTCCACGAAGATCAACCGGCTCGACTACGGGGTGGCGTACAACCGCGCGGTGGAAGGCGGCGGGGTGCTGCTCGGCGACGAAGTGACCCTCGACATCACCATCGAGGCGGTGAAGGTGGTGCCAGGCGCGGAAGGCCCTGGCCAGGGGCCGCCGGCCCCGCAGCCCGCCCCGGCTGCGCCCCAGCGCCCACGGCGCTAGCGGCGCCGGCTGACGCCACGAGGGCTCCCGTCGCGGACGGGAGCCCTCGTCTGCGTTCGTGGCGTCGGACCCGGGTCAGCAGCCGGGCGAGGCCCAGGAGGTGCTGCCGCCGGCGCCGTTGTCGCGGCTGTTGAAGTAGGTGCAGCCGTTCTCATCGCCGGCGATGAAGTCGTTCCCCTTGTTGGCGTACACCGACCAGCTGCGGCCTCCCCGCTGCCGGGCGAGCAGCCACAGGTTGCCGAGGCCGGGGCCGCCTTCGGCGCCGAAGTTGCCCCGGGCATCCACCCACCAGCGCCCGCGGTACACGGGCGTGATCTGCATCAGTGCCTGGACATCCTGCACGGGCAGCTCGCGGCCGTTGATGAACACGCCCGTGGTGCCGTTGGAGGCGTCGGCGGGCAGGGTGCCGCCCAGGGCGAGTCCGGGCAGGATCCAGCCCGCGGTCGGCCCGCCGTCCATGCCCCACGCTCCGGAGACGCCGTCGTACCAGTAGCGGCCGTCGCGCACCTGGACCGACCACCGGGTCTCGACCTCCCGCACCTGCTGGTCGGTGAGGCGGACGCGGTTGACCACGACGGCGCGTTGCTGCGCGGCCAGCGGTGCCGCCAGGAGCAGGGCCAGCAGGCCCATCACAGGATGACGCATCGGGGTCCTCTCGCTCAGGTCGGGGGTTCCAGCTAAGATACGGCCCGATCATGCCGACCTTCTCAATGCCTCCCGTGGTGTCCGCCGACTGGCTGGCCGAGCGGCTGGGGACGCCGGGGCTGGTGGTGCTCGACGCCTCCTGGTACCTCCCGCCCTCGGGCCGGAACGCCCGCGCCGAGTTCGAGGCCGGCCACCTCCCCGGCGCCCGCTACTTCGACCTCGATGCCGCCAGCGATCCCGCCTCGCCGCTGCCGCACATGCTGCCCCCGGATGCCGCGTTCGGCTCCTACGTGGGCGGCCTCGGCGTCGGCGATGACGACGCCGTCGTGGTCTATGACGGCTCCGGGACCAACCTGAGCGCGGCCCGCGCCTGGTGGATGTTCCGCGCCTTCGGTCATGCGGCCGTTGCGGTGCTGGATGGCGGCGCCGGACAGTGGCGCGCGGCGGGGCGGCCCATGGAGTCCGGTGTGCCCGCCGTGGCTCCGGCGCGATTCACCGCGCGGCTCGACCGCACCGTCGTGCGCACCGCGGCCGACGTGGAAGCGGCGCTCGCGCGGGGCACGGCGCAGGTGGTGGACGTGCGCGCGGCCGGCCGGTTCGAGGGGCGGGAGCCTGAGCCGCGGCCGGGCCTGCCGAGCGGGCACATGGCCGGCGCCCGCAACCTGCCCTATACCGATTTCGTGGGCCCCGAGGGCCTGCTGCTCCCGGTGGAGGCGGTGCGGGAACGACTGCGGCGGGCGGGGCTCCGGCCCGACCAGCCGATCATCGCCACCTGCGGTTCGGGCACCACCGCCTGCAACCTCCTGCTCGCGCTGGAGCGGATCGGTGCCACGCCCGGGGCGCTCTACGACGGTTCCTGGACCGAATGGGCCGGCTCGGGCCGGCCCATCGCCACTGGGGCGGCGGACGCATGAGCGGCGAACCCTGGCAGGCGGAGAAGTGGTCCTCGGGCCGGATCGAGGACGACTTCAGGAACGCCGGCTGCATTCTCGTGGGGCTGGCGGTGGTCTTCAACGCGGTCGGTTGGGCGGCCGCCGTGTCGGTGTCCCGGGACGGGGGATCGGGAGAGAACGGGTGGGTGTGGTTCTTCCCGCTGATCGGCGTCCCGTTGGCCGGCCTGGCGGTGCACCAGATCCTGCGCAAGCGGCGCTTCGGTTCGCCGGTCTTCGAGCTCGCCACGCGGCCGGGGGTGGTGGGACGGGCGCTGGCGGGGCAGGTCCTCGTGCCGCGCGGGCTCCCGGCCGAGAGCGACGTGGCGCTGCACCTCAAGTGCGTGCGGATCGAGACCACTGGCTCGGGCAAGAACCGGAGCACCCGGACCACCACGCTCTGGGAGCAGAAGCGGCAGCTGCCGGGTTCGCTGGTGGCGGGTGAGGGCCTCAAGATTCCGGTGGCGTTCGCGATTCCCCCGGACGCCGCACCCACCGATGAGCGCAACTCGCGCGACCGCATCCGCTGGGACCTGGACGTGGAGTCGTCGCTGCCGGGGGTGAACTTCAAGGCCCGCTTCGAGGTTCCGGTATTCATCACGCCGGAGAGCGCCACGCCGCTCACGGACGAGGAGCGGCGCCGCCTCATGGGCTGACCGCCGCTGGTGTCAGGCGGTCGCGGACGCCTGCTGGGCCGGGTGGATGCTCGGGCCGGCGTTCCCGGCGGCGATGCTCAGGCGGTACCCCATGGCGATCAGCGCCAGGCCCAGAAACTCGGTCACATAGAGCACCTCGACGTGCCCCAGCCGGGTGAAGGTCCCCCCGATGCCGGGGAGCAGTGCCCCCACCGCGATGTACACGTTGGCCAGCGCCCGCTGCCGGGTCTCCGTCTTCCGCGCGTAGCGCACCGCCGACACGATCGCCCCGCCCATCAGGAACACCAGCGCATAGGTGTTGATGAACGGGCTGATCATGCGCACCCACGTCCAGCCGAGCACCTGGCCCGAGAGCCGGTGCGCCTCGACCAGCTCCGGGCGGATCGGCGAGGCCCACACCAGCGCGGCACCCACCACGATCACGGTCACCAGGGCCACGGTCAGCCGGTTGGCGGTCCGGCGGGAGAGCATGAGGTACACCGTGCCCTGCGCCAGCGGGGCGCCGCCGAGCAGGGCGCCGGTGATGTACCAGAGACGGAACACCGGCTCGTGCCAGCCGAAGAGGGTCGTGGCCGACTCGGTGATGGTCCCGGCGGCGTAGGTCAGCATCCCGATGCCCCACCAGAGCAGGTGGGTGCCGCCCCTGGCGCGGTGGCGACGGAACAGCACCCCCGCGAAGGTCAGTGCCAGGCAGGTGGTGAGGATCGGGATGTAGTGGACGGCCGAGGGATGCATGGCGCAGGTTCCCGGACAGGCCACGGGGGCCGGACACCTGGGGTGCCCGGCCCCCGCTGCGTGAGGGCGTCAGAAGTCGACGCGGTAGGACGCCGTGAGGTTCCGGCCCGGGGCGGGGCGGAAGAAGTTCGAGTTCGAGGCCTCGCTGTAGAGCGTGTTGCCCACGTTGTCCACCACGAACGTCACCGAGTGGCTGCTGCGGCCCGCCGTGAAGAGCCGCATGCCGGCCCGGGCCTGCATGACGGTGAACGAAGGCACCGGCGAGCCCACCGGGCTCAGGGTCACGGCGATGTCCTTCTGTTCCCCGTTGTGCCGTACCCCGTAGGCCAGCCAGAACCGGTTGCCCGGATGGTCGTACCGGGCCTCGCCGCCCACCCGCAGGCCGTAGCTCTGCGCCACCGGGTTGGTCGGGTCGCGGACATCCTTCGAGTCGAACACGGTGAGGTTGGCCGCGGTGGAGATGCCCCGTCCCAGGTGGAGGCGGCCGCTGGCTTCCACGCCGAGCACCCGGAGCTTGCCGAAGTTCACGTTCTCGTAGGTGGGCAGGAACTGGCCCGGGCCGGCGGCGATGCTGTCGCCGGTGGGG
>JBGAPX010000128.1:0-9806 GCA_044221045.1 Gemmatimonadales bacterium
CATCATCCGTCCGCGGCAGGTGCTGCCCGGCCGCCCGGCGCCCGCCGAGCCCGGCTTCCTCTTCAAGTTCGACTTCACGTACCAGGGCCCCGACACCACGTTCGATGCCCGCTTTCCCCACTCGACCCACACCGAGTGGATCGACTGCCAGCAGTGCCATCCCCGCATCTTCCCCTACCGGAACACGCCGGTCACCATGGGCGACATCTTCATGGGGAAGTTCTGCGCCGAATGCCACGGCAAGGTCTCGTTCCCCGTCGCCACCGGATGCGAACGCTGCCATACCCGCCTCGCGATGCCGCCGAACCGCGCGGAGCCTGAGTTCCTCGGCACGGTCCAGCTGCGGCGCGCCGGCGACTCCACCGGCAACGCGCGGCAGGTCCAGACCGATTCGCTGGCGCCCGCCTCGTTCCCGCACTGGGTGCACCGGATCCGCTACCGGTGCAAGGCCTGCCACATGCAGCTCTTCGAGCCGCGCGCGGGCGCCAACACGGTGACCATGCGCCTGATCAAGGAGGGCCAGGCGTGCGGTGAGTGTCACAACGGCCGGGATGCCTTCGCCGCCACGATCGGCACCTGCCAGCGCTGCCACGTGGCGCCCCCCGCACCCGCCGGGACGGAGTGAGGCGGGTGCCGGCCCGGCGTCCCCCGGTCGCTGCGCTGCTGGCGCTCTGGGTTGTCCTGCCGGCCGGCGTGGCGGCCCAGGGGCTGATCGGCGTCACGGCCGGCCAGGGTCAGGTCGGCGCCTCCGCCGAGGCTTACAGCACCGGCGTCGCGGGGACGCCGGCCGCCTCGTCCGGCGATTTTCGCGAGTGGATCCTGGTCCCGCTGGCGGGGTCGCTGGTGGACCGCCGGGTCTTCACCTGGGCGGCGACACTGCAACCGACGCTGCAGCAACGGGTGCAGACCGGGTTCGATCGTACCCTCCGGGCCCGGCAGCTCAATCTGGCGCTGCTCGGCCGGCTCTTCGCCGACCGTCCCCTCCACCTCACCGGCAACCTTACCCGGGCCACCGCGGTGACCACCGGTGGCTTCGGCACCCGGCGCGAGGGCTCCGCCACGCAGTTCGGCGGCGACCTGGCCTGGCGCAATCCCTGGTTGCCGCTCCACCTGGCCGCCTTCCAGCGCACCACCGCCGATCAATGGCGCAACGGCCCGGCCACGGCCACGTTCCGCACCGACCAGCGGATCTCCTCCCTTCGCGCGTCCGCGAGCAACAGCAAGCTGGCCCTGGAGGCGCACCGCTTCCGCGTCGAGGACCGGATCGGCGGCGGCACCCTCGAGGCCCTGGCGCTGGCGGGACGCCACACCCTGCGGTGGGGGAAGGGGAGTTCACTGCACTCGAGCCTGGAGCGGCAGGAGGAGGACGGGCTCCTGTTCAGCCGGCGCAGTGCCTGGAGCGAGCAGCTCCGGCTGCAGCACACCCGCCGTCTCGCTACCTCCTGGTTCTACCGCCGGGGCACAGCCGCCGTGGGGGCGAATCGCTCGGTGGGGCAGGGGTGGGGCGGCGGCGTGGACCTGCGGGTGACCTCCTGGGCCTCCCTCGGCGTGGACGGCGCGCGGCAGACCGGCACCTCGGGCCCCACCCGGGAGACCTACGCGACGCTCACGCCACGCGCCGGCATCAACCTCGCCCTGCCCGCCCGTGCCCGGCTGACGGCCTCCGCGGCCGTCGGACGGGAGTTCCGGCGCCGCGAGGGGCCGCTCGCGCAGGGCGTGCCGGTCGTGGACGAGCCGCATACGGTACCGGTCGCCCGCCGCATCACCCTGGATGAACTCGATGTCGTGCCGGGCAGCATCGTGCTGCGCGACGGGAGCGGGACCACCGTCTACGTCGAGGGCACCGACTACACCCTTGGCACCGCGGGCCGCTTCACGGTCGTGGACCTCCCGCCCACCGGGCGGGTCCAGGTGGGCGATGCCCTGCGCGTCACCTACCGGTACTACCCGCCCGCCACCGGGGCCCGGGGCGACGCCTGGCGCGTGGAGTACGAGGGCACCCTGCAGGTGCGCGGGCTCTCGCTCCGCCACCGGCGGTCGCTGCGGGCCCTGGAGCACGGGGCGGTGGCCAACGGGCTCCTTCCCGCCGGCTCGGACTTCGATGATCGCACCACCGCGGTGGCCCTCCGCACCGGCACCCCGGCCGGCCGGGTCGACCTCGAGGGCACCCGTCGCGACACCGATCGCTTCGGCCTCCGCTCCACGGAACACACCGTGACGGCCGGCTTCGCGCCGCCCCCGCTCCAGGGGGCACAGCTGGCCTTCTCGGCGACCTGGAACCAGCTGCGCGCCGGGCCCACCCGCGTGCGGGCCCTGTCCGGCCTGGTCTCGCTCATGACCGCGCCGGCCACCTGGCTCCGGGTGCAGGCCGGGGTGGAGGCCTATGACTGGCGCCAGAGCGGGCTCGAGGATCAGCGCTTCCTGTCCGGACGGGTCGGGGCCGATGCGACCGTGGGGCAGCTGGAGCTGAGCCTCGCGGCGGAGGCGCACCGACGGGAGTTCGTGGTGACCAACCTGACGCGGCGCGTGACCCTGCGCGTGCTGCGGCGCTTCTGACCGCTTCGCGGTGCCCCTCGAGGAGGATGGACGGATGAACGCTCGCCCCGCCGGCCCGGCCTGGTCGCTCCTGCCGGCCTTGCTGCTGGTTGCCACGGCCGGACTCACCGCGCAGGGCGGCGGCAGCCGCGCCATCCTGTCCCATGCCCCGGCGGTCCCGCCGCCGCTCGCGCGGCGGCCGGCGGGCCGCGTCGTCGTGCACCTCGAGACCCGCGAAGTCCGGCATCAGCTCGCCGACGGCGTGGACTACACCGCCTGGACCTTCGGCGGGCAGGTCCCCGGGCAGTTCATCCGCATCCGCGAGGGGGACCGGGTCGAGTTCCACCTCGACAACCACCCCGAGAGCCGGATGCCCCACAACATCGACCTCAACGCGGTCACCGGGCCGGGGGGCGGCGCGGCGGTCTCGTTCACGGCCCCGGGGCACAGCACCAGCTTCGAGTTCCTGGCGCGCAACCCGGGGCTCTTCCTGTATCACTGCGCGGCAGTGCCCGTGGGCATGCACGTGGCGAACGGGATGTACGGCCTCATGCTGGTGGAACCGGCGGGGGGGCTGCCTCCGGTCCGGCGGGAGTACTACCTGATGCTCGGCGAGTTCTATACCGACGGCGCCTTCGGCGAGCCGGGCATGCGGGCGTTCAGCTGGGAGAAGGCGCTGGCGGAGACCCCGGACTACGTGGTCTTCAACGGGGCGGTGGGCGCGCTCACCGGGGACCGGTCGCTGGTGGCGACGGTCGGTGAGACGGTGCGGTTGTTCGTCGGGAATGGCGGCCCGAACCTCACGGCCTCGTTCCACATCAGTGGCGAGACCTTCGATCGGGTCTACCTCGGCGGGAACAGCCAGCCGCTGACCAACGTGGAGACCGTCTCGCTGCCGCCGGGCAGCGCGGCCATCGTCGAGTTCACGGTGGAGGTGCCCGGCGTCTACCCGATCGCCGATCACGCGCTCTTCCGCGCGTTCAACAAGGGGGCGCTCGCCACCCTCAAGGTCGAGGGGCCGCCCAATCCGGCGCTGTACAGCGGCCGCCTGGGCGACGACGTCTACCTCCTGGAGGGCGCGACGGCGCAGGTGCTGCCCACCCGGCGGGATACCACCCGCGGCCCCCGGACCGTGGCCGAGCAGGTCGAGTCGGGCCGGCGCATCTTCTCCCAGACCTGCCAGGCCTGTCATCAGGCCGACGGGCGCGGCATCCCGGGATCGTTCCCGCCCCTCGCCGGATCGGACTTCCTGAACGCCGACCTGCGCCGGGCCGTCGGGATCGTGCTCAACGGCCTCCAGGGCCCGGTCGTCGTCAACGGACGCACCTACAACGCGGTCATGCCCGCGCTGCGCCTGACCGACGACAACGTCGCGGACGTGCTGACCTACGTCTACAGCCAGTGGGGGAACTCGGGGAAGGTCGTGGCGCCGTCGCTGGTGAGCCAGATCCGGCTCTGTCCCTGGTGCGAGACCGGCGGCCGGCCGCCGGGGCAGTGAGTCCCGGGCGCTACGTGGTCACGACCTCGCCACCCAGGGCCCGCGCCACCTGCTCGGGGAAGAGCCGGATGTCGATGGGCTTCGTGATGTAGCCATCGAAGCCCGCGGCGAGCGCCCGCTCGCGATCGCCGGCCATGGCATGGGCGGTGAGCGCCACCACCCGCAGCGCGCGGTGCGGCGAGGCGCGGATCTCCTCCAGCAGCGCGAACCCGTCCTTGCCGGGCAGCTGGATATCCATGAGGACCAGCGCCGGCTGGGCCTGCTCGATGGCCGGCAGGAGCCCCTCGCCGCTCACCAGCCCCGTCACGGCATGCTGCCGCAGGGTGAGCAGGGTCCGGAACAGCTTCATGTTGTCGGGGCTGTCCTCGACGATCAGGATGGTCGCCATCCATGGCTCCCGGGATATCGGTCGTTGGGGCTCAGGCCCGCATGCGGCGGAGCACGGCGCGGACCCGCGCCGTCAGGGCGGTCGGGCGCACGGGCTTGACCAGGTAGTCCTGCGCCCCGAGGTCGAGCGCCCGGGTCTCGGTCTCGTCCGACCGCGCGGTGAGGACGATGACCGGAATCTGCGTGGTCTGCACGCTGTGGCCAAGCTCCTCGAGGACCCCGAGCCCGTCGAGCCGGGGCATGTCCATGTCGAGCACGATGAGGTCGAAGCGACGCTGTGCCACCAGGTCGAGCGCGTCCAGCCCGTCCTTGGCCTCGGCGACCACCATCCCTTCCCGTTCCAGCACCGCGCGCACCAGGCGCCGCATCTGCGCGTCGTCGTCCGCCACCAGGACCTGGGGCTGGCCCGGGGCGGGCGCCGCCCCCGGCGCCGCGGCCGGCGGCGCGGCCTCGGCGATCGCGGCCCGCACCTGCTCCGGCACCAGCATCACGCTGGGCCGGTTGGGCAGCGTGGAGCCGTCGTCCTGCACCCGCTCGCCCAGGACTCGCACCAGTTCGTCGAGCGTGGTGAGCCCCTGCCACATCCGGTCCAGCCCGCTCTCCCACAGGCTCCGCATGCCGAGTCGCCGGGCCGCGGTCCCGAACTGCTCCGGGCTCGCGTCCTCATGGATCAGCCGCGCCACCTCGCTGTCGACGGGCATGATCTCCACGACCGACAGGCGGCCCCGGTACCCGGTGCCCCCGCACGCCTTGCAGCCCACCGCCCGTACCACGCGCGGATGGGTGCCCCACTCCGCGGGCGGCCGCGCGTCGGCGGGCAGGTCCGCGAGCGGCACCTCCACCGCGCAGTGGGGGCAGACCCGGCGCACCAGCCGCTGGGCCAGCACGCCCTTGAGCACCGAGGCGACCTTGAAGCTGTCGATCCCCATGTCGCGCAGGCGGGTGATGGCGCCCGGGGCGTCGTTGGTATGCAGGGTGGAGAGCACGAAGTGACCCGAGAGCCCCGCCTGGATCGCGGTCTTGGCGGTCTCCTGGTCGCGGATCTCGCCCAGCAGGACGATGTCGGGGTCCTGCCGCAGGACCGAGCGCAGCGCGCTGGCGAACGTCAGCCCCTGGGCCTCGTTCACCTGGATCTGCGAGATCCCGGCCAGGTCGTACTCGACCGGGTCCTCGACCGTGACGATGTTGACCCGGCCGGTCTTGAGCTGGTTGAGCGCGGCGTAGAGAGTGGTGGTCTTGCCGCTCCCGGTCGGCCCGGTCACCAGCAGCATCCCCTCGCGGTGGCCGAGCAGCGAGGAGAGCAGCGTGAGTTCCGCCTGGCTCAGGCCCAGGGTGTCGGTGGTCTGCTTGAGGTTGGTCTTGTCGAGGATCCGGATGACCACCTTCTCGCCCCGCCGGGCGATCGGCACCGTCGAGACCCGCAGGTCCACGTGCTGGCCGTCCACCCGGATGGCCGCGCGGCCGTCATGCGGGTGCAGCGGATCGGTCACGTCCAGCTTGGCGAAGATCTTGGCCCGCCGCACCAGCGACGACCCGGCGGACCCCGGCAGCCGCATGACCTCGCGCAGCACCCCGTCCACCCGGTAGCGCACCACGGTGGCGTGGTCCTCCGGCTCGGCGTGGATGTCGCTGGCTCCCTGGCGCACCGCCTCGCAGATCATGGCGTCGACCAGCTTCGCCACCGGCGCGTCGAGCACCGGGTCCCGGTCCGTCTCCAGCCCCTCATCCACCGCTGCCTCGACCTCCGCCGGCTCCAGCCGGTCGAGCATCCGCTCGATGCTCCGCTCGGGACGGTAGGTGGCGTCGATCCGCTCCAGCAAGGGTGCGGGGGCGCTCACCCGGAACTCCACCTCCCGGCCGGTCACGAACCGGATCGCCTGTTCGGCGTTGAAGTCGCGCGGATCGGCCGTGGCCAGGACGATATGCCGTTCGTCTGCGGAGAGCGGCAGCACCAGGTGCTTCCGGGCCACCGATTCGGGCACCAGCCGGGTGGCGCGCGGGTCGGCGCCGGCGAGGTCAGCCAGCTTGAGCCGGAACTGGCGCGCCACGGCGGCGGCCAGCGCCTCGTCGGTGACCATGCCATGCTCGACCACCGCCTGCCAGACGCTCTGGCCCGGGTGGACGCCGACGAGCTGGGTCGGTGAGACCAGCCCCGAGTCCACCAGGGTCTGCAGCAGCCAGGCGTCCGCCGTCCGCTCGCGCGTCGCGTGCTCGATCATCGCTCCCCAATCACCGCGCCGGGCCCGGCGCCGGAGTCATCCGTTTCGGTTGAGGAGCGGGGCGCCGCGGAGTAGAATTGGCCACTGGATCCGCCCGCACCTCTCCCACGCCCCCACTATCGGCCGTCCGCAGGGGAAACTGTATGCGCCCCAACTCGTTGGCTGTGCTGGGATTGGGCGCCATCGGCGGCTCCCTGGCCTGGCAGGCACGGCTGGCCGGCGTGCGCTCCGTGATCGGATACGCGCCCGACCGGGCCAGCGGCGTGCGGGCCCTCAAGGCCCAGGCCATTCACGATCTCGCCGACTCGGCGGCGCGCGCGGTCACGGGCGCCGACCTGGTGGTGCTGGCCGCCCCGCCGGAGGCCATCCTGGGCCTCCTCGACACGCTCGGGCCGCACCTGGCACCGGGCGCACTGGTCACCGACGTGGCCAGCATCAAGGCCCCCATTGTGGCGCGGGCCCGGCGGGCCGGACTCGCCGCCCGCTTCGCTGGAGGACACCCCTTCGCGGGGACACACCTGCAGGGGTGGGACGGGGCGCGCGCCGACCTCTTCGTGGATGCCGTGGTGTACGTCTGCTCCACCGGCCCGGAGGGAGACGCCGCCGCCCGCGAGGTCATGGATTTCTGGGCGGCCGTGCTGCGCGCGCAGCCGGTGCTCATCGACGCCGCCGCGCACGATGCCCGGCTGGCCTGGACGAGCCACCTCCCGCAGGCGGTGGCGAGCGCGCTCGCGGCTGCCCTCGGACGCGAGCCGTCCCTCGCCGGGGCCGCCTTCGGCACCGGCCTCAAGGATACGACCCGCCTCGCGGCGAGCCCGGTCGAGATGTGGGTGGAGATCCTGCTGCAGAATCGCGCGGCGATGGACGCTCCGCTGCAGGGCATGGAGTCGGCGCTCGGCGAATTGCGCCGCCTGATTGCCGCGAACGACCGCGCCGGCCTGGCCGCCTTCCTGACCGCCGCCGCCGAGTACCGCCGCCCCCTCACCTGAGTTCAACGCCCTACCGCCCTACCGCCTGACCGCCTGACCGGCTTACCGATCCACCTTCAGTTGCACCTGCCCGCCGCCCGGCCAGCAGATCGCGGTGACATCGGCGTTGGATGCGCCCCCGAGGAGGGATTCCACCTCACGGCAGGTGAGCCCGTCGGGCACCGAGATGCCGATCGTGTGGGTGGTCTCGGTGAGGCCGTTCTGGACCACGTCGAGGGACAGCCACGCGAGCGTGAAGGTCGGTTGGGAGAGCGAGAATCCGCTGGGCAGGTAGCCGGCGAGGCCCGGCGGGGTGCTGCCGAACGCGGCGGTCGGCGGCCACTCCTGGGTGGATTCGTTGTAGCTGTAGGCGGCATGGCGCACCACATGCACCGCGCCCACGACCGCGGCGGCGTCGGCGCGGCGGCGGACCTGCTGGTACTGGGGAATGGACACACCGACCAGGATCCCCAGGACCGCGACGACCGTGATCAGTTCGACCAGCGTGAACCCGCGGCGTCCGCGCATCATCGATTCCGCTCCCGCAGCTCCGCCACGCCTTCGGCCGAGCCCTTGAGCTCGAACAGGTGCGTACCGAGGGCCGTGGTGATCAGGTAGCTCCCGTCCGGCCGCCTGGCGTACGCCATCTGCGGCAACGGCACGCCCAGCTCGTCCAGGCTGGCGGGCAGCCGGCCGGTGCGCTGGCGGTATTCCTCGATCAGGTTGGCGGCTGACTTGATGTACGCCCGTGCCATCGGCGCCCGGGTCGGGCTGGTCAGGACCGGCTCCCGCGGATACAACCACGTCGGCCGCCCCACCAGGATCCAGGCGGCCGTACCGAGCAGCGCCAGGGCGAGCACCAGCGGGATGGCGCGGCGCCAGGCCGGCATCCGCGCGTCGCGCCGCAGCCGCTTGGCCGCCTCGTGCTTGAGCACCTCGTCGTATGCCGTTTCGAGGCTCCGCTCGGCCGCCGGCGCCTGGGCCGGCCGGCCGGTGGGGCGGCGCGGGCCGGCGGCCGCGACGGACCCGGCGGGTCGGGGCTTGGGCGCCGCGGGCGCCGGTCCCGTCGCGGCCAGGAATTCCTGGACGGCGGCGTCGAGGCCGGGACGGGAGGGGTCGTTCGGTGCGGGCATCGGTGCGGGTTCGCTCGGTCGGGAACGCAGGTTGAGGAAGGCCCCGGGAGCCGGTACTGTTGGTGGCTCCAGCGCCCCCCGGGCGCGGCTCGCTCCCGGTCGTCCGTAGTATCGGCCTGGGCGGGCCGTCCCTTGAGGGCCCTCCCACCGACGAGGATTGCATGCGGGTCCGCGGCACCATCCGGGTTCCGGGCGACAAGAGCCTCTCCCATCGCGCCCTCCTGTTCGCCGCCATGGCCAGGGGCACCAGCCACATCGGTGGGCTGCTCACCAGTCTCGATGCCCGCTCCTCCGCGCGCGTGCTGCGCCAGATGGGCGCCACGATCTCCCCGCTCGGCGCGGGCCGGATGGTCACGGTCACCGGTCGCGGGCGCCTCCGCCGCCCCACCGCGGTCCTCAATTGCGGCAACTCCGGCACCACGACTCGCCTCATGCTCGGCCTGCTCGCCGCGCACCCGTTCCGGGCGGAACTCACCGGCGACGCCTCCCTGCGCCGCCGGCCGATGCGCCGGGTGACCGTCCCCCTGGCCCAGATGGGCGCCACCATCTACGAGCGCAACGAGAAGGGCACCCTGCCCCTCGGCATCCGCGGCGGTGTCCTCGCGGGCCTGCGCCACGAGATGCCCGTGTCCAGCGCCCAGATCAAGGGCTGCCTGCTCCTGGCCGGCGTGGCCGGGGGTGTGCCGGTCTCGGTGCGCGAGCCGCACGGCCGCTCCCGCGACCACACCGAGCGCCTGCTGCGCGCGTTCGGGTATCAGGTGGAGGACGACCAGGAGTGGGTGCACTTCCGGCCGACGGGGCAGGTGGTGCCCTTCGACATGCAGGTGCCGGGCGATCCCTCGTCGGCGGCCTTCCCCGTGGCCGCGGCGGTGCTGGCCGAGGGCGGAGAGCTGCGGCTGAGCGGCGTGTGCGTGAACCCCACCCGGATCGGCTTCCTCGGGGTGCTGGAACGGATGGGCGCCCACGTGGATCGGGAAGGGGTGGAGCCCGCGTTCGACGAGCCGGTCGGAGACCTCGTCGCCCGCCCCGCCGCCTTGCGGGCCACCGAGGTCCTGCCGGCCGAGAT
>JBGAPX010000129.1:0-9846 GCA_044221045.1 Gemmatimonadales bacterium
GGCGATGATCATCGTGGCCAGCGAGAAGAACGCGTCGGCGAACGGCCCCATGCCGGTGGCGAACATGTGGTGCGCCCACACCCCGAAGCCCACGAAGGCGATGAACGCGCCGCTGAAGACCATGGCCGCGTAGCCGAACAGCGGCTTGCGCGAGAACACCGGCAGGATCTCCGACACCAGCCCGAACGAGGGCAGGATCAGGATGTACACCTCGGGATGCCCGAACAGCCAGAAGAGGTGCTGCCACAGGACCGGGTCGCCGCCCCCGCTGGGGACGAAGAAGTGCGTCCCGAAGGTCCGGTCGATCATCAGGAGGATCAGCGCCACCGTGATGATCGGGAACGAGAGCAGCAGCAGGATCTGGGTGATGAAGCTCATCCACACGAACATCGGCATGTGCATCATCTTCATGCCGGGCGCGCGGAGGTTGATCGTGGTGACGAAGAAGTTCACCGCCGCCGCCAGCGAGGCCACGCCGAGGATCTGCAGGCCCACGGTCCAGAAGTCGATGTTCATCCCCGGCGAGTACTGCTTGGTCGTCAGGTTGGCGTAACCGAACCAGCCGCCGTCGGGCGCCGCACCGAAGAGCCAGCTGGCGTTGATCAGCAGGCCGCCGAAGAGGAACACCCAGTAGCTGAACGCGTTGAGCCGGGGGAACGCCACGTCACGGGCGCCCAGCTGCAACGGGATCAGGTAGTTGAAGTACATCGCCGAGAGCGGCATCACCCCGAGGAAGATCATCGTGGTGCCGTGCATGGTGAACAGCTGGTTGTACACCTCGGCGCTCACCAGCCGCCCGTCCGGGCCCCACAGCTGCATGCGGATGACCAGCGCCTCCAGGCCGCCGATCAGGAAGAACAGGAACGCGGTCAGGCCGTACATGATACCGATGCGCTTGTGATCCACCGTGGTGATCCAGCTCCACAGCCCGGTGGCCTCCTCGTGGTGCGCGGGGGCATGCTCCAGGGCGGTTGTTGCCATGTCGGGTCCTCGATCGGTGTGGCGCGAGTGGCGGCGCGGCTACTGGTTGGCGCGGAGGTAGGCCACCAGGGCCTGCGCCTCCGGGTCGGTCAGGCCCAGGTCGGGCATCAGCACGCCGGGCTTCCACGCCTGGGGATGCTGGATCCACTTGGCCAGGTTCTCGTCGGTGTTCGGCAGGGTGCCGGCGGCGATGTGGCTCCGGCTGCCCACGTGGTGCAGGTTCGGCCCCACCAGCGGCAGCGCGGGGTACATCGAATGACAACCCACGCACCCCTTGGTCAGGAACAGCCCCTGGCCGTCCCGGACCAGCTGCGCCGCCGTGGAATCGGCGCTGAAGTCCTTCGGCGGGGTGTTGAAGTTGGCCGCCCAGGCGTCGAACTCCTCCGGCTTGAGCGAGACGATCCGGTAGGCCATCCGCCCGTGCTGCGCGCCGCAGAACTCCACGCACTGCGCCGGGAAGTTCCCCTCGACCTCGGCCTTGAACCAGAGGTTGTTGTAGCGGCCGGGGAAGACGTCCCGCTTGCCGGCGAATTGCGGCAGCCAGAAGCTGTGCAGCACGTCCGCCGTGGTCATCTCGAGGGTCACCGTGCGGCCCGAGGGCACCCGCAGCTCGCCCGCGGTGGTGATCCCCAGCTGCGGATAGCGGAACTCCCACCACCACTGGTGCCCGATCACCTCCACCTGCAGCGCGTCGGGACCCGGCTTCTGCGCCGTCTTGAAGATCGTGTGGACCGTCGGCACCGCGATCATCGCCAGGATGAACGCCGGGATGATGGTCCAGACGATCTCGAGGGTGGTGTTGCCGTGCGTCTGGACCGGCTCCGCCGCCCCGGGGCGGTCGCGGAACTTCCAGATGGCGACCAGCAGCGCCCCCTCCACCAGCACGAAGACGATCGTCGCCCACAGGAGCGTCTTCCGCAGGATGTCGTCCGCCTCGCGCGCGTAGTCCGCCCGCGGGAGCAGGGTGGTCTGGGGGTACTGGTCGGGAGCGCAGCCCGTGAGCGCCAGGGCCACGACGAGCAGGAGGACCGGAGCCCAGGACGGGAGCCTCCGGACGGCGGAATGGGACATCAGTGCGCGCATCCTGTCATTCAGAGCGAGAGGTGCAGGGGGGCATGGAAATGCCAGCGAGAGAATAGCGTTTCACTCTCCCCGAGTCAAGAAATCATGAAGAAAAGACAACGATATCCGTTGAAAACGCTGTAAACTGCGGCCTGCACAGCACCTGTCCTGTCCAGCGTTACAGCCCCACCCGGGAGGGAACATGCCCCTGACGCCGTCCGAACGCGCCGCGTGGATCGCGCGCTACCGCGAGGGACCCGACCGCTTCGAGGCCGCGCTGGCCACGGTGCCCGCCGCGGCGCTGCAATGGCGCCCCGCCCCCGGGAAGTGGTCGGTGCATGAAGTTGCAGTCCACTGCGCCGACAGCGAGGCCAACGCCCACATGCGCGTGCGCTACCTCCTGGCCGAGCCCGAGCCCCTGATCATCGGGTACGACCAGGACCGGTGGGCCACCACCCTCGACTACCACGCCCACCCCATGCCGCTGGCGCTGGCCACGATCCGGGCGGTCCGCGCCAACACGGTGCCCCTCCTGGAACGGCTCACCGACGCCGACTGGCGCAAGGCCGGACGGCATACCGAGCACGGGGCCTACGGCATGGAGCAGTGGCTGGTGGCCTACGGCGAGCACCTCGAGGTCCACGCCCGGCAGGTGGAGCGGAACGTGGAGGCGTGGGGGAAGCGGTAGGGCGGCTGGCAGGAGGCGCCCTACCGGATCTCCACGTCGAAGGCCGGCGCCGGGCCCGGGACGTCGAAGCTGTAGTGCCACCACTCCTTCTCGTACTGGCGGAAGCCCTCGGCCTCCATCATCCGCCGGAGCAGTTGCCGGTACCGCAGCGTCCGCCCGGTGGCGTTGGCCCAGTGCGCCTGCTCGGAGAAAGTGTCCCAGGGAGTGCCCATGTTCACCTCACGCCCGCCCACCGACCAATCCACCAGCGTGAGGTCCACCGCCAGCCCGGTGTTGTGCCTGCTATGGCTCGCGATATAGCCCTCGGCGAGCAGGTGTGCCTGTCCTGTCTGCCGGGCCCACGCCACCATGGCCTGCGAGGCCCGCACCGGCCGGTAGCCGTCGAAGACCTTGAGCCCCATCCCGCCCGAGAGCAGGCGCCGCTGCACCCGGCCCAGCGCGGCGGCCGCCTCCCGCCGGAGCAGGATCCGATTGGGACCGTACCCGGGCAACGGCGCCCCGGTGAAGTTGAGGGCCGTGGCATAACGCGCCTCGACCACGATGGTCGTGTCCACCCCTCGCAGGTCGACCAGCGCCGTGTCCGCCGCCGGCGCCGCCTCCTGCCCCCGAAGCGGCGTTGCCAGCGTCAGGCCCACCCAGGGAAGAACCCATCCCACCCCCAGTCGCATGCCGCCTCCTGTCCGGAAACCAGTCGCCGAGCCGGCGCGTAAGTTCCATCCGAGCAAGGCATTAGCCAAGACCCTATGGCCAGTCGCCCGGCCCGGGGATATAATGAAATGGTCGAGCGACCTTGGACGCCCCGGGCGAGTCACGAATCTGGCCCGGGCCGTTTCCTTTTTTCCCCCGAGTGGCATCATGCTGCGTGAGATGCGAGCCAAGCTGGGCGCTGAAATCGAGCAGCTCAGCCATGAACTCAATATCCTGATCCCGCAGGCCATCGCCCAGGCCGTGGAGCTGGGCGACCTGCGGGAGAATTCCGAATACAAGGCCGCCCTCGAGCGGCAGCAGTTCGTCCAGGCGCGCCTGGGCCAGTTGCACCAGCGGCTGGCGCAGGTCAGCCAGCTCTCGACCACCGAGACCCCGGCCGACCAGGTGGGCCTCGGCTCCAGCGTGCGGGTGCTGGACCTCGACACCAAGGAGGAGGAGACCTTCATGCTGGTGCTGGCCGAGATGATGGACATCGAGGCCGGGCACATCTCGCTGGCCTCGCCGCTGGGACGCGCCCTCAAGGGGCGGAAGGTGGGCGAGGAGATCGAGCTGCGGCTCCCCCGCGGACAGCGGACCCTGCGGGTCCTCGAAATCCGCCAGCCCTGAGCCGACGCCCATGGATTTTCCCCGCAAGCAGCTGATCCTGGTCGGTGACCGGGTCCTGATCGCCCCCGAGGAAGGGGAGGAACGCACCCGGGTGGGGCTGTACCTCCCGGCGACCGCCCTCGACGCACAGCAAGTACAGAGCGGCCTGGTGATCGCCGTGGGACCCGGCGACCCGGCCCCCGACCTGGCCAGCGCCGCCGAGGACGAACCCTGGAAGGTCTCCGACCGCCAGATGCGCTGGCGGCCGATGCAGGCCCGGGTCGGGGACCACGCGATCTTCTTCCGCAAGGCGGCGGTGGAGATCACGTTCGAGGAGAAGAAGTACCTCGTGGTGCCCCAGGCGGCGATCCTGGCCCTGGTGCGCGAGGACCTGCCCATCTAGGCGGGCGCCGGCGCCCGACCAAGTTGAACTCGCCACGCGCCCCGCGATACTATTCACCATGCCCCTCACCCGCTTCCCCGATCACGAAGACAAGCGGGTCTTCCTGTCCACCGTCCCGGCCCTGAACCTCCCGCCCGCGCCGGGCGCGTACTCCGATCGCGTGTCCGTCGCGGTGCTGTGGCTCGAGGCCGGCGGCCAGGCGCTGCAGGAGCTGACCCAGGAATTCGCGCTCGCGCTGATCGAAAAGGGGAGCCTCGCCGTGGTGCTCGGGGGCAGCGGCGCGGAGGCCGCCGCCGCCATCTTCGACGAGGCCGCCGCCGAGACGACCCACGCCGACCGGGAGGACGAGGCCGTCGGCATCTGGACCGATCCGGAGGCCAGTGTCGAGGACCTGCTCTTCCTTGCCGGCGAGGAAGCCATGCCGCCGGACGCCTTCGCGGACCAGCCGTGGGACCTGGTGGTCTGGGCCCGGAGCGCGGACCCGGTCGTCCCGAAGCTGCGGGCGGCGCTCAACCGCCTCAGCGCGATCGTGGACGAGCGCTACGAGCTCGGCGGCGAGGACGAGGGCTGAGCGTGTGGCCGCTGCGCCGGCGCGCCGCGGTCGCCGTGAGCGAGCGGACCCGCGCCCTGCGCCTCCTGACCTGGGGCTGCCTGCTGCTCGCGGGGCTCGCGCTCGGGTTGCTGGTGGCGGGCATCCGGGGGTGGGTCCCGCGCGAGACGACGGGTTCCGCCACCACCATGTTCGGGGGACTCTTGCTGGCGGCCGGCTGGACCGGGCTCCGTGCCCGCCGGCAGGCCGTGGCCGACCGCGAGCAGGACAGCCAGCGCGCGATGGTCATCGCCCTTGCCGCGCAGCTCGGTCGGCAGGATGACGAGACCACAGCCCGCATCATCGCGAAGGGCGGCCCCGCTGCGGCGAGGCCGCGGCGATGATCCTCGCCGGCCGCCGCCCCCGCCCGCCCCGCCCCGCCTAGAAGGTCCGCTGCCACTCCATCATCTTCGCGGTCAGCGCCACCGAGGCTTCGGTCCACGCCCCCTTCGGCCCCAGCAGCTTCTCCGCCTCCGCCTTCCGGCCCGACAGCGCCAGTGAGAGCACCTCGGCGGAACGCTGATGGAACTCCGCGTGCAGGCGGCGGACGGCCTCATGGAACGGGGCCCGCTTGAGCGAGGCGTCGCAGCCGTAGAGCCACTTCCCGAAGGCGCACTGGTTGTCCTGCCGGACGACGTCGGCATCCTGGTCGGACCCGCCATGCGCCAGCGCGTTCCGGAGGCGGCTCTTCCAGATCGCGTGCGCCGCGATGGCCTGCTGCAGTTCCGCCTTGGCACCTGCCATCGCCTCGAGACTGATGCTCATGTTCCCGCCTCCCGTCAGGTAGGTTGTGATGGGCACGCGACCTTCCTGACTGACTCTCGGGCGGCGGGCAACCGTGCTTGAGCCGCAATGCCGAGCAGGCCGCTCCCGATCACGGGGCGCGGAGGTAGATTGGCCCATCATGCCGTTCCGCAGACTTGTCCCATTTGCCCGCGCCCTCCGGCTGCGCTGCCCCGCCTGTGGCGGCGGGCCGGTCTTCGTCGCGTGGCTGCGGATGTGCCCCAGCTGCCCGAGTTGCGGGCTGCGGTTCGATCGCGAGCCGGAAGGGGGCTACTGGGTGGGGTCGAACACCATCAACCTCTTCGTGACCGAAGGGGTGTTTGCGCTGAGCCTCGTGGGAGTGCTGGTCCGCACCTGGCCGGAACCGCCGTGGGACCTGCTGTGGTGGGGCGGGATGGGGCTGATGCTCACCTTCCCGGTGCTGTTCTTCCCGTGGTCCAAGACGCTGTTCGTCGCGGTGGACCTGAGCATCCGGCCGCCGGAGCCCGGGGACTACGAGACCCCACGGGAGCCGGCGGCGCGGCGCCGGGCCTAGCCGCCCGGCTCCGGGGTCACGACTCGGACGCGAGCCGCTCGCGCAGCCGCCGGGCGCGCTCCGGATCGAGCGGTGGCGGCACGGCCAGTTCCTTCCGGAGCTCCGCCACCTGGCGGGCGAATGCCCCGCCGAACCGCTCGCACCAGTCGCAGCCGCGCACATGGTCCTGGACCTGGGCGACCTCCGCCGGGCCGAGGTCGCCGTCCAGGTAATCAGACAGCCGCTCGAGCACCTCGCGGCAGCGCAGTCCCCCGACCATCCGCTCGCTATCCGGCATGGGCCCTCCGCAGTTCGGCGGCCAGCCGCAGCCGCGCGCGGTGCAGCCTGGTCTTGAGGGCGGGGAGCCCCAGCCCCATCAGGGCGGCGGCCTCCTCCCCGGAAAATCCCTCGAGTTCCCGCAGCACGATGACCTCCCGGTCCAGCGGGCCGAGGTGCTGGAGGGCCGCCTCCAGCAGCGCCCGCCGGTCGGCCACGGCCACGGGTTCCTCGCCGAGCTCGCAGCCCCACCCCGCCTCGCAACCCAAAGTCTCGAGCGACAGGTGATCGGCGGGCTCGTCGGCGCGGCGCCGGTGCAACCGGTGCAGCGCGTGCCGCCCGATGGTGAGGATCCATCCCCGGGCGGAGTCGGTGCCCCGGAAGCCATCGGCGGAACGCCAGGCCGCGAGGAATGCCTCCTGCAGGGCGTCCTCGGCATCAGCCTCGCTGCCCGCGACCATCCGCAGGTAGCGGAAGACCGCGTCCTGGTGCCGGGTGACGAAACGGTCGAACGCCGCGCGGTCGCCGCCGGCCGCGAGCCGGAGCAGCGCCGCGTCAGATTCGGTCAATGCCGGGCCGCGGGGCAGGTGCTGAAGCCGAACACGGTATAGAGCGGGCAGCTGCCGATGAGACCGGTGGCGAGCGGCACGACGCCGAGGAAGCCCCAGGGGGTCTTGGGCCCGACGAAGGCGATGGCGATCAGGCCGAGGCCGAGGGCCACGCGGGCACCGCGCTCGATGGGGTGTTCGTTGGTGGGGAGCAGCTTGGCAAGCATGGGTGACCTCCGTGGATGGTGGAGTGAAACGCGTTGGCGCGGTCCTGCACCAAGGAGCCAGAAGCGTCGGAAAAGGATTCACCCGGTGGCGCCGGCGCAACCTTGAAGTATTGTTAATGGACTCTTCAAGTAGGAATCACCGCTTCCGGTCCACCTTGCGCCCATGACCCTGTCGTCCCGACTGCTCAACCTGTTCCTGATCGCCTTGGTGCTCGCCACGAGTACTGGCGTGGAACGGGGCTGTGGGACAGCGGCGGAGATGGAACGCGCACAGCACGCCGGGCATCATCCAGGGACGCCCGTCGGTCGCCACGGTGACCACCACTGCCCGGTGCTGCCGGGATCGGCCTGCCAGAACCTGAACGGCTGCCTGGCCACCGGGGCCCCCCCGGCGGCGCAGGAGTTCGTGCTCGCGCCCGAGCCGACGTCCCGGCCGGTCGCGACCGCCCTTCCCGTGCTGCTCCCCAGGGACATCACGCCCGACAGTCCCCCTCCACGCACCTGATCCAGCGCCGTCGTTCCGTCCGCGCCCGGCGCTGAGCCGCGGCCGGCGGAAGGCCCCGGGGACCCACCCCGTGGTCGCCACACCTGGATCAGGATGTCGCCATGCGAATCGTCGTCGTTGTCGTGGGCCTCGCGCTGCTCGCGCGGGGGGCCCGCGCCCAAGCCGCTCCCCCGTTGACGCTGGCCGAGGTGTACCGCCGGGTGGAGCCGGCCAGTCCGCGCCTGGCCGCGGCCGAAGCGCGGACGGACGCCGCCCGGGCCCGGATCGGACCGGCCAGCCGGTGGCCTGACCCGGCCATCCAGCTGGCCCTGATGAACCGGAGCCTGCCGCGCCTCGGGCTGTCGGATCCGCTGGGCATGAACCAGATCCAGGTCATGCAGATGGTGCCGGTCGCGGGGAAGACGGGGCTCGCGGTCAAGGCCGCGCGCGCCGGCGCGGAGGCCGAGGCGGAGCGTGGCCGGGAGGTGGCGCAGGAGGTTCGCGCCGACGCGGCGATGCGGTTCTTCGACCTGTACCAGGCGGACGCCACCCTCGCGCTGATGCGGGACGGGCGTCGCCTGCTCGGCGAGGCGCTCCGTGCCGGCGAGGCGATGTACGCCGGTGGCAGCACGCCGCAGGCGGCGGTGCTGCGCGCCCAGGTGGAACTGGCCCGCATGGACGAGGCGGTGATCCGCATGGAGGCCATGCGTGCCACCATGGCCGCCGGCCTCAACGCCCTGGCCGACCTGCCGCTCGACGCCGCGGTCGGGACCCCCGAGCTGCCCGCCTTTCCGGCGGCACCGCCATCCACGGACAGTCTTGAAGCCCTGGCCCTGGCGCAGCGGCCGATGCTGGCCGCCGGCGCGCTCGATGCCGCGCAGCGCGACCTGCTTGCCCGCCGTGCCTCCCGGGAGATCTGGCCCGACCTGACCCTGGGCGTGATCTACGGCCAGCGGCCGATGCCGGAGGGGGGCACCGACCGCATGGCCAGCTTCATGCTCGGGTTCACCCTCCCCTTGACCCCGGGCAGCCGGCAGCGGCAGATGACCCGCGAAGCCCAGGCAATGCACGCCGAGGCGGTGGCCGACCTTGCGGCCATGAGGATCGAGACCCGCAGCCGCGTCGGCGCGCTCACGGCGGAGCTCACCCGCGCCACCACGACCCGCCGCCACTACCAGACCACGCTGCTGCCGCAGCTCGAGGCCGCCGCCGGCTCCGCACTCGCGGGCTACCGCGCCGGGCAGGTGGACTTCATGACCCTGCTCGAGAGCCAGATGGCCCTGATCGCCGCCCGCCAGGAACTGGTCCGGCTCGACGCCGAGACCGGCAAGGCCTGGGCGGAACTCGAGATGCTCACCGCCACCACCTTCCTGGCCGCCGATGCGGCGGACGGAGCCGTCCGATGACCGCCCCTGCCTACGAGACCCCGACCCGTCGCGCCCGCGCGATCGGTGGCATCCTGTCCGTGCTGGTCCTCGGCGGTGCGGTCCTCACCGTCTGGCGCCTCTCCCCGCGGGGCGCGCCGGTTCCCGCGGCGCCGGCGGGGCACCAGCACGGCGCGGCCCCCTCGGGGGGCGTGGCCGGGCCGGTGCAGCTCGGCGACAGCGACCGGCGCCGCATCGGGATCACCTTTGCCCCCGTGACCGTCACGCCGCTCAGCCGCAGCGTCCGGGTGGTGGGCCAGGTGACATTCGACGAGACCCGCGTGCGGACGGTGTCCCCGCGGATCGACGGCTGGGTCGAGCAGCTGCGCGCCGACTTCACCGGCCAGGTGGTCCAGGCCGGCCAGCCGCTGCTCACCCTGCACGCCCCCATGTTCACCAGCGCGGCGGAGGAACTCCTGCTGGCGCGACGGCTGGAAGCGGCCGTGTCGGGCGGTACACCCGAGGCACGGGAACAGGCGGCGCGCCTGGTGGCCGCCGCGCGGCAGCGGCTGGCCGGCTGGGACATCCCGGGCGAGGTCGTCGCGGAGATCGAGCACTCCGGGGTGGCCCCCCG
>JBGAPX010000007.1:0-58456 GCA_044221045.1 Gemmatimonadales bacterium
CACGATCGCCCCCAGGCGCTGGCGACGGACCGCCACCAGCAGGTCGTGCTGGGGATCCCACGAGACCACGTCCTCGGTGGTGCGCTGGTCGCCGAAGAGCGCCAGCACCTCGGAGCGCTCGATGCCGGTGCCGAGCCAGATCCGCGCCTCGCGCGGGTTGCCGTCGAGCTCGGCCGCCACCACCCATTCGCTCAGGAGCAATGACGGCGCGGTGGTGAATGCCCCCTGGCCGTTTCGCAACAGGAAGCGCCCGCCCTGCCCGGCCCGCCGCTGTCCCACCCGATCGGGATACGCCAGGGCGAGCAACGCCCCCGCCGATACCGGCGCGGTGTCGCCCTTCGCCGGCTTCCCCTCCGCCCGCAGCTGGCGTTCCCATTCACGCGCCTCCGCGCGGACCCGCTGCAGCGTGCCGCGGTCCACCGTGAGGCCGTGGGACATCGCCGGGGTGTCGCGCTGCGCGACCAGGTCCAGCCGGAGGAGGAGCTCGGGGTCGCCCTCGCCGGGCGGGCCCCGGAGCGGATCGCGCTCCTCGAGCAGCGCGGCGAGCCGCGCCGCTTCCGGCAGCGCCCCACGCGCCGCCCCGACGAGGAGCAAGTGGGCCAGCCTCGGGTGAGTACCGAGCGCGGCCATGCGGCGACCATGCGAGGTGATGGCGCCGGCGGCATCGAGGGCCCCCAGGGCGGTGAGCAGCGCGCGCGCCTCGGCCAGCGCACCGGCGGGTGGGGCGTCGAGCCAAGCCAGGGAACCCGGATCAGCGATCCCGGCGGCCGCGAGTTCCAGCGCGAGCGGCGCCAGGTCGGCCTCGAGGATCTCGGGCGTGGCCCGCGGCAGCAGCGCCTGGTCCTCTCCCGCGGCCCAGAGGCGGTAGCAGACCCCGGGCGCCGTCCGGCCGGCCCGGCCACGCCGCTGGTCCGCCCCGGCGCGCGAGACCCTGACCGTCGTGAGCCGGGTCATGCCAGAACGGGCGGCGTACCGGGGCACCCGCGCGAGCCCGCCGTCGACCACCACGCGGACCCCCTCGATGGTCAGGCTGGTCTCGGCAATGGACGTGGCGAGCACCACCTTGCGGCGCCCGGCGGGGCTGGGCCGGATGGCGGCGTCCTGGTCCTCCCCTGAGAGCATGCCATGCAGGAGGTAGAGCTCGGTATCGGGTCGCGCGGCGATCGTGTCGCCGAGGAGTTCGGCCGTCCGGTGGATCTCGGCCTGGCCGGGAAGGAAGACCAGCACATCGCCCGGCTCCTCGGCCAGGGCCTGGCGGACGGCGGCCGCGGCGGCCGGTTCCAGCCAGGTCCCCGGACCTCGCGGCAGGTAGCGCGTGGTCACCGGGTAGGCACGGCCCTCGCAGGTCAGGACGGGCGCGCCGCCCAGCAGCGTCGCCACCGCGGCCCCGTCGAGGGTGGCCGACATCACCAGCAGTCGCAGGTCGGGCCGCAGCACGGCCATCGACTCGAGCACCAGCGCGAGACCCAGGTCGGCGTGCAGGCTCCGCTCATGGAACTCGTCGAAGATGACGATACCGGCCTCAGCGAGTTCCGGATCGTGCTGCACCATCCGGGTCAGGATGCCTTCGGTGACGACCTCGATCCGGGTGCGGGGGCCGACGACGGTGTCCCGCCGGACCCGGTACCCCACGGTCTCGCCCACCCGCTCGCCCAGCAGGGTGGCCATCCGGCGGGCGGCCGCGCGGGCGGCGAGGCGCCGCGGCTCCAGCAGGAGGATCCGGCGCCCCGCCAGGAACGGCTCCGCCAGCAGGGCCAGGGGGACGAGCGTGGTCTTCCCGGCGCCGGGCGGCGCCTGCAGCACGGCGCGCCCCCGGTCGCCGAGGGCGCGCCGAAGGTCGGGCAGGACCGCGGTGATGGGAAGCTCGGGAAGCGGCACGCGTTAAAGGATAGCGTCCCACCCGCTTGATGCATCTCCCGGCCGACATACCTTCCCCGGGAGATCCGCCTCGTTCCCGGGAGGTAGCCATGACCGAAGCCCAGACGCCCGAACGCCCGCACAGCGAGCAGATCGACGTCTTCGGCCTTTCCCACCCGGGGCGGGTCCGGACCGAGAACCAGGATCACTTCCTGGTGGGCAGCATCCACAAGTCGATGAGCGTGCTGCACTCGAGCCTGCCGGAGGAGTCGCTGGGCGAACTGCGGAGCCCCTCTCGGGGGTTCGTGTTCCTGGTGGCCGACGGCGTGGGCGGGGTGCCCGGCGGGCAGGACGCGAGCCGGACCGCGCTCAGCGCCATCGTGGACTACGTGCTGCGCACCATGGACTTGTACGTGCAGATGGACCCGGACGTGGAGCCGGTCTTCCTGGCCGACCTGGTGCGCTCGGTGCAGCGGAGCCACGAGGCGGTGCGGGCCGCGGGCGAGGGGGACGAGGAGCGCGCGGGCATGGCCACCACCCTGACCATGGTGTGCATCCGCTGGCCGCGGGGCTACCTGGTGCACGTGGGCGACAGCCGCTGCTACCGGCTGCGGGAGGGCCGGCTCGAGCTCCTCACCCGCGACCAGACGATGGCCCAGGCCATGGTCGACGCCGGCGCGCTCTCGGAGGACCAGGCGGAGCGTTCCAGCCTCAAGCACGTGCTCTACAGCGCGCTGGGCGCCACGCGCGCGGAGCCGTTCACGCTGTCCACCGACGTCCGCTGGGACGACGTCATGCTGCTCTGCAGCGACGGGGTGACCAAGCACGTCTCGGACGATGAGATCCGCGAGGCGCTGCTGCGGTCCACCAGCGCCGAGGCTACCGCCCGGGAACTGCTGGCCCTCGCGCTGGCGCGCGGCGGCAGCGACAACACCACCCTGATCGTGGGCCGGCTGCGCCGCCCCGCGCAGCCGTAACGGAGGAACCCGCGCCGGCCGGGCGGGTACCCGCGGACACACCATGCGCACCCTGACCATCCTGCGGGAGCTGCTCCCGCTGACGCTGAGCCTGATCCGGGACCAGCGGCGTTTCCTCTATTTCGGGGGACCGGTCACCCGGTCGCCGGCCTTCCACGCCCGCCGGGCCGAGCGGATGGTCGCGGCCCTGGGCCGCCTCGGCCCCACGTTCGTGAAGATGGGCCAGGTCTTCGCCGGGCGGAGCGACCTGCTGGCCGAGCCCTATGCGCGGGCCTTCGCCACCCTGACCGACCGGGTGCCGCCCATCGGCTTCGGCGAGGTAGAGCGGGTGATCCTCGAGAGCTACGGCCGGCCGTACGCTGAACTGTTCGAGTTCTTCGACCCGGAGCCGATCGCGGCGGCCTCGCTGGGACAGGTGCACCGGGCCCGCTACCAGGGCCGCGAAGTGGCGGTGAAGGTGCTCCGGCCCGGGGTGGCGGAGCTGGTGGACCAGGACATCGTCTCCGCGCGCCGGATCCTGCGGGTGGCCACCCGCTGGTTCGACCACCCGCACCTGCGCGGGCTGCGCACCGCGGTGGAGGAGTTCGCCCTCCGGATCCATGAGGAGATGGACTTCCGCCTCGAGGGCGCGAACGCGATGGAATTCGGCCGCCGCTTCGCGGGCATTCGCGGCATCCGCATCCCGGGCGTGATCGAGGAGATGATCCGGGAGCAGGTCCTGGTGCTCGAGTACTGTCCCGGCGAGCGGGTGGACCAGCTGCACGACCGCATCGCCCGCGGCGAGATCCAGCCCGACACCGTGGTCCGCCGGGTGCTCGAGCTCTACATCCGGATGATGCTGATGGATGGCCTGTTCCACGCCGACCCGCACCCCGGCAACGTGCTCCTGGCCCCGGATGGCGCGCTGGTCCTCGTGGACTTCGGGATGGTGGTCAAGGTAAGCCGCGCCCGGCGCCGGCAGATCCTCGACACCGCGCTCGCCTCGATCCGTCGCGACCCCGAGGGGGTGGTGGACGGGTTCTTCGCCCTGGGGATGGTCGAGCCCGGCACCGAGCGCGCCCGCATCCGCGCCCTCGCCGATGCCATGCTGGCGCTGGCCGACCGCCGGACCACCGCCACGGAGCGGATCGAGTACCTGAGCCAGCAGCTGCTCTCCGAGATGTACGACTGGCCGATCGTCCTGCCGGGGGACCTGGTCTACTTTGCCCGCACAGCGGCGCTGATCGAGGGCCTGGGCACCTGCTACGACGCCACCTTCAACCCGCTGCTGGTGGCGACCCCCATCCTGTTCGAGCTGCGGCCGCAGATCCTGGCCGCGCTGGCCGATGGCGAGCCGACCCGCGCCGCCGACTGGACCCGGGAGCTGGGGGACTTCCTGAGCCGCGCCGGGGGGATCCTCCGGCGGGCGGGGGAGGAACTCAAGCTGCTGGTGGGCGAGAAGATCTTCCTTGGGGTGAAGCAGCGCTGAAGGAACCTTCAGGGGGGTGTCACCCCCCGGTCACCCCCCTGGTGCTATGGTGCCTCCGAGCCCCACTGGGAGGCGGCCATGTTGGACGTGCTGGTGGCCTCGAATCCCCGGCGACAGGCAGGCATCGCCGAGCTCGCGACCTCGACGACCCTCCACACCGGTCTGCTGTTCCTCGTCATCCTCGCCACCCATACCACGGTGCAGACGGTGCGCGCCATCGTGGCCGATACCACGCTCGTCTTCCTGCCGCGCCTCGCGGCGCCGGCGGTCGACCGGACGCCGCATCCGGTCGGCGGCGGGGGCGGGGGCGGCGCTGAGGGCGCCCTGATCATCACCACCAATCCGCCGGCGCGCGGGTTCCAGGTGATCGATGCGGTGGGCGCCGTCCCCACCGACATCCCACCGGTGGATCCCAACATGCGCGCCATCGATGCGCGCGACTTCACCGGCCGCGGCGTGGAAGGCGGCGTGGGCTGGGGCGTGGTGGGCGGCAAGGGACCTGCCGACCAGCCGCCGGCCGAGATCGCGGAGATGCTCTACAGCGCCGAGACCAGCGACGTCCGGTTCGTGCCGGCGGAGCTCATCGAGCGGCCGGAGTTCCGCTTCCCGCCGATGCTGCTCGACGCCGGCGTCGCCGGCCGGGCGGTGATCCAGTTCGTCATCGACACCACGGGGCGGGTGGAGCCCGGGAGCCTCGAGGTCCTGGAGCGGACCCACGACGCGTTCGGCACGGCCGCCAAGGAGGGTGTGCTGCAGGCCCGGTTCGAGCCCGCGCGGTACGGCGGCCACGCGGTGCGGCAGCTCAGCAAGTGGCCGGTGAAGTTCGCCCTCGGCACCAACTGACGTCCCCTGGAACGACGACGGCCGCACCGTGGTGCGGGCTGCGTCATCGTTCAGTCCTCGCGGGCTCGGCTGCGTTCCACCCGGACCCGGCCACGGGTGGCCGGCGCGGGGCTCTTCCACTGGAAGTCCCGCTCCTGCTCCGGCGCCTTCCAGGTGAGCGTCTGCTTCCGCTGCTTGCGCATGATCTCGAGCTTCGCGGTCTCGCCGGCGTCATAGCTGCCGAGGATGCGGCGGGCGTGCGCCTCGGAGGTGGGGACCCGGCCGTCGATGGACAGGATCACGTCGCCGGCGCGGAGCTCCGAGCCCTCGGTGTCGGCCTTGAGCACCAGGATGCCCTCCTTCGTCCCGAAGTACTCGCCCAGCTCCGGGCTCATCTCGACCAGCTCCAGCCCGTCGGCGTGGCGCATGAAGACCCGCATGTCACCCGGCCCGCCGTCCAGCATCATGCGCGGCATCTGGCCCGGTCCCAGCCGCATCTCGTTCATCTCGGGCATCTCGAAGCGGAAGCCGCGGGCCAGGCTGGGGCCGCCCAGGTCGGCGGCGACGACCTTCGCCTTGCGGCTGTCGCCGCCGCGGCGGAACTCCACGTCCACCGTGTCCCCCGGCTCCAGCTTGCCGGCCAGCTCCACGAGGCGGGCGCCGGGCCCGCCCTCGTCGTCGCCGCCCCCGGCGAGGGAGACGCCGTTGAAGCGGGTGATGATGTCGCCGGCCTTGAGGCCCGCCTTGTCGGCCGGCCCGTCGTCGGTGACGTCCTTGATGGTGGCGCCGAGCTTGTCGTTGTCGCGGCCGGCGCGCATGTCCACGGTGACGCCGATGCGGGGCCGGCCACCGGTGAAGGTGAAGACCCGCACCGGCCCGTCGTCGTGGTCCTGGGCGGTGACGGGCGGGGCCGCGCCGAGCGCCGGCGCGAGGGACAGCAGGAGGGCGAGGGTTCCAGACCGGCGGCGGTGCATGGCAGCTCCAGTGAGCGGGGTTCGCCGGGAGTGATGCGGGGAACCGGGGAAGCGTCGCAGCCCCCTCCCCCGGGCCGGGCCGGGGACCTACCTTGCGTCACCCTCTCTCCCCACCCCCGCATGCTCAATTACATCTGGGCCGGGCTCATCATCCTGAGCCTCGTGTTCGCGCTGGTCACCGACGCGGGGGAGCTTTCCCGCGACACCTACCGCAACGGGCAGCCGGTGCCGGTGGCGCTCGCCTTCCCCGGGGGCTACGACCCGGCCGCCAGGAGCCTCCCGGTGCGGGTGCGCCTCGACAGCGCGGCGCTGGCCGGCCACTACGGGCAGGCGCTGGCGCTGGCGCCCGAGTACCCGGGGGAGGTGCTGCAGAACGCCGATGGCCGGGAGCTCCGCTTCGCCAAGGACGCGGCCCTGCCGGAGCCGCTCGCCACCATCCGGTCGATGACCTCCGAGCGCGACAACGACCTGCGCGGGCCGGTCGCGCTGGCCGCGGCGGCGGGGGACACGGCGGCGTCCGCCACGGTCGCGTTCGCCCCGGTCCGGTTCGTCAAGATGGTGGCGATCAGCCGGGCGGCGATCGAGTTCGCGAAGACGGCGGTGACGCTGGCGCTGGGCCTGGTCGGGGTGATCGCGCTGTGGCTCGGGATGCTCCGCATCGCCGACAAGGCCGGGCTCATCCAGGTCATCGTCCGGGTGGCGGAGCCGGTCTTCCGCCCGCTCTTCCCCGAGATCCCCCGGGGGCATCCCGCCCTCGGCTTCATCGTGCTCAACCTCTCGGCCAACGTCCTGGGGCTGGGCAACGCCGCCACGCCGATGGGGATCAAGGCGATGGAGGAGCTGCAGAAGCTCAACCCGAAGAAGGACACCGCCACCAACTCGATGGTGATGCTGCTCGCCATCAACACCGCGAGCGTGCAGGTCGTGCCGCCGGTGCTGCTGGTGGCGATCATGGGGCTGCAGATCAACCAGCTCTTCTTCTCGATCCTGCTGTGCACCGGGCTGTCGCTGGTGGTGGCGATCGTGTCGGCCAGACTGCTGGGGCGGCTCCGCGGCTACCGCGAGAGCGACCCGATGCGCGATGGCGGCCTCCCGGCCGGGGAGGGCTGAGCCATGGAAGCCTTCCGCGCCGGGCTCGACGTGCTGGCGGTGTTCGTCATTCCCCTGATCATCATCGGGTTCCCCCTGTACGGCCTGTACCGGCGGGTGCCGGTGTACGAGGAGTTCGTGGCCGGCGCGCGGGAGGGATTCCAGGTCGCGGTGAACATCATCCCGTACCTGGTCGCGATCCTGTTCGCGGTGGGGATGTTCCGTGCCTCGGGGGCGATGGACTTCCTGGTGGACGGGCTGCGGCCGGTGCTGGCGCCGCTCGGGGTGCCGCCGGAGACGCTGCCGATGTGGATCGTGCGGCCGCTCACCGGCAGCGGGTCGGCGGGCATCATGCTGGACCTGATCAAGCAGTACGGCGAGGACTCGCTGATCGTGAAGATGGCTGCGACGATGTTCGGCTCCACCGAGACGACGTTCTACGTGATCGCGGTGTACTTCGGGGCGGTGAACATCCGCAGGACCCGGCACGCGGTGCCGGCCGGCCTGATCGCCGACATTTCGGCGATGTTCTTCGCGGTCTACGTGGTGCGCTGGCTGTTCGGCTGAGGGCTACCCCTCGCCGCACGCCTGGCAGGAGCGGCGGAAGGCCTCGAAGCCGAGCAGGGTGACGTCCGGCGTGAGGTGATCGGGGCGCGGGGGCTCCTCGCGCACCAGGTCGGTGCTCAGGTACTTCTTGTTGTCGTCGCAGAAGAAGGTCACCACCACCGCGCCCGGCCCCAGGTCCTCCAGCACGTTGAGGGCCCCCAGGAAGTTGGCCCCGGCCGAGATGCCCACGGCCAGGCCCAGTTCCCGGGCCAGCCGCTGCGCCATCCGGATGGCGTCGCCGTCGTCCACCGCCACCACGCGGTCGAGCGCCCCGAGGTCCACGATCGGGGGGATGAACTCGTCCGAGATGCCCTGGATCCGGTGTTTCCCCACCTTGTGCCCGGTCGTGAGGGTGGGGGAACTGGCGGGCTCCAGCGGGTGCACCCGGAGCGCCGGGTAGCGCGCCCGGAGGTACCGCCCCGCCCCCATCACCGTCCCGCCCGTCCCGACCCCCGCCACGATCGCATCCGGCCGCAGGCCGTGCCGCTCCAGCTGCCAGGCGATCTCCGGCCCCGTGGTCGTGGCGTGTGCCTCGCAGTTGTCCTGGTTGCTGAACTGGCGCGGCAGGAAGGCGTGGCCCCGCTCCGCGGCCAGCGCTTCCGCACGGGCGATGCTCCCCACGAAGCCGCCCTCCGCGGCGCTCACCAGGTGGATGTCGGCGCCGAAGAACCGGATCAGGTTCTTGCGCTCCTCGCTCATCCAGTCCGGCATGAAGATCGCCACCGGGTGGCCCAGCGCCCGGCCCAGGGCGGCGAAGGCGATGCCGGTGTTGCCGCTGGTCGCCTCGATGACCAGATCGCCCGGGGCGAGCGCCCCCCGCACGTAGCCCTGGTGCAGGATGTGGAGCGCCATCCGGTCCTTGATGCTCCCGGTAAGGTTCAGGTGCTCTGCCTTGGCGTAGACCGTGTGCCGGCGACCCCGGAAGGTGCAGTCGATGGCCAGGAGGGGGGTGTTCCCCACGAGGGCGCGGAGCCCGTGCAGGCGGCGTTCGAGGGCGGGATCGAGGGCGGGCATGGGCCACAAGTTACCACCGCCCCGGGCAATCCTCACCCCTGCCCCGCCCGGCGGCGAAACCGGCGCCGGTTCTGGCCGTAACCTCTGGCGGGGCGTATACTTTGGCTCCGGAATTCGGGGCGCTCACCCCTCCGCCAGACGGATCGTGTCCGACACCCTCGCCAAGCTCCAGAACGCACTCAGGGACCGCTACGGCATCCAGCGCGAGCTGGGCCGCGGAGGCATGGCCACGGTCTATCTCGCCACCGACCTCAAGCACGACCGCGAGGTGGCGATCAAGGTGCTGCACCCGGAGCTCGCCGCCACCCTCGGGCCGGAGCGCTTCGACCGCGAGATCAAGTTCGCCGCCAAGCTCCAGCACCCCAACATCCTCGGCCTCTTCGACTCGGGCGACGCCGACGGCCTGCTCTACTACGTCATGCCGTTCGTCTACGGCGAGTCGCTGCGGGACCGCCTGGACCGGGACCACATGCTCCCGGTGGACTTCGCCGTCCACGTCGCGCTCGAGGTGGCCGACGCGCTGGGCTATGCCCACATGCTGGGCATCGTGCACCGCGACATCAAGCCGGAGAACATCATGCTCTCCGGCGGCCACGCCCTGGTGGCCGACTTCGGCATCGCCCGCGCGGTGACCGAGGCGGGCAGCAGCCAGAAGCTCACCGAGACCGGGATGGCCGTCGGCACGCCGCTCTACATGAGCCCCGAGCAGTCGGTCGGGGACACCGTGGGGCCCACCAGCGACATCTACTCGCTGGCCTGCGTGCTGTACGAGATGCTCGCCGGGCACCCGCCCTTCTCCGGCAGCAACGCCCGCCAGATCATGGCCCGGCACGCCATGGAGCAGGTGCCGAGCATCCAGGTGGTGCGCGACACCGTCCCCGACCAGGTCGAGGACGCCATCATGGCGGCCCTCAACAAGGTGGTGGCAGACCGGCCCCAGACTGCGGCGCAGTTCGCGGAGCTGCTCGGCGCGCCCGCCGGCGGCACGGCCACCCGCTACGCCGCCTCACGGGTCACCGCCACCCGCCGGGCGGTGCGCACCCCGCCCGCGGGTTCCGTCACGGTGACGGTCAAGAAGCGCTCCCTCTTCGCGCTCGGCATCGGCGGCGCGCTGCTGGCGCTCGGCCTCGGCGGGCTGGGCTGGTATCTCATGGGACGACCGGGCGGGGCGCGCGCCACCGCCGGCGGGCTGGATCCGCACCGGGTGGCGGTACTCTACTTCGACGACCTGAGCCGCGACCACACCCTGGGCTACCTGGCCGACGGCCTCACCGACGCGCTCATCACCTCGCTCTCGGGGGTGCAGGGACTCTCGGTGGTGTCGCGGGGCGGCGTGGAGCAGTTCCGGGGCTCGACCGTCGCGCGCGACAGCATCGGCCGGGCCCTGCAGGCCGGCACCCTCGTGGTGGGCACGGTCGAGGAGACGGGCGGGAAGATCGCGGTCGGGCTCCGGCTGGTGGACGGCAACAGCGGCGCCGACTTCGACCGCGCCACCGTCGAGGCCGGCACCGGCGACCCGCTCGCCCTGCGCGACTCGCTGGCGAGCGAGGCCGCCCGCCTGATCCGCAGCCAGCTGGGCGAGGAGATCCGGCTGCGCACCAGCCGCGAGGGCACCCGGGACGTCAACGCCTGGTCGCTGGTGCAGCGCGCGGAGCAGGCGCGACGCCGCGGGCTCGCCTTCGCCGCGCAGGGCGACTCGGCCGGCATGGCCCGGGAGTACCGGACCGCCGACTCGCTCCTGGCCCAGGCCGAGCCCCTCGACCCGCGCTGGGCCGAGCCGGTGGTGCTCCGGGCCCAGCTGCTCTACAGCCGCTCCCGCCAGCTCGGGGATGACCCCGTCCGCGCCGGCCGCGTGATCGACCAGGGGATGGCCGAGGCCGCCCGGGCGCTCCGGATCGACGGCACCAGCGCCGACGCGCTGGAGACCCTGGGCAACCTCCGCTACTGGCGCCTGCTGCTCGGGCTGGAGCAGGACCCGGGACGCGCGCGCGCGCTGCTCGACAGCGCCCGCGCCAACCTGGAGAAGGCCACCGAGCTCAACCCGCAGCAGGCGGGTGCGTGGGCCACGCTGTCGCACCTGTACACCCGCGCCCGGACCTCGGTGGAGGTCTACGACGCCGCCCGCCGCGCCTTCGAGGCCGATGCCTTCCTGGGCAACGCCGACAAGATCCTGCAGCGGCTGTTCCTGTCCGCCTACGACCTGGGCGATGCTCCCAAGGTGGCGCACTGGTGCGACGAGGGCCGGCGCCGCTACCCGTCCGACCCCAAGTTCGTGTATTGCCGCCTGCTGCTGCTCACGATGAAGGCGAGCGACCCCGCGCCGGCGACGGCCTGGGCGCTGGCCGACACCCTGGTGCAGCTCACCCCCGAGGGTGGGCGCGACTACGAGCGGCTGAACGGACAGCTCCTGGTGGCCGCGGTGCTGGCGCGCGGCGGGCAGGCCGACAGCGCCCGGCACCTGGCCGAACGTTCCCGCGGCGACGCGACGCTCGACCCGACGCGGGACCTCATGCTCACCGGCGCGTTCGTCTACACCCTCCTCAACGACCACCCCGGCGCCCTGAACGCGCTGCGGACCTACCTGGTGGCGAACCCGGGACGCGCCCAGGACCTGGCCGAGGACCCGGGGTGGTGGTTCCGGGAGCTGGCGGCGGACCCCGGGTTCAAGCAGCTGGTTGGTGGGACCTGACCATCACCTGCTGCGGCCATCCCGCACAGGTGTCCCCCCGTGGCGTTCGAGCCCGGGCCTGACGATTGGTCGCAAGTCAACTGTTCACAATGACTTAGCTGGCAGCGCCAGAGACGGCCCCTCGGCGTGACTTTGCGCACATATCCTGCAGCAGCCCTCAGCCGATCCCTTTCCGCATACTCGAGGCTTTCCCCCATGCGTCCCCTCGCCCTGCCGGCGCTTGCCGGCCTTGCCCTGCTCCTCTCCTGCACCGGCGATGCGCCGGCCGGTCCTGACGGGCTGGCGCTGCCCCGTGGCAGCGTCGTGGCCAACAGCTGCACGACCATCGACGCCCTGCGGCTGCAGGTGAACACGCTGTTCCCGGCCGGGAAGCTCAACCGGGAGGCCAGCACCTGGATCACCCAGATCCAGAAATCGGTGAAGCAGCCCGACCTGCCCACGGCGCAGGCCAAGATGCTTTCGCTGGTGGACTACACGATCAAGAGCTACTACGCCCACCAGTTGATCGGCGACCAGGGCGCCACCACCCAGGCGACGGTCGTGAGCTTCATCGACAACCTGTACTGCTACGTCGGGCTCACGTCGCCTCACATCCCTATCGGCGCCCTGGGCGACGACGGCGTGGTGGCGGTGATCGGGCCGACGACGCCCGCCCAGACGGTGGTCACGCCCAGCGCGCAGGCGGGGGTCGACCTGCCGGCCGCCGCGGCGCCGGCCACCACGGTCCTGGCCGTCTTCCGCCTGCCGGACAGCCCGAACCCGCTCAACACCGCGCTGGACCAGTATCCGGCATACTACGAGTTCCAGGTCTCCCCGGTGGTGAGCTTCACGCAGGACGTGGTGGTGGGGGCCTGCCAGCTCGGGACCTTTGCCCCGGTCGACTACGGGCGGCTCAAGCTGGGGCACAACCTCGGCGGGACCGGCTTCGAGCTGCTCCCGAAGGCCACGCCGGCGTTCCTCGACTGCACCGGGCTGGCCAGCACCGGCGACGTGACGGCCGATGGCACCTGCTGCCTGGGCGGGACCACCAAGAACTTCAGCCCTTTCGGCGCGGTGGACACGCTGACCACGATGGACGCGGCCTCCTTCCGTTCGGTGCCCGGCACGCCCAACACGCCGATGCCGGCCAACCTCCTGCCGGCGGTCCAGATCATCACGCCGAGCGGGCGGCCGGTGCCAGGCATCAGTATCACGTTCACGGTGCCCGCGGGCAGCGAGGGCTCGGTGAGCGGCGCCACGCAGGTCACCGACGCCAACGGCATCGCCCGCGTCGGGGGCTGGGTGCTCGGCCCGGGTGCCCTGCCGAACACCGTGATCGCCACCGGCACGCCGATCCCGGGCAGCGGCATCGCGCGCAACGGCCTGAGCTTCACCGCCAACCTGCCCTGACCGCGGTGCCGCGCAGGCACGACGCCGCCGGTGGACCCCTGGTCCACCGGCGGCGGCGTATCGTCCCCCCTAGAATCGTGAGGCGGTCAGCGCGACGTCCGCGTCCTTCCACGCCGCGCGGAAGCGTGCCGCCACCTCGCCGGCCTCGGCGCCGCGCCCCTGCCGCTCCAGGCTCCGGGCCAGCCCGAAGAGCGACCAGCCGTTCTCGGGGAAGTCGCGCAGGTCCTCCCGGTACACCCGCTCCGCCTCCACCGGCATGCCGGCGGCGAGGAGCGCCTTGCCGAGCGAATGCCGCGCCGGGTAGTACCAGGTGGGCGGCTCGGTGTAGGCCAGGCCGTCCTCGAGCGCCACGGCCTCGGTGAAGGCGCGCACGGCGGTGCGGGGCTGGCCGGAGCGCAGCTGGATCTCGCCCTCGAGCATCCGGGTGGCGATCTGCATCGCGATCCGGTTGTCCCCCTCGGGGAGCCCCGGCGCGATGGCGCGCACCGAGTCGAGGGCCGCGCGCGCCTCGGCCCAGCGCCGGCGGGCGGCGAACGCCACGCCGCGGGCGTAGTAGGCCATGCCGGTGGTGAAGCGCAGGTCGCGCGGCGGCAGCGGTTCCGCCAGGATCCCGTTCCAGTCGCCGAAGGTGACCATCGTGTAGTAGACCACGGGGGTGACCGCCTCCAGCCAGGGCTGTGCCCGCGCCTGGGCACTCCCCACCGTCTCCGTCACCCGCCGTGCCGCCTGCAGCGCCACCGCCCGCCGTCCGGACATCGAGGCCGCGAAGCTCATGAAGTGCCAGTTGTGCGGGTAGTACCCGAGGCCGTAGAGCCCGTGCCGGCTCACGTTCGGACCCTCGAAGAAGTGCTCGTCGGCGTGCACCGCGTGCTCGTTGGCGCGGATGGCGTCGGCGTAGCGCCCCACCCGGATGTAGATGTGCCCGGGCATGTGCACCAGGTGCCCGGCCCCGGGCATGAGGCCCGCCAGCCGCTCGGCGCAGGCCACCGCGCGCTCCGGCTCCACCGCCTCGACGGCGTGGATCAGCAGGTGACAGCCGCCGGCGTGGTCGGGGTTGGCCGCGAGCACCCGGTCGATCCGCGCGAGGATGGTGAGCGTGGCGGGCCGCGCGCTGCCGTCAGGCATCCAGTAGCGCCAGGGGCTCAGGTCCATCAGCGCCTCGGCGTGGAACGCCTGCAGGTCGAGGTCCTCCGGATACCGGTCGGCCACGCGCCCGATGGCGTCCGCCCACGCGCTGTCGGCGGCGGCCCGGGACCGGGCGGGATCGTACCGCTCGGCGAGGGCACGGATCATCTCCGCCTCGCGCTCCCCGCGGCCCGGCAGGGTCAGGGCGCGCTGGGCCACCGCCCAGGCCGCCGCCCCCGCGGCGCTGTCCATCGGGGCGTTGATGTTGGGGCCGAGCGCGAGCGCCTGACCGAAGGCGCACATGGCGCACGCCGGGTCCAGGCGCTCCGCCTCACTGAAGGCCCGCACCGCCTCCGCGTGGTTGAAGGCCCAGTAGAGCCGCAGGCCCTGGTCGAAGTAGGCCTGGGCCGTGGCGTCGCCGGTGGTGACGGCGTAGTGGAGCGCGCCGAGGTTGTCGTACAGCGGCATCGCGTCGCCGACGGGAAGGTGCTGGTGCCCCTGGCCGGCGATGGCGCCGGGCAGGAGGGCGGCCAGGAGCGCCGCCAGGGGACGGAATCGGGGCATGCGGTCCTCCAGGGTTGGGGACGGCGCATGGCCGGCCCGGGGGGTCAACCCTATATTGCGCACGACCCCTCACCGACCCGACATCCCGGATCGAGCGCGCCCGATGCCCCCTCACGGCGACCCCCACCACCCGGGTGATGCCCCCGCTGCGGCCCCCGCGGATGGCGCGGCCGCCGTCGACGCGCTCGCCGTCATGCTCCCGCTGGTCCATACCGAGTTGCGCGCCGCCGCCGCCCGCCTGCTGTGGCGCGAGGGACCGGGCCACACGCTGCAGCCCACCGAACTGGTGCACGAGGCCTGGCTGCGGCTGGCCGGCCAGGCACCGTCGCGGATCGAGGGCCGGCAGCACTTCGTGGGGATCGCCGCGCGGCTCATGCGCCAGGTGCTCGTGGATCATGCGCGGCGGCGGCTGGCGCTCAAGCGCGGCGGCGGGGTGCGGGCGGTGACCCTCGAGCAGGTCGGCGCCGCGGCCACCCTGGCGCCCGAGGACCTGCTGGTGCTCGATGAGGCGCTGGAGCGCCTGGGACAGCACTCGCCGCGGCTGCGACAGGTGGTCGAGTACCGCTTCTTCGCCGGCCTGGAGGAGGAGGAGATCGCCGAAGTGCTGGGCGTGACCACCCGCACGGTGCAGCGCGACTGGGTCCGGGCCCGGGCCTGGCTCCACCAGGCGCTCGCGCCCGAGGGGGCGGCCGGTGGCGGCTGAGCCCGCATGGGGCGAGGTCGAGCGCCTGTTCGACGCGGCGCTCGACCTCCCGCCGGCGGAGCGGCTCCGCTGGCTCGCGGCGGCCACGCCGGACCCGGAGCTTCGCGCGGTGGTGGCCCGCATGCTCGCCGCGCACGCCACCGAGGGACCCCTCGACCGCACCCTCGACGTCTCGCCGCTCTCGATCCGCGCGCGGCTCGAGGCGGCGCTCGACGACCGTTACGAGATCGACGAAGAGATCGGCCACGGGGGCAGGGCCACGGTGTACCGGGCCCGGGAGCGGAAGCACGAGCGGCCAGTGGTCCTCAAGGTGCTCAAGCCGGAGACGGCGATCGCCTTCGGGGCGGAGCGGTTCCTGGCCGAGATCCACGTCGCCGCACAGCTCTCCCACCCGCACATCCTCGCGCTGCTCGATTCCGGTGAGGCCGACGGCCTCCTCTACTACGTGATGCCGTGGCTGGGTGGCGAGACGCTGCGCACCCGCCTGCGCCGGGAGCGCCGCCTCCCCGTCGCCACGGCCAGCCGCATCCTGCGCGACCTCGCCGACGCGCTGGCCAGCGCCCACCGCTCCGGCGTGGTCCACCGCGACCTCAAGCCCGAGAACATCCTCCTCGTCGGCGATCACGCCTACCTGCTCGACTTCGGCATCGCGCGGCTGCGCATGACGGAGTCCCACGACCACGTCACCGACGAGGGCACGGTGGTGGGGACGATGGGGTACATGGCGCCGGAACAGGAGGCGGGGGTCCACACTGACCACCGCGCCGACATTTTCTCCCTCGGCGTGCTCGGGCGCGAGCTGCTCACCGGCCTCGAGCCGGGGCTGTTCACGAGCCTCCTGCCCGAGACCCTGCCGCCCGAGACCCCGGCGGGGCTCGTCACCCTGCTGCAGCGCTGCCTGGAGGCCGACCCCACGTCGCGGCCCGCCGACATGGACGAGGTGCTGGCAACCCTGAATCCCCTCGTCCGGCCGGACCTCACGCACCCCGTCGCGCCCCGCCGCCGCCGCCGCACGGCACCGTTCGTCCTGCTGGCCGCCGGCCTCGTCGGCGGCGCCGCCTGGTGGACCCTCGGCCGGGGGCCGACGCCCGTGCCGCTCGGCAGCCTGCCGCTGCCGGTAGCGGTGGCGCCTCTCGAGAACGAGACCGGCGATTCGGCGCTGGCGGTGTGGGGCCGGATGGCCGGCGACTGGATCACGCAGGGCCTGCAGGAGACCGGCACGCTCACCGTGATCCCCTGGGCCAATGCCCGGGAGGCCGCGGGCCGGCACGCCCCGGGCACCGACCACGTGCGGCACATGCGGGAGGAGACCGGGGCCGGCACCGTGATCACCGGCTCGTACTACCAGGTCGGGGGCCGGATCCGCTTCCAGGCGCAGATCACCGACGCGGTGCGCGGCACGCTGCTGGCCTATCCCGAACCCGTCGAGACCAGCCGGGACTCGGCCGCGGAGGGCCTGCGCCTGCTCCGCGGGCGCGTCATGGGTGCGCTCGCCATCCGGCAGGACGCCCGCATGGCCGCCATTCCAGGCCTGGCGGAGCGCCCGCCCACGTTCGATGCCTACCGCGAGTTCGATCGCGGGCTCGAACTGCACGACGCGCAGCACTACCCGGAAGCGGTGGCGGCCTTCCGCCAGGCATTCGCCCTCGACTCCACGTTCGGGGTGGCGCTCTTCTCCGCCGCCGTGGACCTCTGGAACACCGACGACTATGCCGCCGTGGATTCGGTGGTGACGCTGCTGGGCGCCCGCCGGCTGCAGCTCACCGAGTACCACGAACTCCAGGTAGGGTACCTCCGGGCGCTGCTCGACGCCGACGGGGAGCGCGCCTACGCGCTGGCGCGACGGGCCGCGGACCTCACCGGTGACAGCCGCGGCCTCAACGCGGTGGCGTGGATCGCCAACGCCACCAACCGGCCGGCCGAGGCGCTGGCAGCCCTCGACCGCATCGACCCCGACGCGGGCAGCGTCCGCCGCTGGGCACCGTACTGGATCCAGCGCGCCCACGCCGAACACCGGCTGGGGCGCTTCGCGGCGGAGCGGGAGAGCGCCCGCCAGATGCAGCGCCGCCACCCCGACAGCCGGATCGCGCTGGTGCTCGAGGTCCGGGCGGTCGCCGCGCTCGGGGACACCCGGGCGCTCGACTCGCTGCTGGCCGCGGCGGGCGGGCTTTCGCCGGATACCTACTGGTCGGAGGGCGCCGCGCTGGTGGTGGCGGGGGAGGAACTCAACGCGCATGGCCGCGGTTTCGCGAGCCCGGCGTACTTCCGCCGCGCAGTCCGGTGGCTGGCCAATCAGCTGGCGCGCGACCCGCACCACCGGGCGCACCGGTACTGGATGGGCACCGCGCTCTATGACGCGGGCCAGTGGCAATCGGCCGAGCCGTACTTCGCGTCGCTGGCCGAGGACTTCCCCGACCGGCTCCAGTACCGGGGCCTCGAGGCGCTGGTCCTGGCGCGCGCGGGCCGGCTGGCCGAGGCGGAGCGCCGACTCGGACCGCGCCCGCGGTTCACTCCCGCCGAGCACACCAGCTTCCGCGCCCGGCTGGCCGCGATCGAGGGCCGGCGCGAGAATGCGATCTCACTGCTGGCCCAGGCGGTGTCCGAGGGGTACGAGTCGCTCCCCTGGCTGCACGCCGTGGCCGTGCGTGACTTCGGCGGCCTGCTCGGCGATCCGCGATACACGACCCTGATGCGGCCCGACACCGTCCCCTGACGGCCGGCCGCCCGGCGCGGCATTGCCCCCATCCGGTTCCCGATTCCCTGGTTCATTAAGGCGTCACCTTCGACATGACATGTCGCGATGCAGCTGCCATGCAGCGTGGCGGCTGCCTGGCGCGGCCTCGCCGCACAAGTGCAGGAGCGACCGGGAGATCCTCGGCGCGCGTGCGGTTGCACGGCTCTTGCCCATCGGCACGGCACTTCCCCACCCGACTCCAAGGAGACGTGCCGTGCCTCGCTCAGCCATCGCCCTCAGCCTCATGCTCGTCGCCGCGCTCGCCTGCCAGGACGGGACCGGTCCCACGCCGCCCGCGAGCCGCGCCGCCGTGAACGCGGCCGCCATCCCCGCGGCGGGACACCCATTCCGCTGCGACCAGATCAATGCCAGCCGGCCCTACGCGTTCCTTTCCGCCACCGGGACGCTCGACGCGACGGGCCGCCCGACCCGGGTCACGGTCTTCTGGGGCAGCGTGCCCACGAACGTCTACAGCCGGGCGGCCCGCGGCACCCCGTTCACGTATCCGGGCTTCCCGACCTTCCGGTCGTACAACGTCACCGGCGGCCCCGCGATCGCGGCGGGCAATGACTACTACCTGCTCTTCCCGAGGGTCCTGCCCGGTCCCGGGGGCGCCTTCGCCGGCGAGATCCACGCGCTGTACAATCACGGCGCCTGGGGCTGGAACCAGAGCCTGCAGAACTGCGTGATCAACTGAGCAGCGGCGGGGGCGGCACGGCGGGCACCGCACCACCTCCCGCCGGCGCCGCCCCGGAATCGCGGCAGGAGGCCAGTTCGGCGGGCCCCGACCACCCGCCGCCCGGCGGGCTGCAGTACATTGCTCCGATGCGCCCCTTCGCCTTCCGGCACCGCGGCCTGGCCGCGGCGGCCGCCGCCCTCCTGCTGTCCGCACACTCGCTTTCCGCACAACAGCCCCGCGGGACCCTCCGCGTCGTGGTCCGGGCCGATTCCTCGCCGGTGGCGGAGGCAGTGATCCGGGTCGGCAGGTATGGCGCCCTTACCGGCCCCGACGGCACCGCGCGCCTCACCCTGCCCGCCGGCCCGCAGGTGGTGGGCATTGCGCGGATCGGATTCCACCCCGAGAGCACCACGGTGGTCCTGGCGGCGGACTCCACCACCACGCTGGAGGTGCAGCTGACGGCGTCGGAGGTCGAGCTGGAGGAGATCGTCGTCTCGACCACCCGCGGCCTGCGGCGCCTCGACGATGAGCCGGTGCGGGTGGAGGTGCTGAGCGGCGAGGATGTCGCCGAGAAGACCCAGATGCGGCCCGCCGACCTGACCCGGATCCTCACGGAGATGGTCGGCATCCGGATGCAGCCCGGCGCGAGCCCGCTCGGCGCCACCCGGCTCAGGATCCAGGGGCTGCGCGGCCAGTACACCGGCCTCCTCAGCGACGGACTGCCGCTCTACGGCGGCGCCCCGGGCGGATTCGGGCTGCTGCAGCTGGCGCCGATCGACCTGGCCCAGGCCGAGGTGATCAAGGGCTCAAGCACCGTTTTCGTGGGGCCGGCGGCGCTCGGCGGCGTGCTCAACCTGATCTCCCGGCGGCCCACCGTCCGGACCCATGAACTGGTCCTGAACCAGTCGCTGCAGCAGGGGAGCGATGCGCTGTTCTGGGGGGCGGAACGGCTCACCCCCACCGTGGGGCTCACCCTGTTCGCGGATGCCCACGGGCAGTCCCGGCGCGACCTCGACGGCGACGGCTGGGCCGACATCTCCGGGTTCACCCGCGCCTCCATCCGGCCCCGCCTCTACTGGACCGCCCCCAACGGCGATGAACTCCTGGCGACGCTGGGCGCGCTCACCGAGTCCCGCAAGGGCGGGTACATCAGCGCCCTCAACTACCCCGGCGGCGGCAATCCCTACCGGGAACGGCTGGGCACCTCCCGCGTGGATGGGGGCCTGAGCTACCGGCGCTCCCTCAGCGGTTCCAGCCACCTGCAGGTGCGCACCTCGGGGATGTACCAGCGGACCGACCACCACTTCGGCACGGCCGCCGAGTCCGATACCCGGTACACCGCCTTCGGTGAGCTCTCCTACACCGCGACGGCCGGCCCAGTGGAATGGGTACTCGGAGGTGCCTGGCAGGGCGACGGGTTCCGGCCCGACGATACCCCGGCGTTCCGGTACACCTACAGTGTCCCCGCCGCCTTCGGGCAGGTCACCTGGTCGCCGGCGACGGCGGTGGCGGCCGCGCTGAGCGCGCGTTGCGATCGCCATAACGAATTCGGCACCAGGTGCTCCCCCCGGGCCTCGCTGCTGGTGAAGCCCAGCGGCAGCACCGCGGTCCGCCTGTCGGCCGGTACCGGGTTCTTCGCGCCGATTCCCCTGACCGAGGAGACCGACGCGGCCGGCCTGCGGCAAGTGGTGCCGACCCGCCTGCGGCGCGAGACGGCCCGCACCGCGGCGCTCGACGCCAGCTGGAAGCGCGGGCCCCTCGAAGTGAGCGGGACCATCGCGCTCTCCGCGCTGCACGATCCGGTGGCGCTGGTGCCCCGCCCCGCCGACCCCCAGGGCCGGGTGCAGTTCATCAATGTCGACGGGCCGACCCGGATCACCTCAGGCGAACTGTTCGGCGTCTACGAGGCCAAGCCGATCGTGGTGACCCTCTTCTACGGCTACCTCAAGGGAACCGAGCGGGACCCGGGCAGCGCCGGCCGCCGGGAGCTTGGGCTGACCCCAAGGCACAGCGCCGGCGTGGATGTGACGTGGGAGGCCCCGGAGACGGGGACCTGGATTGCGCTGGAGGCGTTCTACACCGGGCGGCAGGCGGTCTACGATGATCCAGCCCGGACCCGGAGCCGGCCCTACGCCGTGACGGAGATCCTGCTGAGCCAGCGGGTCGGTGTGGTGACCTTCTTTCTCAACCTCGACAACCTCTTTGACGAACGGGTGACCCGGCACGAGCCGCTGGTGCTCGCCCAGCCGGCCCCGGGTGGGCGGCGGACGATCGTCCCCTGGGGCCCCGTCGAGGGACGGGTCCTCAGCGCCGGGGCCCGCGCGCAGTTCTGACGGCCCTGCGACCCGGCGGCGTCAGCCGGCGCCGGCGTCCCGCTGGAGCGGTGCAAAGGCCCGCCACGCGTCGTGGTACAGCGCCGCGCGCCCCGCTCCCTGTCGCCGCCCCACCGCGGCCTTGAAGTTGTCGTAGTCGACCCCGCGCACCAGCGTGGCCATCGCCACGGCCACGGCCTCCCGGGGCGCCTGGGCCCGGAAGCGGTAGTCCGCGTGCGCGTCCTCCGAGATGGCGCCCAGCATCGGAAGACACAATCCCCGCAGGGCCTCCAGGTCTTCCCGGACCCGGGCACGCACCGTGAGCGTGCCCTGGTCACGGTCCCACGGCTTCTCGACCACGCTGAAGAAGCCGATCGTGCTGACAATCCACATCCCGCCCCGCCTCTCGTTGAAGCTCCCAGACCCCGGTCCGACCTCTGCCCGCAGCGCGGAGAATCTGCACCCTGTTCGTCATCCAGCCGTCAAATCCGGCGACTTGCAATCTGCGCGACACGCGGGACATGCAGCCTGCAAGACTGCATGAAGGAGCTGTTAAGTCAGGCTTGTCGGCTGCCGATGGTACCTGCACGGACCATGGAGGGTCCGACACCGTCTGCACAGGGAGCGGGTCATGTCCATCGCAGGGATCACGTTCAACAGCCCCCGGTTCGGCCACGGGGTCCGGGAAGACGGGCACGGGCGGCGCCAGGCCATGCGGGCGCTGGCGGGAGCCCTCGCGGCCGGCGACCTGGAAGGGGCGAGCAGCGCGTACCAGGCCCTCAAGGAGGCCGGCCCCGGTCGCCGGTTCCAGGGGACCAGCCCGGCCGCGGCGGACCTCGCCACGAAGGTTGCCGCCGTGGGTTCGGCGCTCGACGCCGGCGACCTGGCCGCGGCGCAGGGGGCCTTCGACGCCCTCCGCGCGGCCATCCGGGACCGGGGCGTCGCCCCGCCGCCCGAGATGAGCATCCAGCCCGTTCCCACGACCGGCGAGGTCAGCACCCAGCCGGTGCCGACCCCCGGCGAGGTCAGCACCCAGCCTGTCGGCCTGCCGCGGGTGATCTATGAGATGCTGCAGCGGCTCGGCTTTTCGGTGAGCCCGTCGGGAAGCGCCGGCCAGCCCGTCAGCACCACGCCGGCCCCGGCCCCGGTACCGCAGATCGGGGCGCCGGCCGCCGCTGCCAGCGCCGTCGTGCCGCAGATCGGGGCGCCAGCCACCGGGAGCACCCCCGCCGCCAGCGGCGGGGCGACCGCCCCGGCCAGCGGAACCCCGGCGGCCGGCGCACCGGCACCCGGGTACAGTCTCTCGCTCTCGTACCTCCAGGTCAGCTGGAGCTACGGCGGGAACTCCGGCAGCTTCACCCAGACCGGCTTCCAGCTGAACGTCACCGGCTGAGGCGCTGACCCGGCAGGACAGGCGCGCCGCGACGACCCCTCGTCGCGGCGCGCGTGTGTTCACCCCCTGTGACCTGGCGCACCGTGCGACGTCGAGGGCTGGCATGGGACGGTGCATCGCGATGTGCCAGCGCCGCCCGCCCACCCCCGTTCATGAGCCGCCAAGCGATGCGGGCACAGGCACTTCGCGCGGGGTGCAGGAGTTGCCATTGATCCCGGTGACCCCAACCGGAGGCCGACCATGGCGCGCATCAAGCTCCGCCACCCGAACGGTGCCGAGTACTCGTTCCAGACCGCGGTGGAATTCGAGCGCGCCCTCGCGGGTGGCCGGATCACCGAGGCGTGGCAGATCTTCCATGGCAGGTGCGGTGCCTGGCTTCCCGTGGAGGCGCACCCCGCCTTCCGCCGGGTGCTGGCGGAGCTCACAACTCGGGGCGGACTGCCAGCGGCCTGACGAGGGCCCGCCCGTCCCCGCAGGCCTGCCGCCGCGACGCCACAACACCTGGAATCTCCCGGCACGGTGGCCCGACCCCCCGGAACGAGGGAAGTTGTTGCAAATCAACCACTTGATCTACTGGCCCACAGGTTGCAACTGCACCGACAACCATCCCGACCCCTCGTGTGAGGCGCGATCCGCATGACTGCCGTGCTCCTGCAGAGTCCCTCCGGGACCCACCAGAGCTACCCCTCCCGGGAGGAGTTCGCGCTGGCGGTGCTGCGGGGTGAGGTGCGGGAGCAGTGGCGGATCTACCATGTCGCCACCCAGCAGTGGCGTCCGGTGTCGGCCCATCCCGCGTTCCATGTGCGGCCGGCCAACTGGGCTCCCCGGGTGGCCGTGACCGAGCGAAGCCCCGACCTGGTGCTGATCCACCCGGACGGCTCGGTGGAGGTACGGCCCTCGGGAGAGTTCACCGCGCCCGACCTCGACGCCGCCCCGGAGCGCTCCGCGAGCGATCCGTCGCGGGCGCCCCGAGGCCGCCCCTCCAACCCGATGCTCGAGACCGCCCTCCGCACCGTCCCCACGTTCTCCCGCGCCCTGCTCGGCGTCGCCGCCCTGGTCCACCAGCGCTGAGCCGACGGGCCGGCGACACTCCGCCACCCCACCCCACGTAGAGTTGCCTCCACCCCCGGGAGGGTTCACCTTCCGGGCGGCTCGTTCCTCCATTCCGCGCCTCCCCAGGTCCTCATCGGAGTCTCGCCGCATGCGTGTGCGTCACCTGCTCGCCGGACTGCTGCTCGCCCCTGCCACGACCCTCTCGGCCCAGCAGGACGCCGCGACGCTCCACGCCGACAGCCTCCGCGGGTCCGTCACGCCGGAGCGGGCCTGGTGGGACGTGGCGTACTACGACCTCAGCGTCCGGATCCAGCCGGCCGACAGCTCCATCCGGGGCGTGAACCGGATTACCTACCGGGTGCTGGCACCGGGGCGCACCCTGCAGGTCGACCTGCAGCAGCCCCTCGTGGTCGACAGCTTCGTGCAGGATGGCCGGGTGCTGCCGAGCCGGCGCGACGGCAATGCCTTCTTCGTGACGCTGCCGGCGGCGCTGCCGGCGGGCGGCACGGCCACGCTCGCGGTCTACTACGGCGGCAAGCCGCAGGTGGCCCGGCGCGCGCCGTGGGACGGCGGCTTCGTGTTCACCGCCGACAGCCTGGGCCGGCCGGTGATCGCGACCGCCTGCCAGGGCACGGGGGCGAGCGTCTGGTGGCCCACCAAGGACATCCAGGCCGACGAGCCCGACAGCCAGCGGGTGGCCATCACCGTGCCGGACCGGATCCGGAACATCTCCAACGGCCGGTTGCGCTCGTCCACGCCCAACGGCGACGGCACCACCACCTGGGAGTGGTTCGTCTCCTCGCCCATCAACAACTACGACATCGCGGTGAACGCCGCGAGCTACGGCCACCTCGAGGACAGCTACGAGGGCGAGGGCGGGCACCTGTCCCTCAATTACTGGCCGCTCGACTACCACCTCGAGGCCGCGCGGCGGCAGTTCGCACAGGTCAAGCCGATGCTGGCCTGCTTCGAGCACTGGTTCGGGCCCTACCCCTGGTACGCTGACGGCTACCAGCTGGTGGAGACGCCCCACCTCGGCATGGAGCACCAGAGCGCGGTGGCCTACGGCAACCGCTATCTCAACGGCTACCTGGGACGCGACCTGAGCGGCACCGGCCGCGGGCTCAGCTGGGACTTCATCATCATCCACGAGAGCGCCCACGAGTGGTGGGGCAACAACCTCACCACGGCCGACATCGCCGACATGTGGGTGCACGAGAGCTTCGCCAACTACGCCGAGGGGCTGTTCGTCGAATGCGGGCAGGGGAAGGAGGCGGGGGCGGAGTACAATCGCGGCAACCGCCGCGGCATCCGCAACGACGCGCCGATCGTGGGGGAGTACGGCCTCAACCGCGAGGGGTCGGGCGACATGTACCCGAAGGGCGGGAACATGCTGCACACCATCCGGCAGGTGGTCGGGGACGACGAGGTGTGGCGCCGGACGCTCCGCGGCCTGAACGAGGTGTACCGGCACCAGGTGGTCACCGGCCGCGAGGTGCAGGACTACATCAGCTGGCAGGCGGGCCGCGACCTGAGCCGGATCTTCGCCCAGTACCTGACCACCACGAAGATCCCCACCCTCGAGTACCGGATCACGGGGCGGCAGCTCCACTACCGCTGGGTGGACGTGGTGCCCGGCTTCGACCTGCCGCTGCCAGTGAAGCTCGAGGGGGATGGCTACACCACGCTGCATCCGTCCGAGGCCTGGCAGTCGGTGCGCTACACCCGCGGTGCCGCGGACAGCCTGGCCGTGCACCCCGACTACTACGTGCAGACCCGGGCGGCCCCGACCGAGTAGCGGGCGCTACCGGAGCGCCAGGCGCTCCGTGCGGACCCGGCCCCAGCGGTCCGTGGCCTCGACCCGGTATTCTGCCGCGCCGGTGCCGGGGGTGGCATAGAAGAGGTGGGCGGTGGGGACCGGCTCCACCCACTTGCGCCGTGCCGGGAGGTCGGGCCCGCGGTGCAGCTCCACCGACAGCGGATCGAGCCCCGTGCGCCGCGCCATGCGACCTCGGGGCTGGCCATCCTCGTACCACACCACGGTCCATTCCGGGTCCCAGTCCCAGATGTTGGCCACCACCTCGTCCGGCGCGGTCGGATCGGCGCCGCGCCGGTAGAGGCGCATGCCGTCGCCCGCCGCGGTGCTGGAGGGCTGGTACCGCCACCGCAGCTCGCTCCCGCGCGCCTCGTAGACCCCGAAGCCCCCCGGCGTGCCGTCGTAACAGATCGGGCCGCTCCACCAGGCGCCGCAGGCGGTGCCGTGGACATGCTCGTGCACCCCTCCGGCGAAGAGGTGCTCGTGCTCGTGGGTGTGGCCGGAAAGCACATGCGCCCGGTACGGCTCGAGCAGCCGGTAGAGCGCCTCGCGGTTGTTGACCATCGAGGTGTGCCTGCCCTGGGTGTCGTCGCTCCGCGCCGGGAGAGAGCTCGCCAGGGGGATGTGCAGCGCCACCACCACGGTCCGCCCCGGCTCCACCAGCGCCAGGTCGGCAGCCAGCCACGCGAGCTGGGCGGCGGGGAGGTACCCGATGTACCCGTCGCCGTGCCACAGGACATCGTCCAGGACGACGTAGTGCACCTCGCCCCGGTTGAAGGAGTACCACGCCGGCCCGAAGTGGCGCTCGAAGGTGGCGGTCGAGTCCTCGTCGGTGCGGGCGGCGTAGTCCATGTCGTGGTTGCCGACCACCTGGAAGAACGGCAGGTCCACCGCGCGGACGGCCCGCTCGTATTCCGGGTAGAGCGAGAGGTCGTCGTACATGATGTCGCCGCAGCCGATCCCGAAGGCGGGAACGCCGCCGAGCCCCGCCACCGCTCGGCGCATCGCGGGGACGGTCTCGGCATGCAGCAGGTCGGTCTCGTAGCGATTCTGGGTCTGCGGGTCGGCGGCCAGCAGGAAGGCGTGGCTGGCGTCGCCGCCGGCGATCGGGGTCAGCGCCCAGTCGGCGCGGAGTTCCCCGCGCGCGTCGGCGGTGATGGCGCGGAACAACTCCGCGGTGCCGCTCGCCTGCCGCGGGATCTCGTGCCCCGCGGGGAGCGAGAGGTGCAGCCAGCGCTGGCCGGCATCGCTCACCAGCACGTAGCTGCCGTCGGGCTCGGTGCGCGCCACCGCCCGGCCATCACTCACCCCGACGCCGGCGAGCGGCTTCCCCGTGGCGGTGACCCGGCCGCGGATCCGGATCGGGGCCCGCCGTCCCGGCCTGGCCGCCAGCATGGGCGCGAGGCCCAGGGAGAGCAGCGAGGCGGCCGAAACCTCGCGCAGGAAGTCCCGTCGAGAGCTCTGGCGCATGTGGTGCACCCGGGTGGAGGTGGTCGCGAACGGCGCACGGCCCCGACCCAAGCTCCACCCCGGCGGGCCACCTGTCCACCCCCGCGGGCGCCCGCGGGGATACCCACACCACGCCGGAGGTGATTTCTTTGCTGGCGATGCCCGCGTCCCCGCCCCCGGTACCCGAACTCCCGCCCGCGACGCCGCCGCGCAAGGACGACGCGACCCGTCGCGCCGAGCTGCTCCGGATGAAGCGCGTGGCCAACGGCCTGCTGGTCGTGGCCCTCGCCGTCTTCCTCCTGGCGCTCTGGCTCGAGCAGCGCTGGCCCTGGCTCGGCTTCGTGCGGGCCACCGCGGAGGCGGCGCTGGTCGGTGGCCTCGCCGACTGGTTCGCCGTGACGGCGCTCTTCCGCCGGCCGCTCGGGCTGCCCATCCCGCACACCGCCATCATCCAGACGCAGAAGGAACGGATCGGGCGGGTGCTCGGCAACTTCGTGCAGAATCACTTCCTCTCGAAGGAGGTCCTGGTCACGCGGCTCGCCACGATGAAGGTGGCGGAGCGGTCCGCGCACTGGCTCAACGAGCCGGAGAACAGCCGCCGGCTGGCACGCCACCTCGCCGCGGGGGTGGTGCAGGCCATGAAGACCGTGGAGGACGAACAGGCGCGCGCGCTCATCCACGAGAGCGCCGTCGCCCGGCTGCAGGCGCTCCAGCTGGCCCCGCTGCTCGGCAACCTGCTGTCGGTGGTGGCCACAGACCAGCGGCACCAGGTGCTGCTCGACGAGGCCCTCCGCATCGCCGGCGAGGCGATCGAGAAGAACCGCGACGAGCTCGGCCGCCGCATCAAGGAGGAGAGCCCCTGGTGGGTGCCGACCGCGGTGGACCACGCCTTCCAGAAGAAGATCGAGGGCGCCAGCCAGCGGCTGATCGACGAGGTGAAGGCCGACCCCTACCACCCGCTGCGGCTCAAGTTCGACATCGCCTTCCGCCAGTTCATCGAGCGGCTCAAGTCCTCGCAGGAGGTGCAGGCCCGGGCGGAGGCCCTCAAGGCGGAGCTGCTCGCGCACCCGGCGGTGGGGGAGTTCGCAGCCACGCTCTGGGACCAGGCGCGCGGCGCGGCCGAGCGCTTCACCGCCGACGCCGACGACCAGGCGCTGGCCCCGCTGGCCCGGGGCATCGGCTCGGTGGGCGCCTCCCTGGTGGCCCGTCCCGACCGTCTGGCCGAACTGGACGAGGTGCTGACTTCCTTCGCGGCCTCGGTCCTCGAGCGGCACCGGCACGAGGTCGGCGCGCTCATCGCCGACACGGTGCGGCAATGGGACCCGGAGGTGGCCGCCGAGCGCCTGGAGCTGGCCGTCGGCCGCGACCTGCAGTTCATCCGGCTCAACGGCACGCTCGTGGGCGGGCTCGCGGGACTGGTGATCTACATGGTGTCGAGGGTATTGGGCGGTTAGGCGGTTAGGCGGTTAGGCGGTTGGGCGGTTAGGCGGTTGGGCGATTAGGCGATTAGGCGATTGGGCGATTAGGCGATTAGGCGATTGGGCGATTAGGCGATTAGGCGATTGGGCGATTGGGCGATTGGGCGATTGGACGGTTGGGCGGTTGGGACACGCCCCCGGGTCCGAACACGGACCCGGGGGCGCGCTGCATCGAGGATACCGACGTCCCTAGAAGTGGAAACCGTACCCGAAGAAGACCGGCTGCAGCCCGAGCAGGCCCAGGCCGCCGATCAGCAACCCGCCGAGGATGAAGACGAAGGGCAGGTAGACCAGGCGCTGCGTCAGCGGGTGATCCCAGGGCACGTGATGCAGGATCGGCATGAGCACGAAGGCGAGCGCCAGCCCGAGGAACGACAGCTGCACCAGCTGCAGGCAGGCCAGGCCGAAGACCAGCCCGCACGCCACCTCGAAGCCCTGGACCAGGGGATGGTCCGGGTGGCTGCCGGCGGCCACCCGCTGCAGCCCGCGCCAAGCCCGGCCCCACGGGGTGGTGGGTCCGGCCCCGTGCGCAGTGACCGTCCGGCCCCGGTCGCCGGTCACCAGGAAGGTGGCCTTGCCGGTGAGGAGGTAGCCCAGCACGCCCAGCGAGCTCATGGGGCCGAGCGCGGCGTACATGACCGTGCTCTGGCAGAGGAACCGGAACAGCTGCCGCGGCTTGCCGGCCAGGTCGATCACGAAGCAGAGGATCGGCGCCACGAAGGTGAGCAGCGTGATCAGGAAGAAGTCCCAGCTCTGCACCACCGCGAACCCGGAGTGCAGGGCGCGCACCGGCAGGACCAGCGCGTGCCCGCCAAGTTCCACCGTCAGGGGCTGCGGCCGGGTAAAGAGGAAGGCGAAGACGATGTTGGCGTCGATCACGAAGAGAAAGTACACCAGCGCCAGCGGCAGGCTGAGCGCCGGGAACAGGACGTCGAGCTTCTCCACCAGCGGCACCCGGCGCGACCGCAGGGCCGGCCACATCTCCCGCGCGAAGAACTCGCAGGTGCCCCGCGTCCACTTCATGTGCCGCACCCGGAAAGCGCGGATGGTCTCCGGGAATTCCTCGTAGCAGACCACGTCCTCCGCGAACACCCCGTGCCACCCGTGCTGCCGCGCCCGCAGGGAAAAGGCCAGGTCCTCGGAGACGATCTCGGGGAAGCCACCCACCTCCTCCCAGACGTCCCGCCGGACCACGGCGCCGTGCCCGAGCAGCATGACGAAGCCGTAGCGGTTCCGGAGCGGGTGGTACCAGCGCCAGTGGATGTCGATCCCGACGCCGACCGCCGACTGCAGGGCGCCGCGGCCCTCAGGATTGGCGCGGTGGGTGGCCTGCACGAAGCCGCAGCGCTCATGGGCGTGGAGCATCGGGACCATGCGCCGCAGGAAATCGCGCGGCAGGATCTCGTCGGCGTCCACCAGGGCGAAGACCGGCTCGGACACCGCGGCAGTGCGCAGGCCGTGGTTGGTGTTGCCGGCCTTGAAGCCCGAGCGGTCGGGCCGGCGCACCACCTGCACCTTGTCCGGGTGCCGGGCCGCGAAGGCGTCCACCCGCGCACGGTACTCCGGGTCGCTGCTGTCATCCAGCAGGTACAGCCGCCAGGCGGGGTAGTCCTGCGCCAGGCAGGAGTGGGCGCTGGCCTCGACGAAGTCATTGCACGTGAGGTAGAGCAGTGCCACCGCCGGGGGATCCACCGCGAGCGGCGGCGGCAGGCGTACCCCGTGGCGGCGGCGACGCCGCTGGTGCAGCGCGGCGAACAGCACCACGCTCACGTTGTAGATGCCGTACAGCCAGGCCAGCTCGGTGAAGATGACGAAGTACAGAATGGCCGCGGTGGCCACCGGCCCGTGGGCCAGGTCGAGCAGGCCCATGAGCCGCGGGTGGAACCAGGCGAGGGCCGCCGCCCACGCGACGAAGATCGTCAGGTAAAGCGTGGGCCGGGCGGCGACGGGACGCGGCGGTCTCATGGCTCCCGCACCTGCAGCGACAGGCCGACGGCGACCGACGTGAGCGGGCTTGCGCCCGGCGCGCGCTCGTGGCGCAGCAGCAGGTGGGCCCGGCTCCCGGCCCCGGTCCCGACCGAGAGGCGCGCGTGGCCGTCCCACACCGTGCCATCCAGGCCGGACGGTGAGTGGTTGATGCGCCCCGCCGCGAGCCCGCCGCCAAGCGCCGACGCCCCGCCAAGGCCGAGTTCACCCGCCAGCAGCGCGCGCCACTGCGACTCGGCCCCGAGGCCGCTCCGCGCGTAGAAGACCACCGGCTCCAGCCGCAGCCGGCCACCGGCCGGCAGGTTGACACCCGCGTGGCCCACCCATTCGGTGCGGTGGTCCGCTCGCGGCCCCACCTCCACCCCGGCCTTCCAGGCAGTGCCGCCGGCGGTGTACACCACCTGCTCCAGGCCGAGGAGCGTCTGGCGCACCCGGCCCGGCAGGGTTCGGCGCCCACCGCGCACGACGGTCGTGAACCGGCCGCCCCAGTCGAGCAGCGCGCCCCCCGACCAGGTCGGGACCCGGCGCCCAGCGCGCAGCAGCGAGAGGTTGTCCAGGCTGAGGCTGTTATCGTAGCGCCCGAAGAGGCGCAGCGTCGTGGCCGGCCACACCCCGACCTCGATCGAGCGCAGGCCCATGCCGTCGGCCTTGTTGCTCAGGGTGGAGCGCGGGGGGTCCGCGAAGCTGGAATAGACACCCCACGCGCTCAGGTCGAGGAGCGGTCGGCTGGGCGCGGCCTGCGCGGCCAGGGGCCTCGTGCCCACAGTGCTGGCGAGGACGGACAGTGCCAGCCAGGCGGCGTGCAGGGGAAGCCGGCGGGACATGGGAACCTCCAGGGGGTGGGAACTCGCGGCGCTCCCTCATGGAGCGCGATCACCCTGGAGCAAGGCAGGAGCTGCACCAGCGAGGGCCAGGCCGGCGCGGCGGGCACACGTACTGCCGCCGCATGGAGTTAGGCGACCGGCGCCGGCCCGGTCCCCGCGGGGAAGGTTCTCTCGGAGCGGTGCAGGCTCACCTGTTTCGAAACAGCGACGGGTGGCCCGCCAAAGGCCGCGGACCACCCACGGACCTCCCGCCTAGTTGATGGTGATGGTCTGGGTCCGGGTGTTGTTGAGCGGGTTGCTGTCGCCCTGGATGGTGCTGATGGTGTAGGCCGTGGCATACACGCCGGCCAGGGTGGCCGTGAGCGTGACCGTGAAGTCGGTCTTGCCTCCGCTCGCCAGGCTCGGCAGCTGGCAGGTGGTGCCGGCCACCCCATCGTAGCTGCAGCCGAGGGTGCCGGTGCTGCTGGTGTAGGTGAACCCGGCGCTCGCCGGGATCGTGAACGTGGCTCCCACCGAGGTGTTCGGTCCCAGGTTCTCGTTCTGGAGGGTCAGGGTGAAGCTGTTCCCGACCGCCACGACCGGCGGGGCGTTGAAGACGTGCAGCTCGAGGTTGGTGGTGCCGTCGTTGTCCACGATGGTAGTGGCCACCGCGGCGGGGGTGGCCCCGGCGTAGGCGGGGTCGGTGCTCGTGACGGCATGGGTGATGGTCGCGAGCTGGGGGGGCGGCTCGACCAGCGCGTCATCCACGGCACCGACGGACACCGCCCCCGGCAGCGCCCAGGCGCTGGTCAGGAACGTGAGCGGGAGGAACGTCGCGAGCTGCCCGGGCGTTGCGCTCGGCGCGACGGTGACCGTGGCGGTGGGCGCCGTCCGGAGGCAGACGCTGTAGCTCGCGCCGGCTCCGCCCTCCGTGACCGTCACCGCCGCCGGGGACACGCTCACCGGCACCGAGGGGTCGTGCCCCACCAGCTGCAGGCTGGCCGTCGGGTTGTACACCCGCCAGCCGCGGGTAGCCGACGGCGTCAGGCCGGTGGTCGTGACGAATGCGCCCCGGCCAAGCCCGTTGCTGCCGTCCGTGATGACGGGGATCACCTCGCCACAGTGCCCACCGAGATAATTCGACCCCATCAGCACCCGCAGGGTGCCGTTGTACACCACCAGCCCCGTGATGGCGAGCAGGTCGTGCTTGGCGGCGGCGGCCCCGGCGAGGTCGATGCTCACCGTACTCGACGGGTCCAGGAACAGGGAGGCCAGGGTCAGCACCCCGACCCCGGGCAGCGCCGGCGAGGCCGCGACAGGCCCGGGCGCGATCGTCCCGCCCACGGAGGTCACGCTGCCCACGGCGCCGGTGCCCGACAGCACGCCACCCTTGAGGTACAGCGGACCGACCTGCGTGCTGCCCGACTCGGCCACGAAGCTGGCGCCGGCCAGGTCGAGCGGCGCGGTGAAGGTGGTAGCGATCGTCCCGAGATTCCGGACCCGGGCCAGCTGGGGAAAGTCGGCCGGGCCGTTGAGGGTCAGGGTCCCGCTGTTCTCCAAGCTGTCGAGCTCCACACGCACCCGGGCCGTGCCGGCATTGAAGGTGACGCTGCCCCCGTTGGTGAAGAACCCCAGGGTTCCCCGGAGCGTCATGCTGTCCGTCGGCGAGACCGTGATCGTGCCAAGGCTCGACGGGGGGAGAATGGCCTGGCCGTTGCCGGTGATGTCGAGCTGCACCCCGGCGGGAATGCTCCCGTACGGAGTCCAGATCGGGGTGGCCCAGATGAACCCGAAGACGTTGATATAGATGGTCTCGAGTTCGATCACCCCCTGGAGGGGAGCGACTCCGAACATGATCGGCGCACCGAGTACCTTGAGCCGGGCGCCCGGCCCGGTGAGCCTGGCCGGGATGGTGCCGGCTGCCCAGACGAAGGTGGCCGGTGCGTACGGCGGCATCGGAATACCGAAGGTCGGTGGAACCGTCGTCGCCACCACGGTGCCCTGGCCGCTGACCGTCCCGCCTTCCATCGCGATCACGCCGAAGGACAGCCCCGTGATCTCGAGCGTGGCCGCGGGCCCGGTAACCTGCAGGGTGCCGGTGTTGTGGAAGGCGCCGACCACGAGGTCCAGTTCGGCGCGGTTGACGTCAATCGTCCCGCCGATGCGGATGGAGTCCGCGTCGACCTCGGCGGCGCCACCGGGGAAGTCGGCACGCCAGGTGCCGTCCACCTGGATGAACCCGGTCGACACGTCCACCGCGTCCACCAGCCTGAGGGTACTGCCCGCCTTCACGTAGATGCCCGTGGTCACGTTCAGGCTCGTGGGCAGGCCGCCATTGGACTGGGTGAGCGTCACGTTCGCCGTCCCCCCGCCCAGGATGATCGCGTTCACGAGCCTCGGCCCCGCGGAGGTCACGGTGTAGGTACCGGCCGCGTCGATGCAGACCGTCGCGGTCCACCCCGGCACCCCGGCGGGGGACCAGTTGGCCGCGGTGGACCAGTCGCCGCTCACCCCGTTGGCCCAGCGCTTGGTGCAGGGAGGGAGGTTCACCGCCGCCGCCCGGATGGTGTCCACGGGTGTCTGCGGGGTGTGGTCTGCCGGCGCGGTCGGGTCGTCGGTGCAGGCCAGCAGCAGCGTCAGCACGCTGGCCGCGCCGGGGAGGAGGAGACCTCTCATCTGCCACTCCAGGATCGGTGATGGGGGAACTGCCGATCGGAATGGCGTCATGGAGGGGCAAAACCGGACAGCGGTTGGGGGTGCCGCCGGGGCCGGCGGCCATCATTGGAGGGTGGCGAGCGCCCTCCGGCCCCAGTCGGTCACCATCGGATGCGCGAGCCCCCAGGCGTCGTGCACCGGACAGCCCTGCGCGAGGGCCTCGCGCGCCTCGGCCCGGCGCCCGCGCGCGGCGAGTGCCGCCCCGAGCAGGCACTGGACCTGGGCCGGCTCGGGGCGGAGCAGGCCGCCGTTCGGGGCCTGCGCCTCGAGGTAGAGGGTGGTCCGGGCGATCACCGTGTCGTACGCGCCCTGCGCAAAGCTCACCATGGCCACCCATCGGTCGGCGTCGAGCGCGCGCCGGACCGACGTGCCGCCGGGGGCGTGCAGCACGCTGTCCCCAAGGTGCGCGGCAGCCGCGGCGTCCGCGAGGCGGCCCAGCCGAAGCAGGATCGGTGCGCGCTGGCCGATCAGGTACGCGGTCCCGGCGGGGTCCCGGGCCACGCCCGCGACCATGCCCTGCGCGATGGCGGAGTCGAGGTAGGCCAGTCCCTCGACCGGCCGCCCGCGCGCCGCGAGGATCAGCGCCAGATTTCGGAGCGCGCTTCCAACCTGCGGGTGGTCCGGCGCCAGCCCTTCCCGCAGCCCGCCAATGGCCGCGCGTTCCAGCGTCTCGGCCTCCTCCAGTGCCCCCCGGTGCGCGAGGGTGATCGCCAGCCGTTCCTGCGCACCCGCGCGCACGTCAGCCGACGGCTGCTCCGCCAGGAGCCGCTGCAGCTCTTCCCGCTGCAGGCGCTCGGCGGCGGCGAAGTCACCGGTGCCCGACAGCGCCACCGCGAGGTTGTTGGCCACGGCCCGGCGGTCCGGATGCTCCGGCGGCAGCCGCGCGGCCAGGATATCGAGGGTGGCCTGGTACAGCCCGATGGCCTCCAGCGCGCGCCCCTGTCCCAGCAGGTCCGTGGCCTGGGCGTGCAGGCGGCCGGCCACCGCCATGGAGTCCACGCCGGGCTGCCGCGACTGGATCGCCACCAGTTCGTCGAGCAGGGCGCGTCGCTCGGCGGGCGCCGCCGTCGCGATGGCGAGGTCCGCCAGCGCCACCTGCACGTCGGCGCCATCCGGCCCCTCCAGGCGGCGGAACCGCGCCAGCGAGGAGTCGAGCATGGGCCGGGACAGCGTGGGGCCGCGGAAGAAGTGCACCACCGTGGCCAGCTCGTGATAGGTGCGGGCCGCCTCGAGGTCCCCGGGTCCCCGGGCCGCCCACTGCAGCTCGGCCGAGCGGCGGAGCAGGCGCTCGGCCCGCTCGTACTGGCCCCGCGCGTTGTGCATCTGGCCCACGGCGCGGAGCAGCGCCGCCTGGCGCGCGGTGTCGTCCACCATCCGCTCGACCCGCTGCTCGGCCTCGTCAAGCAGGGCCGACACCCGTACCGTGTCGCCGCCGGGCACCTTCCGCGGATTGGCACGCTCGAACAGCCCGGTGAGGATCTGCACCACGTCGGCGCTCACCGCGCGCTCCCGCTCGGCATTGTCGCGCTCCACCCGCAGCCGCCGGGCCTGGGTGGTCGCGGTGAGCGCAAAGCCGAGCAGCAGCAGCCCCAGCAGGGCGCCGCCACCCACCAGGAGCCGATTGCGGCTCACGAACTTGCGGGCCCGGTACCCGAGCCGGTCGGGCTGCGCCCGCACCGGCAGGCCACCCAGGAAGCGCTCGATGTCGTCGGCCAGCGCCGCCGCGGAGGGATAGCGGCGGTCGGGCTCCTTCCGCAGCGCCGCCTGGGTGATGACGTCGAGGTCACCGCGCAGGGCGCGGCGCCACGCCGGCCCCTCCGCCACGGCGCTCGGGAGCGGCGCCGGCGCCTCGAGGATGGCGCGCTCCAGCTCGAGCAGGGTGCGTCGGGTGGCCGGGAAGGGTGTCCGGTCGGTGAGCAGCTGGAACAGCAGCACGCCGAGCCCGTAGACATCGGTCCGGGTGTCGCAGGGCTCGCCGCGCAGCTGCTCCGGCGCCGCGTGCTCCGGCGTGAGGAGCCGGCCCTCGGGGCGCGTGGGCCGCACCAGCGAGGCATCGAGGTCGGGATCGAGCATCCGGGCGATGCCGAAGTCGAGCAGGCGCGGCGTGCCGTCCGCCTCCACGACGATGTTGGACGGCTTGAGGTCCCGGTGGATCACCAGCTGCCCGTGGGCGAACTCCACCACCCGCGCCACCCGCACGAAGAGCCGCAGCCGCGCGGGCAGGTCGAGGCCCCGCTCGGTGCAATACCGGGTGATCGGGAGCCCATCGACGTACTGCAGGACGAGGTAGGGGCGGCCGTCCTCGAGCGTGCCGCCATCGACGATCGCCGCGATGCCCGGGTGCACCAGCCGGGCCAGGGCCTGCCGCTCCACCCGGAAGCGTCGCACCAGCTCCGCGGTCTGGTAGCCCGGGCGCAGCACCTTGATGGCCACCGCCTGGCGATACGCGCCATCGACGCGTTCGGCGCGGTAGACCTCCCCCATCCCGCCCTGCCCCACCAGCGCCGCGACGCGCCACGGCCCGATCCGGGTCCCCGGCGGCAGGTCCGGGGCCCGCAGCGCGGGGTCCGAGGGCCGGACGCGGCCCTCCTCTTCCAGCAGGAGCGGCGTGCCCGAGTCGTGCGCGGCGAGCATCGCGAGGACTTCCTGCGCCGCCGCGTCGTCCGGGGCACCCGCCCGCACGAACGCCGCGCGGGCCGCCGCCGGCTGCTCCAGCGCGCCGGCGAACAACTCCGCGATCAGGGTCCAGCGCTGCTGGGGGGTCGGGTCGGTCTCGGGCATCCTGTCACCCCATGGCGACGTTCTTCCCGCCGGGCGGACACCGGCGGGCCGTGACCCTCACTCGGGGAGGTCGAGTCCCCGCGCCACTTCCTTGCGGAGCCAGGCGCGGGCGGCCAGCCAGTCGCGCTGGACGGTCTTGCCGGAGACGCCGAGCAGCGCGGCGGTCTCGTCCAGCGAGAGCCCGCCGAAGAAGCGGTACCGCACCACCTCCGCCGAACGGGGACTCACCTGCTCCAGGCGCTCGAGGGCCTCGTCCAGCACCACCAGGTGATCGGCCTCCTCGGTGGTGAGCAGCTGGTCGGCGTCCTCGAGGGGCACCACCTGGGCGCCGCCCCCGCGCTTCTGCCGCAGGCGGGTCCGGGCATGGTCCACGAGGATGCGGCGCATCGTGGTCACCGCGATCGCGAAGAAGCGCGCCCGCTCCGGCTCCCCGAGCCCCGCCTGCGCGGCGAGCCGGAGCCACGCCTCGTTGACCAGGCCGCCGGTATCGAGGGTGTGCCCTACCCGCTCCCGCCGCAGCAGGCCCCGCGCGAGGTGGCGGAGCTCGTCGTAGTGTCGCGCGATCAGGTCGGCCGCGGTGTCGGTCATGGCGCCAAGATGGGGCAGAATCCGGGACCCTACAAGCCGCGCCGGCTGACGCGGCCGGCCGGCGCGAGTATTCTCCCGTACCGGCCCTCACCCGAGAGACGCATGCGCCCTCCGCTCCTGCTCGCCCTGCTCCTGCCCGCCGCACTCACCGCGCAGGACTGGCCCCTGCACGGCCGGGACCTCGACGGGCAACGCCACTCGCCGCTCACGGCCATCACCCCCGCGACGGTGCACCGCCTGGCGCCCGCCTGGACCTGGCACAGCGGCGTGACCGCGACCTTCCAGGCCACCCCGATCGTGGTCCGCGGCGTGATGTACGTGTCACTGCCCTTCAGCAGCGTCGCGGCACTCGAAGCAGCGACGGGGCGCGAGCTGTGGCGCTACCGGCACCAGTCCCGGACCGACAAGCTCTGCTGCGGGCCGGCCAATCGCGGGGTCGCGGTGGCGGAGGGCATGGTCTACGTCGGCACCGTGGACGGGCGCCTCGTGGCGCTCGATGCCGCCACCGGCACCGTCCGCTGGGACGTGACCGTCGCCGAGTACGCGGGCACCACCGAGGCCTCGAGCCAGCTGCGCGCCGATGATCCCCTGGGGCAGGTCGGCGCCACCGGTTCCACCGGCGTGGGCATCAGCGCGGCGCCGCTGGTGCACGAGGGCCGCGTGTTCGTGGGGATTGCCGGGGTGGGGTACGGACTCCACCCGGACCAGGGGCTCGCCGTCGTGGGCGTCTCGGGCCAGTACGGCCGCCCCGGCATGATGGCCGCCTTCGACGCGAAGACGGGCGCCCGCCTGTGGCAGTTCGACGTGACCGCGCCGGGCTGGGAGGGGCCGTATACGGGGAACGCGGCGGGCATGCCGCTGCATCGCGACCTCGCGGCGGAGCGGGCCGCGGCGCCGGCCCACGCCGATGCCTGGCGCTACGGCGGCGGTTCCATCTACGCCACGCCGGTCATCGACGCCCGGCGGCACCTGCTCATCTTCGGCACCGGCAATCCCTCGCCCCAGATGGCCGACGCCTCCCGTCCCGGCGACAACCGCCACACTTCATCGCTCGTGGCGCTCGATGAGCGCACCGGAGCGCTGGTGTGGGCGTACCAGCAGGTGCCGCACGACCGCTGGGGCTACGACGTGGCCAGCGCGCCGGTGCTGCTCGAGGTCATGCACGCGGGCCGGCGCGTCCCCGCAGTGGCCCAGGCGAGCAAGCTGGGCTGGGTCTTCGTGCATGACCGCCGCGACGGCACCCTGCTCTTCCGTTCCGACGCCTTCGTGCCGCAGCGCAACCTGTTCACCCCGCCGCAGCCGGGCGAGGGCGTGGTGGTGGCGCCCGGGATCGCCGGCGGGGCCAACTGGTCCCCATCCGCCTACGACCCGGACCTGCAGCTGTTCTACGTCGGCGCCCTCCACCTGCCCACCCGGTACATCGCGCACCGGGTGAGCCGCCCCGATGGCAGCGTGCTCGAGTACGCGAGTACCCAGAACACCGGCGAGGCGTGGGGCACCCTGAGCGCCCTCGACCTGGCAAACGGCGGCCGGCTGGCCTGGCAGGTGCGCACGCCGGAGCCGCTGGTGGGCGGGGTCCTGGTGACGAAAGGGGGGCTGGTGTTCTCGGGCGCAGGCAAGGGCCGCCTCGCGGCCTTCGACGCGTCGAGCGGGCAGGAACTCTGGTCCTACCAGGCGGAGGCTGGCGTCAACGCGCCCCCGATCACCTACGCCGTGGGCGGGCGGCAGTACGTGGCGGTAGCGGCGGGAGGGAATGCGCTGTTCGGCTTCACCCAGGGCGACGCGGTGGTGGCGTTTGCGGTAGGGCGGTAGGGCGGTAGGGCGGTAGCCGCCGAGCCGCCGAGCCGCTAGTCCAGCGTGTGCACCACCGCCGCCGGCCGTACCAGCTCCCCGATCTCCACCGCCAGGCGGTCCACCGCCGGCCAATCGGTGCAGTCCCAGTCCCGGCTGGTATCGGTGGGGCGACCGGTCTTCCGGCTGATCATCTTCATGATGAACCGGGTGAGCAGGCCGTACCGGGTGTAGTTGAGCGCGCCGGGCAGGGAGCGCACCAGGCTCGGCGTCCAGCCCGTCTGCTGCAGGAACAGCGCCTCGTACTTCCGCGCCTCCGCGGGTCCCTGCGGCCAGTCCCCGATCAGGGCGCCGCAGACCGAGATGAAGACCCCCGGCATGCCCCCGAGCCGCCGGCCCTGGGCCCGGACGAATTCCACGAGGTAGGGCTGGTACTTGCCGTAGAGCACCGAGCCGGCGATCACGCACCCGTCGAAGGCGGCGGGGTTGGCACCGGGCGGCACCTGGTCACCCTTCCATACGGTCACATGATGGCCCGCGACGGTGAGGTCGCTCGACAACCGCTCGACGATCCGGCCGGTCTGGCCGTAGCTGGAGCCGTAGACGATGAGGATACGGGACATGGGTGCCTCCGGGGGCGGCGGGTGGAGTTCCCCGTGCGGCATCCTAGCCCCCGGCGCATGAAGGCGGGAACAAGGGGAGAGTAGATTCCCCTCAACCGATGCCCGACCTGTCCGGACCCTCCCCGACGCCCGCCCACCACCCGCTCCGCTCACGCCGGGCGCTGCTGGTCGTGCTGCTGGCCGGCCTGCTGGCCCTGGTGCTCTTCGCCGAACAGGCGCGGGCGCCGTTGCTGCGGCTGGCCGGCGCCATCCAGGGGCTCGCGGCCGCGCACCCGCTGCCGGCCATGCTGCTGGTGGTGCTGTTCGCCGCGCTGAGCGCCATGCTGGCCTTCGTGTCTACGGCGGCCATCGCGCCCTTCCTCGCCGCCACCTTTGGAGCGCCGCTGGCGGGGGTGCTGCTGTGGTCGGGCTGGCTGCTGGGCGGCGCGGTGGCGTACACGATCGGCCGGGCGCTGGGCCGCCCGATGGTCCACCGGCTGGCCTCCCCGGCGCAGCTCGCCCGCTACGAGGCGTTCGTTTCCCATCGTGCGCCGTTCGGCCTGGTGCTGTTGTTCCAGCTGGCCCTGCCCTCCGAGCTTCCCGGGTACCTGCTCGGGCTGGCGCACTACCCCTTCCACAGGTACCTGCTGTCGCTCGCGATTGCGGAGCTGCCGTGGGCGGTGGTGACGGTGTACCTCGGGGCCGGCGTGATGGAGCGGCGGGTGGCGCTCGTGGCGGGCATCGGGGCGTTGGCGCTGGGCCTCAGCGTCGTGACCTACCGGCTGCTGCATCGGCGGATGCCGGGGCAAGGAGCGAACGATGGGCCCGGCGGGACGCCGGTTGCGGTCCCGTGACCCGGCGGTAGGTTGGGCGGGATCACACCCATTCTGGGAGGTCCCGTGTCCCTGAAGCAACACGCGCCGGCGGTCATCGGCGCCGTGGCCCTGATGGTAAGTGGCTGGCTCACCGCGCCCGCGGCGCTCGCCGCCCAGGAGGGCCGGGACGCCACCCTCCCCGGTCCCGTCCTCCTCCGCCGGATCGCCGAGGCGGTGGACGGTCACCGCACCGGCGCGCCGGTGTACGTCGTGGCCAGCCTCGAACCGGGACTCTCGCCGATCGCGGTGTTCGAGGACCGCAAGGCGGCGCAGACACGCCTCCGGGAACTTGGCTCGAAGGCCGCCCTCTTCGGTCCGTATCAGACGATCATGGATCGGGCCCCGGCGTACGAGACCTGCGTGCACCTGAGGAGCTCGGTGATGAACTTCCGCTGCGTGCCGCCGCCCGACGGGCTCGTGCCGGCGAATGTCATCGGCCTCACCCTGCTCGTCCGCCAGCAGGGGGGACGGGTGGACAGCGTGGCCCTGCCGGCGGACGCCGACGCGATCTTCCTGGGGCCGGCGGCGGTCGACAAGTTCGTGCTCCCCTACTACCTGCCGATCCTGGGCCTCGAGGGCGCCACGATGGTGCGGCGCCAGACCCGGGAGACCCGCGCTGCGCCGCGCTAGCGTCCGAGGATGCGGGGCAGGCTCGAGTCGGTCACCAGCGGCTGGAACCAGGGCCGGCGCAACAGCGCCGGGCCCGCGCCGGGATCGGCCTGCAGTTCCGCGCCGAGCAGCCGCAGGGCCTCGGCGCGTTCGCCAAGCAGCAGGCGCGCGTAGGCCTCCTCGATCCGCGCCGGCGGGCGCCCCCGGGCCGTTCCCTCGTCCGTCACTCGCGCCAGCATCCGCCGCGCGCTGTCCCCCAGGCCCGCGCGGGCCGCCACCAGGACCGGCATCATCCGCAGGAAGGTCCACTGGCTGCCGAACATGCCGGCAGAATCCCCGGCCTCGATGGCGCGGAGTTCCTGCCAGGCGTCCCGGAGCGCGCGCCCGTCGCGGCCGGTCCACCCGAGCAGGATCAGGCGGCAGGTCGTGAATCGCGGGTCGCCGGCGTAGCGAGCCTGGCCCAGCGCGCACCAGCGGCCCGCCTCCTCGAAGCGCTGCAGGTCGAGCGCGGTGAAGAAGAGCAGGCTCACCACCCCGCGCACCTCGACCAGCCATGCGTCCCGGTCCCACGCCTCCCGCAGCGCCGCCGCCGCCTCGGTGGCGCGCCCCTGGATGTAGAGCAGCTCACCCAGCGCGTACCAGCTGCGGGCGTCCTCGGGACGCTGGTCGAGCGCGGCGCGCAGGTCGGCCTCGGCCTGGCGGCCCATCGCCTCGGCGCCCGCAGCCCCCGGCCAGGTGGCCAGCCACTCGCGCGCGTAGCCGCGGAGGGCGAGCGCCTCGGCGCGCCCGTTCGAGCGGCGCACGGCCTCGTCCGCCAGCCGGAGGGCGCGATCCATCTGCGGCGAGGAGGGCACGCTGGCCGCGTCGCCGGCCAGGAGCGCCAGCCGGAGCGCGGCCCAGCCGCGACCGATCACCGGCCGGAGCCAGGCGGGGTCCCGCCGGGTCGCCTCGCGGTAGAGCGAGTCGGCGCGCCGCAGCAGGTCGGTGGCGGCCGGGCCGCGGCCCGCCAGCGCCGCCTCGACGCCATCGCGGGTGACCGCGTCACCCCGCTGCACCAGCTGCCATGCCGGGAGTGAGCGGGTCTCCTCGCGCGACTCGCGCAGCCGGATCTCCTCGCCCAGGCGCTCGCGAAGGAAGGTGGTGGTCTGCAGCGTCACTGCCTCGCGCAGCGCCAGCGCGGCGGCGCGCGCCACCTCGAATGACTGGCTCCGCAGCTGCTCGCCGGTGCCGGGATCGAGCAGGCGGATCGTGACCCGGACCGCCTGCGGGGAGGCGCTCACGCTGCCGCCCACCACCGTGCCGACCGCGAGCGCCCGCGCGATGCTGTCCACGGCCACGGGGCGTTCCGCGAAGGGCCGCACCCCGTTGGGAGAGATGACGCGGAGGCCGCGCACGCGGCTCAGCTCGTCGATCAGGTCCTCCGTAAGCCCCCGCGCGAGCAGCCCCACCTCGGGCTCGTCCGAGAGGTTGTCGAGGTAAAGGACCGCGAGGCGCCGCGGGTCGGGCGGCGATGCCGCCGGCGTCGGGGCGCCGGTGCCCTGTGCGAGCATCCGGGCGAGCACCAGCCCGAGCCCCGCCAGCAGCGCGACACCGGCCCACCGCGGCCAGCGCCGCGCGCGCCGGGGGCCTTCAGCCCGTGCTGGCACCGCCGCGAGCGCGGCCACGAACTCGCCGGGTGACGCGAACCGGTCGGCGGCCACCTTCGCGAGGGCGCGTTCGAGGGCCGCCTGCGCCTCCCGGGGGAGCCCCGGCCGGAGCAGCCGGGCATCCGGCACCGGCGCGAGCAGGTGTTTGGCCACGATTGCCCGCGGGGTATGGCCGCCGTAGGGCGCCTCGCCCGTCAGCATCTCGTAGACCACGCAGCCCAGGGCGTAGACGTCGCTGCGCCCGTCCAGGTGCTGGCTGGCACTGGCCTGCTCCGGGCTCATGTACGCCGGCGTGCCCACCGCCACGCCACGCTCGGTGTGCCGCCCGGCCTCCCCGGGCTCCAGCGCCAGCGCAATCCCGAAGTCGGCGACGAGCGCGTGCCCGCCGCTCAGCAGGATGTTCCGCGGCTTCACGTCCCGGTGGATGATGCCGCGGGCATGGGCCTCGCCCAGCGCCTCCGCCACGTCGCGAGTGATCGCAAGCGCGGCGTCCCAGGCCAGCGGCCCCTCGCGCGCCAGCCGCTCCGCCAGCGACTCCCCCTCGACGAACGGCATGACGTAATAGAGGATCCCGTCCGCCTCACCGGAGTCGATCAGCGGCACGATGAACGGGTGCCGCAGCTGGGCGGCGTGGCGCACCTCGTCGAGGAAGCGGCGGCGCTGGGCGGGGTCGGCGGCACCGGGCCGGATCACCTTGATGGCCACCGCGCGGTCCCGCAGCAGGTCCCGGGCCAGGTAGACGGTGGCGTTGCCGCCCCGGCCGAGCTCGGTGCCGATCTCGTAGCGGCCCGCCAGCGCCCTGGCCAGGCGCGCCACGACGGCGGACTCCCCCTCAACGAGGTCGCCCTCGACGGAGCGGATCACCGGGGCGGCGACCTGCGCCGCCGGGGTGTCGAGCAGCCGCGGGTCGGCCTCGACCCGCTCACACGCGGCCAGCAGGGTGCGCGCCGCCTCGAGCAGCACCGGGTCCCCGCCACAGCCCGCGCGCAGGACGGCTTCCCGCTCCGCCGCGGGCGCGTCCAGGGCCGCATCCACCACCCCGAGCACCCGGCGTTCGAAGGCCGGGTCCAGCGGCGCGCCTTCCGGGGCGGCCACCGTGGCTCACTCCACGGTGTCGAGATGAGTGATGAGCCACGCCCGGGCGCGGACCCAGTCCCGCGTCACCGTGCGCGGCGTCACGCCCAGCAGCTCCGCCGTCTCGGGCTCGGTGAGCCCCACGAAGAAGCGGTACTCCACCACCCGCGCCAGCCGCTCGTCCACGCCGGCCAGCCGCTCCAGCGCCTCGTCCACCGCCAGCAGCAGTTCCGCCCGCTCCGCCACCAGGTCGGCGTGCGCCATGCCCCCATCCAGGCCGGAATCCTCCAGGGACGAGAGGGACACGCGGTCCCGGTGCCCGGGGCGCTTCCGGGCCCCGTGCCGCCGGGCGTAGTCCACCAGGATCCGGCGCATCGCCCGAGCGGCCAGGGCAAAGAAGTGGGCGCGGTTGCCGAAACCGGGCAACCGCTGCTCGGCCAGCTTGAGGTAGGTCTCGTGGACCAGGGCGGTGGTGGAGAGGGTGTGGCCGGTGGCCTCGGAGCGCAGGCGCCGGTGGGCGATGCGGCGCAGCTCGGCATAGACCACCGGGAACAGGGCGTCGAGCGCGGCCCCGGGCGCGCCGGGGGCCGGCGGGGGCGATGTCTGGATCGCGGGGTCGCTTGCGCGTCTGCTCATGTCGAAGCCTGCCGGGTTCGGACCGAACGTACGGATCCACGAGAACCGGGGCAAGGCGACGATCCCGGGCGGCACCGCGCCGGCCCGGGTCCCGGCCCCTCATTTCTGGAGGTACCATGAAGCGCCTCGTCCCCGCGCTGGTCGCCGTCCTCGCCCTGCAGGCCTGCCAGGCCGATGGCGACCCGGCCGCCACCACCCCGCTCGCCCCCGGCGCCGACCTCACGGCGGCGGATGTCGGCACCGATGCCACCAACAACCTCTTCGCCAGGGTCGACATGCTCGGTGGCCTGACCGTCGGCAACCGCGTGACGTCCGTGACCCGGCTCGGCATCGGGCAGTACGAAGTCACCTTCAACCGCAACATGCGCCCGTGCGCCTACGTGGCCACCAACCGCAACGCCTACAGCCAGGCGCTCAACGTCTTCACCGCCGGGGGGCACCTGAGCCCCAACGGCGTCTACGTCGAGACCAAGAACCAGGGCGGCGGACTCACCGACGGTCCCTTCGACCTGGTCGCCACCTGCGGCGGCACCGGCATCCGCTACGCCGTGGTGGGCTACAGCGCCAACCTCGCCCGCGCCACCGCCGGGACCACGCTGAGCTTCCTCGGTGGCGGCCGTTACCAGGTGCGGTTCCCGGCGGCGATCAACACCTGCGCCTACCTCGCCACCGTGGCCGACCCGGACAGCCAGCTGGTGTTCTCGCCGTCAGGCGTCTACACCGGGAGCGGCGCCGACGCGAACTCGGTCTACATCGAGACCAAGAACCCCGGCCCCCGGCGGCCGGTTCCGCGGCTCCGCCGGCACCACCTCCTCGCGGACCGGGCTCGGGCTGTACAACGTGAACTTCGGGCGGAACATCGCCGCCTGCGCGGTGATTGCCACCCGCGGCTCGGTGAACACGGTCGTGCCCTTCACCCCCGCCACCATCGAGCTCGCGCCCGGCCTGAACGCCAACAGCTCCCAGGTCCAGGTCCGCGACCTGCTCTTCTTCGGCGGCAACCTGATCGACCAGGCGTTCCACGCCGCCGCGGTCTGCTGACACGTCGCTTCGCGAGATGTCTCCCGGGGACCGGTGCCCAGGCGCCGGTCCCCGGGCTCGCTGGCGCCACCGCGTGACGCCCCGCACACCCGCCCGGTACCCGGCGCACCTCCGGACGGTGACCGCCCCCGTGGCGCCGGGCCCCCGCTCGCGGCCCCGTGCATCCTGCGCGGCCCGCGCGCGGTCCCCGGTCGCGACAGACGCCAAGGAAGCGCTTCGGGAGCAACCGCTTACCGGTTCGGGTCCGGGAGTTGCTACCTCTGGGGACGACCCCAACCCCGGAGCCCGGTGGTGATGTCGGAGATCAAGGTGCGCAACGACTCGGGGAGTGAATTCTCCTTCAGCAGTGTCGAGGAACTCGCCGACGCGATTCGCAGCGGTGGCGTGACCGCCGCCTGGGAGGTGTTCCACTCGGCCGCGCAGCGCTGGCTGCCGGTGACCAGGCATCCCGCCTTCGCCGCCTGGACCGCGGCCCGGGAGCGTGCGTAACTCTGCGTCACGCGGTATCGTAGGAGCCCGGCAACTCCCAGGGTGCTCCCGTCATGATACGATCCGCGTTCCACCCCGGCACACTCGCGGTGCTGGTTCCCCTGCTGGCATATCCGGCACTCCCGCTGCGCGGCCAGGCCGACCCCGTGATGTTCCGCGGGAACGCGGCCCACACCGGCATCGCCCCCACGCCGCTGTTCGCGGGCCAGGGCGGCGTGATCTGGCGCCAGCGCCTAGGCGGCGCGGTGCGGAGCACGCCGGCCGTCACGGACAACCGGATCTATGTCGGCGCCGGCGATGGCACCCTCTACGCCCTCGACCGCGCCACCGGTCGCATCGCGTGGCGCTTCGCCGCCGGCGACCCGGTCACCGCCTCACCCGCGGTGGCGCACGGCCTGGTGGTGGCGGCGACCCATGGCGGGCGCTTCTTCGCGGTGGACGCCGGCACCGGCCGCCTGCGCTGGTCGCGCCACGCCGGCCCGGCCCTGCCCTTCAATACCTATCCCGCCGGCGCGTGGGACCTCTGGGCCTCCTCCCCGACGGTGGCCGGCCGCACCGTGGTCCTGGGCGGCGCGGACGGCCGCATATACGCCCTCGACCTCCTGACCGGCGCGGTGCGCTGGACCGCCAACACCGGGGGGCGGGTGCGCGCCAGCGCGGCCATCGAGGGCGGGACCGTGGTGGTCGGCTCGTGGGACGGGCGAGTCTACGCCCTGGACCTCGCCACCGGCGCCGAGAAGTGGGTGCATCGCACCATCGGCGACACGCTCGATTCGCACGCCTTCGGGTTTGACCGCCGCGCGGTCCAGGGTTCCGCCGCGATCGAGGGTGGCCGGGTGTTCGTCGGCTCGCGTGACGGCGGGCTCTACGCGCTGGATGCCGCCACCGGCGAGCGGCTGTGGCGCGCCACCCACCGCGGATCGTGGGTCTGTGCCTCGCCGGTGGCCGCGGGGGAGACGGTGTACGTGGGCAGCTCCGATGGGCAGTTCCTGCAGGCCCTCGACGCCGCCACCGGCACCGAACGCTGGCGCTACGCCACCGGGGCCAACGTGCTCAGCTCGCCGACGCTGGCCGGCCGCTGGGTGATCGTGGGCACCGAGGCCAACGACGCCCCCTGGGGCGACCTGCTGGCCCTCGACGCCGCGACGGGAGTCGTGGCCTGGCGGCTGCGGCTCGAGGAGGCGCTGTACAGTTCCCCCGTGGTGGCCGACGGCATGATCTACGTCGGCACCGACGCCGGGGAGCTGCTGGCCATCGGCGAGACGGCCCCGGCCCCCGCGCGCCTGGCGGTCTACTACGACGCAGCCCTGGCCCCGCGGGGCATGATGCCGGGGGCGCTGCTGGCGCGGGAGTACTTCGCGGGGCTGGCCTACGAGGTGCTCGACGGCGCCGCGCTCTGGTCCTTCCTCAGCGCGCGGGTGGCCGACCAGGCGCCAAGCGTGGTGGTCTTCGCGCTCGACGCGCTGCCGGAGGCCATCCGGGCCGACACCGGCCCCGCCGGGCTCTGGCAGCGCTACCTGGGCTCGGGCGGCAAGATCGTCTGGCTGGGCCCGCTCCCCGGGGCGCTGGTGTGGGACTCCGCCGGACGGCCGCTGGGGCACGACCTGGCGCTGGTCCGGCCGCTCACCGGGCTCGACGCCGACTCCACCGACTGGAACGAGTACCCCTCGCGCCCCACCGCCGAGGGGGAGCGCTGGGGTCTGCATGGGCAGTGGCGCGGCGACATGCCGACGGCGCCCTCGGTGGTGACCCGGGTGCTGGCCACCGATACCGACGGCTGGGCCACCGCGTGGCAGGTGTCATTCCACGCCGACCGCCCATGGGCCGGCTACCTGCAGTTGTGGGGGCTGGGGGCCACGGTGGAGCGGCTGCCGATGGTGCGCGCCGCGGCGGAGTACGGGTTGCTGCGGCGGTTCGTCGGGCCGTGAGCCCGCCGCCGGCCTAGAGCAGCAGCAGCGACGCCAGTCGCGGGGCGGCGGAGAGCGCGCGGCCGGCCAGCCGTTCGACCCAGGCGCGGAACCGCGACGGCCGCGCCTCGGCGGCGATGAGCCGGCGGCGGCACCGCTCCAGCGCGCGCCGCAGTTCCGCCATGCTCCGCCAGCGCTTGCGCGGCTCGCGCGCCAGGCAGCGGTCGATGATCGCCGCCAGCCGCTCCGGCACCTCGGGCGCGAACTGCCGCAGCGGCGGCGCGTCCCACACCGTCCGCTGCACCGCGCTCCCCATGCTGGACTCGCTCACGAACGGCAGCCGGCCCGCGAGCGCCTGGTACGCCACCAGGCCCAGCGAGTAGATGTCGGTGCGGGCGTCGGCATCCCAGCGCGCCAGCACCTGTTCCGGGGCCATGTACGCCGGCGTCCCGAAGCCCTTGGCCACCTCGGAGCGCGAGTGCTCCGAGGTGCGCAGCGTGGCCACCCCGAAGTCGGTGAGGAACACCCAGTCATCGTCCTGGTGCAGCAGGATGTTGGCCGGCTTCACGTCGCGGTGGATCACCCCCCGCTGGTGCACGTGGGCCAGCGCGTCGGCCACCGGGATCAGGAGGTTGAGCGCCGTGCGGACGGCGAGGCGCTCCACCCGCTCCAGGCGGTCGGCCAATGACTGCCCGGGGACGTGCCGCAGCACCGTGAGGGTCAGTCCGTCCTGGTGATAGGAACCATAGCAGGGGACGACGTGGGGGTGGGCCAGGTCGCGGGCGATGCGGGCCTCGCGCCGGAAGCGCTCCCGGTTCTCCAGCGACTGCCCCTCGGCCGGATCCAGGAGCTTGAGGGCCACGTGCCGGCCCTCGTGCAGATCCCAGCCGAGCAGCACCACGCTCATCCCCCCGCGCGCGATCAGCCGCCGCACCTCGTACCGGCCCCCGGTCAGTCGCGACACGCCCGCCCCCCACCGCTCCAACTCGGCGGCGGGGGACGGCGGCTGCGGATCGCTGAGGACAGCGGGCATTCCAGCTCCAGGGGGGTCGGCCCGAAGACAAGGCAGGCGCCGTGCCCGGTCCGGGATTTTCAACTCATTGTGGGACAAGGGGTAGCGGAGGGCCCGGAAAGCAGATCGTCCGCTACTGGTATTGGACGTCCCAGAAGCGGACATGGTTGCAGGGGAGTTGCTCGGCGGCTCGGCGGCTCGGCGGCTCGGCGGCTCGGCGGCTCGGCGGCTCGGCGGCTCGGCGGCTCGGCGGAAAGGTTGGGTTACCCTGCCCCCGGACACCAGCCCACGGTCCGGTAGCCCTCGGGTCGGTCGGTAAGCGCGGCGTCGCCGGCGCGCATCCGTTCCACCCGGTCGCGGATCGCGGCGGCCGCCTGCGGGACATCGGCTGGGCTCACCGCCTCGGTGACCTGCTGGCCGGTTCCGGAGAAATAGAAGGAGAACTCCGCGACCGGCCGGCCGCTGATCGCGGCGAGCGCGCTCACGTAGGCCTGCCGCTGGGGCTCGTACCACCTCGCCTTGCGCTGCGCCGCGGCCGCGTCGGCCGCGCCGGTCTTCACGTCGAGGATGGCGTAGCCGCCCCCGCGCCACGCGACCAGGTCCATCGCGCCCTCCAGCGCCACGCCCGGTCCCAGCAGGTAGAGGAACGGCAGCTCGCGCCGGGCGCCGGCGACCTCACTCAGGGCGCGGTATCCGGGATCAGACAGGATGCCGTCGATCTCCGCCCGCAGCCGCTCGCGGTAGCCCTGGCCCGCGGCGGCATCGGGCGGCGGCGCTCCCGGGTCCCAGCGCCCGATGGCCGCCTCGAGTTCGGCCTCGTAGTCGAGTCCCTCCCGCGCGTGCTCCAGCACGTCATGCACCAGCGATCCGCGCGCCACCGCGCCCAGGAAGGCGCCGCCGCCGCGATCCACCGGCGGCTCCCGGAGACCGGCCACATACCGGAGCCACCGCTTCCGCGGACAGCGCGCGTGGAGCATCAGCTCGGTGGCGGAGTGCCGGCCCCGGCCCGGCGGCACCGCGAGTGGCTCTCGGGGCTCGGGGATCTCCACCGGCGGCGGCGCCGTTGCAGGCGCGTCCGCCGGCGGCTCCTCGAGGCCCACCCGGCGGACGGCGCCCTCGAAGTCCCCCGCGCGGGCGTGAAAGCGGAAGCGGTCACTGGCCTCCCGCTGCAGCAGCGGCAGCAGCTGCTCCGCGGCCGAGCCTTTCGGCTGGTCACCCGTCCGCAGTCCCGACACGACCAGCAGGTCCTTCGCCCGCGTGGCCGCGACGTACCAGAGCCGCTTCCGCTCGGCCAGTGCCTCCGCCTGCTCCGCGGCAAGCAGCTCGAGGTAGGCGGGATCCTGGTCCTTGGTCTCCCGCTCGGGATCCTTGAGCGCCATGCGCTCCCGGCCCACCAGCAGGCTCGCCCCGTGCTCCGTCGGCAGGCCCCGGCCCAGGTCGGCCCAGAAGACCACCTTCCACTCGAGGCCCTTGGCGCTGTGGATGGAGGTGATCGTCACCACCTCGTCCTGCGCCCCGAACAGCCGGGCCTCGCCGACCCGGTCGCCCCGGCGCCGCACCTCCTTCACCATCCGGAGGAAGTCGCCGAGGCCACCGGCGCGGTGTTCCCGGGCCAGGCCCACCAGCTTCCGCACATTGGCCACCGCCCGCCGCCCCGGGTCTCCCGACAGCAGCAGGTGCACCAGGTACCCGGTGCGGTCGAGCAGGAGTTGCAGGAGGTTCGCGGCCGGGATGCGGTCGCGGAGCGGCGCCAGCTCCGCAATCAGCGCGGCGGCCCAGCGGAGCAGCGGCGTCTCGGCGCACTCCACCTCGGTGAGCGCCGCGTGGAACGAGCGCCTGCGCGCCCGTGCCAATGCCAGGAGGGTCTCGTCGCGCACGCCGATGCAGGGCCCGCGCAGGAAGCCGGTGAGCGCCAGGTCGTCGGCCGGGTCGCGCAGCACCTGGAGGGCGAGCAGCAGGTCGAGCACCTCGCGCCGCTCCAGGAATCCCTCGGTGCGCAAGGCATAGGTCGGCACCCCGGTGGCGAGGAGCGCGGACTCGTACAGCTCCAGCGAACCCCATCCCGGGAGCAGCAGCGCCATGTCCTTCCAGGGCGTGCCGGCCTCGCGGAGTTCCAGCGCCCGGGCCGCGATGGCCCGCGCTTCCGCGGCGCGGAGCACGTCCACCTTCACCTTCTCGTCGTCGGGTGGCTCCGCCAGCAGCAGCTCCACCGCCGGTGCGGCCTCGGGCGGCGCCGGCTGCCGGCACGGGTCCACCGGCAGGAACGGCACCTCGAAGGGTTGCAGCGCGGCGCCGTCGATGGGCTGGTCGAGCAGCCGGCCGACGGTCGCCTCGACGAAGCCGAGGATCGGGGGAAGTGACCGGAAGTTGTCGGTGAGCGGGAGGACGCGGCCCAGCCCGCGCTCGGTGAAGTCCCGCTCCACCTGGCGCCACACGGTCACGTCCGCGCGGCGGAAGCGGTAGATGCTCTGCTTCGGGTCGCCGACGAGCATGAGGCGGGTGGTGGCGGGATCGCGCGCCTCGGGATCGCCGAGGAGGTAGGCGATCTCCCGCTGGATCGGGTCCACGTCCTGGAACTCGTCCACGACCAGGGTGCGGATGCGCCGCCGGATCGCGGCGCGGATGCCGGGGTCGCCGGCCAGGAGGTCGCGGGTCCAGACGATCATCCGGTCGAAGTCCACCGCGCCGGCCCGCTCCAGCCGGTCGCGGATGCCGTCCCGGGCAAGGCATGCGAGGTCCACGAGGGTCCGCTCGAGCTCCGGGTGCGCGTCGCGGTGCTGCCGGATGGCCTCGAGTCGTGACGCATCGGCCGCGAGTTCCGCCACCCACCCTTCCACCGCGGTGGCGTCCGCGCGCTCGAACAGGGCGCCGAGGCCCGCGACCGCCTCGCGCTCGATGGCCTCGACGACGGTGTCGTGTACCGCCTCAGCCACCAGCGCGGTGGACTCTCCCTCCTCGAGCACCCGGAGCGCCGGGCTGCGCCCCGCGCGCAACGCGAACTCCCGCAGCAGGTCGCCGCAGAAGCCGTGGATGGTGCCGATGCGCGCGGTGTCCACCTCGAACGCCACCTGGCGCAGCCCCACCGCGCGGAGCGCCTCGCGCAACTGGCGCTTGAGGTCGGCGGCGGCGGCGTTGGTGTAGCTGATGGCGGCGATGTCGCGCAGGCCGTGCGGCGCGGGGCATCGGCGCCCCTCGAACTCCACGCCCAGCAGCCAGAGGATGCGGTTCACCACGGTGGTGGTCTTGCCGGTGCCCGCGCCGGCGGCCACCAGCACATGCTGGTCGACCGCCTCGATGGCGGCCCATTGTGACGCGGTGGGCGGACGGCGCTCGCTCACGGCCACCCCGCCCGCACCGGGCCCCCGGCCACGCGGCAGATGTCGATGGCGTGGCAGAAGCTCGGGCAACCGCAGGAGGGCGCCGGCGCCGCGGGAAAGTGCCCCGCGCGCGCGCCCGACACATGGCGCGCCACCGCCGCGAGGGCGTCGTGGTATCGCTCGGTGTGCCTGGGATCGGCGGTGACCGTCCCGCTCTTCCGGTCGTACTGGGCGAGCTCCAGCAGGTGGATGCTGTCCGGCTGCTTGAGGCTCCGGTACTCCACCCGCGCCACCGCCGCGCCCTCGTGCAGCCGCGCCAGCGCCCAGGCGTAGAGCGGCACCTGCAGCACGACGCCGTCGTCCCAGGCGGCGGGCTTCCCGCCGCCGGGGGCCGAGTAGCGGGTGGTCTTGTAGTCCACCGCGGCGATGTACCCCGTGGCGTCGAAGCGCCCATCCACCCCGCGTTCCATCCGGTCCACACTGCCGCGGAAGCGCACGCGGAGGCCCCCGACCTCCAGCACCTGGTCGGCGAACGACACCTCGTGGGCCACCACGCCGGTGCGGATCCGCTTCGGGGCGTTGCCCCGGTTGCTCTCCTCCTGGGTCTGGTGCTGTTCGGCTTCCCACCGCAGGTACCCGGTGAGCAGCCGGGTGAGTTCCCCCTGGCGCGCAGACAGCAGCGCCGGGTGGCCGAGCCATTCGCCACGGTCCCGCGCCTCCGCGAGCGCGGCGGCCACCAGCTCGTCGAGCAGGGGCAGCGCCCAGGCAAGGTGCTCCGGCCGCAGGCGCGTCGGCGTGCCGATCCGCTCGGCGGCCCGCGCGAAGAACCGGGCCAGGATGCGGTGCAGGAGGGTGCCGCGGGTCGCGGCATCCAGCGACTCATCAGGGTCCTCCAGCTGCTCCAGCCGGAGCAGCCGGGCGGAGAACCAGCTCCAGGGGCACTTGGCCAGCGCCTCGAGCTGGGTGGGGCTCCATGGCCGCTGTTCCCCCAGTTCCTGCGCCAGCCATGCCAGCAGCGTCGGATCCTCGATGCCGCCATTCCAGGGCGAGACCGCGCCCGCTTGCCGCGCCGCCTCGATCCGCGCGCCGTGCCGCGCCCGCTCGAGGGCCTCGGCGCCCTGGTAGAGGCGGATGCCCGGCGTCACCACGCGGCGCGCCGGAATCTCTTCCCCCGCCGCCGCGCCGATCAGCCGGACCACGTCTCCCAGTGCCTCGACATACGCCGAGGAGACGGTCTCCCGGCCGCCGGGGTCGAGCTGCGACCAGGAGACCGTGAGCTGCCGCTCGGCGCCGGCCACCAGCACCCGGAAGAGGTCCCGTTCCAGACGGTCCCAGGTCGCCTCCGATTCGAGCGGCAGGCCCCTTACAGCGAGCGCCGCGCGCTCCGGCTCATCGAGGATGGGAGACCGGGGCGCCGCGAGGGGCCACTGCCCCGCCTGCAGTCCCACGAGGAACAGGTGGTCGAAGGTCCGGTACGCCGCCGCCAGCCCCTCGAACACCTGCACCCCCTCGAGGCTCGGCGTCCACAGCGCTACGTCGCCGTCGAGCAGGCTCTCGACACGGAGCCGGAAGTCGGCCACCGTCATCGGCGCGGTGTCGCCCCAGCGGGCCAGCGCCTCGCGCCAGCGGGCGGCAGCCTCGGCCAGGCCGCGCCATGCAGCGAGGTCGAGCCGCACCACGTCGAAGCGGCCCGCCGGCACCTCCTGCATCCGCTTCCGCACCCCCCACGGATCGGCATCGAGGAACGCCGCCAGCCACTCCGCCCACGCCCCGAGCGTCCGCGGCTCATCGAGCGGCGCGGCGAGCGCCGCGAACGTCCCGAATCCCTCCGCGGCGCGCCGCACCCGGGCCGCCGGGGGGAGGGCCACCCGACGCTCCTCCTCCTCTCCGCGGTCCCGGGCCGCCTCGGCCCGCGCCGCCTCGGTGGCCAGCGCGCCGAGCACGGCCTGCCACTCGTCGAGTCCCGCCACCCGCTGCCGGTAGCCCGCAAAGTTGAGGATGCCGGCGTCGAGCCCGCTCGCGAAGTAGGGCTGCTCCGCGAGCTCCACCAGGTCATGCCGCGACCAGCCGTCGGCCGCGGCGGCGAGCAGCGCCCGTAGGCCCGCACCGCCGGAACCTCCACCAGCGCCACCCGGCGCCGGGCGGTGGCCGGCACCCCGAAGCGGTCGAGCGCGTGCAGCGCCAGGTCCAGGTAGGGCCGCGCCTGCCGGGCCACCACCGCGATCCGGTGGAGCGGCGTGCCGCCATCGGCCAGCGCGCGCACCCGGCTCGCCACCTCCTCGAGCTCGCGTTCGGCATCGGGCGCGACGATGGCCTGTACCGTGACGCCAGGCACCTGCTCCTGCGTGTCGGTGAAGATCCGTTCGGCGATCGGCTGCCCGGCGCCGAGCCGCTGCACCCTGGCGCCGAGTTCCGGCCCGAGGTCGAGCGGCGCGACGGAGTAAATGAGGATGCGATCGAGCGCCGGTGATCGCCGCAGGGCGTCCAGCAGCGCGCGCCATCCGCCCCGCAGGTCCTGCAGCCCGACGAAGCGGAGCTCCCGACGGCCGCCGAGCCGCGCGGCCAGCCGCGCCGGATCGGCGATGGCGAGCGCCACGTCGAGCAGGCCGTCCCGGCCATCGCGGCGCCGCTCACCCTGCAGCAGCGCGAGGTAGTCGCGGTAGAGCGCGGCGAGTTCGGCGTCCCGGGCGGCCTCGAACTCCCCCTTCCCTGCCGCGGGGGCGATGGCGGCCTCGAAGGCGTCGGCGGTGACGCCCTCGGGCACCAGCTCGCCGAAGAGCCGGTCCACCGCGCCCACGAACGCCTCGGGATTTCGCAGGCGGCCGAGCGGGCCACGGCTGCCCTGGCGGATCAGGCCGGTGAGGATGGTGGCGCGCTCGAAGTCATCGCAGGGCACGCGGTCGGTCGTGCCGAGGAATTCGGGCAGCTGCTGGAAGATGCAGAGCGGCGGGTCGAGCCAGCCGGGGTGGCCGCGCTCGGCGGCCATCCGGATCAGGTCTTCGCGCAGGCCGCCCTGCCGCAGCACCAGGAGACAGCCGGGCGAGGGAAAATCCGCCGGGTCGTCCGCCGGCGGGAGCGCCAGGAAGCCGTCGGCCGCGTGGGCCAGCAGCTCGCGGGGATCGGAGCCGTGGAGAAGGAGAAGGTCGGCGGGCATGGATGGGCGGCTCGGCGGCTCGGCGGCTCGGCCGGGTGGTCAGGCATCCCGCGACTTGAATCCCACGCGATTGTGGCTGCCATCGCAGAAGGGCGAGCTGCCGGTCTGGCCACAGCGGCAGAGGGAGATGGCGCTCGAGCGCTTCTCCTTCTTGCCGGTGGCGTACTCCAGCATGATCGGGCCCTTGATGATGATCGGCCCGTCCTTGCTCGGGTTCACGGACACGCCGGCCAGCGGCAGGTCGACCGGCTTCTGTGGCGCCAGGCCGGCGCGCACCGCCTGCAGCGCCCCGCTCGGGCAGCGGGCCACCACCGCCAGGATCTCCTCGGGCCAGGCGGCGCCGGGATGGATCCAGTCCGGGCGGGAGACGTCGAAGACCTTGGGCAGCCCGCGGATGCACTCCCCGGCGTGGCGGCAGACGTTGGGATCGAAGGTGACGGCGATGTCGGCGGTGTGCACGACCTGCAGCGGCTTGGGCATGAGGCCTCCTGCCTCAACATGGCGGGCGTGGGGGCGAATGGGAACCCGGGTGCCCGCTAGCGGGGCGTGGGCCCGCTGCTCATGACCTGGTACCCGCCGGTCCGGTCCACCGAGACGACCACCGTCCCATCCAGGTCGGTGCGCAGCACCCGGCGCCCGCGGGTCCGGTAGTAGCGCAGCGCCGCCTCGTGCGGATGGCCGTAGCTGTTGCCGGCCCCCACGCTGATCACCACCACCTCGGCGCGGGTGCGCTGGATCCACCCCGGCGTCACCGCGTCCCGTGACCCATGGTGCGCCGCCTTGAGCACGTCCACGTCAGGGATGTCGCCCGCAGCCATCCAGGCATTCAACTCATCGACCTCGCTGTCGCCGGTGAGCAGCGCCCGGAAGCTCCCCCGCTCCACCAGCACGCCGAGGCTGCTGTTGTTCTCGCTCACGTCGGCGCCGCGGAGCCGGGAGGGGAAGACCGTGATGCGGGTGTCGCCGAGGCGGATCGGCTCCCAGGGCGGGGGCGGCGCGGGGATTCCCTCCTCCTGCAGCAGGTCCTCGACCGCCTCGGCGTTGCGGTTGCCGGGCGCGCGGCCGTTGTAGTAGTAGGCGCCGACCGGCACATCGGCGAGCACCGCGTCCATGCCGCCGATGTGGTCGTCGTGGTTGTGGCTGCCGATGGCGGCGGCCAGGGAGTCGATGCCGAGCTCCTCGAGCCAGAGCACGATGTCGTCGCCCCGGCCCGCGTCGACCAGCACGCCGATCCCGCCCTGGCGGATGAGGATGGCGTCGCCCTGGCCCACGTCGAGGAAGTGCAGCTCGAGCGGCTCGGCCCCGCGCCGTCCCTCCTGGGCGACGAGCGGTGCCGCAAGCAGCAGCGCCAGCAGCGCCAGCAGCGCGGCAAGGCGCCGCCTCACGGCCGCGCCGCCGGCAGCGCCCGGGCGTCGATGGTGAACTTCACCTCGTCGGCCACGCGCACCGTCCCGCCGGGCCCGCCGCGGAAGGGCCGGATGCCGAAGTCGGTCTGCTTGAGCGTGAATGCCGCCGTAGCCACCAGGGTGTCGCCCCGGAAGGTCACCGCGACCGGCACGATCACCTCGCGGCTCCGGCCGTGCATGGTGAAGTCCGCCACCAGGCGGTACCCCTTCTCCGTCGCGGTCACGCTCCGGGACACCAGCGTGATCTCGGGAAAGCTGTCCGTGTGCAGCACGTCGCGCCGCATCGCGGCGGTGACCTTCCGGATCTCGGCGGTGTCGGGCGGGGTGAGCACTTCGAGGCTGTCGGTCGCGAGGGTGATCCGGACGACGGTCGCCTCGGGGCGGGCGGGATCGTACTCGACTTCGCCGTGAAAGGCGCGGGCGCGGATCAGGTGCTCATGCCCCGCAAAGCCGAAGAGGCCCGACTTGCCGGTCTTCACGTCGAGCCGGCTCGCGGAGAGCAGCCGGTAGGTGCCCGCGATGCCTTCCTGCCCCGCAAGCGACGCGGCGCTCCCGAGCGCGAGGGCGGCGAGCAGCATCGTGCCCGTCATGCGCCACCGTGTCATTGCTCCCCCCGGTCGGTTCAGGCGGGACGGAGCGCCCGCCGCGTGGCGAGCGCGATCGGCAGCCCGATCCCCGCCATGTGCACCACGATGCTGAGCCCCACCCAGAGCGGATCCCTCGACCCGGCCCCGGCCCGCGACAGCGGCACCACCACGTAGTGCATGATAGCGTAGCAGAGGGCGCCGTAGGCCAGCCCGCACGGCACGGCGTTCCGGACCAGGGTCGAGGCCCGCCGCGCCACCAGGTAGTAGGTCACGGCCATCGAACAGGCGATGAAGTAGTGCAGCACCCCGCCCAGCAACGCGGTGGGGACTCCCCCGTCGAGGCTGGCCTTGCCCAGCAGCCCCGCGGCGATCGACTGGAAGATCCGGAGCAGCCCGACGCCCGCCTTGAGGTACCAGAAGCCCCAGGCGTAGAGGATATCAATCGTGCCCACGAGGAACCCGCCGGCGAGGACGGGGAGGATCGGGGAGGGACGGTCGGCGATGGCGGACGACGCAGCCACGGGGGGGCCTCCGGGGCGGTGGGTGAGGGGACTTCGTGAGGGGTGCGCACGGGAGACGTCCACCTGCGCGCGCGCCGCACCGGGCCGGCGCGGCGGCTACTTTTCCGCCATGGCCACCACGCCCGGCAGGATGCCACCGCCCCTCCCGCTCTCCCGGCGCGACGCGCTCCGGGCGCTCGGGCTGCTGCTGGCGGCGCCGGCGTTCCCGCCGGCGCTCCGCGCCCTCGCCCCTGATCCCGACAGCGAGCGGCTGCGTGCCTGGGTAGAGCGGCTCCGCGCCGCGGGGCTGGCGGAGACCGCCACCCCGCTCGGTCGCGCGGTGGCACGCGCCGGGGAGCAGGCGCTGGGCACGCCGTACGTGGCGGGCACGCTGGAAGAGTACCTGCGTGCCGGCGGGGATCCCGCGGCGGAGCCGCTGACCCTGTCCCTTACCCGCTTCGACTGCGTGACGCTGGTCGAGGCGAGCATCGCGGTGGCCCGGGTGGCCCTGGACCCGTGCCGGGACATGTGGCGGCGCTTCGCCACCGAGATCGAGCGGGTGCGCTACCGCGACGGACGGCGCGCCGGCTACGCCACCCGGCTGCACTACTTCAGCGAGTGGATCGCCGACGGCGCCCGCCGCGGCCTCCTGCAGGACCTCACCCCCACGCTCGGCGGCGCGCCCGACAACCGACCGCTCCGCTTCATGACGGAGCACCGCGCCAGCTACCCCGCCCTCGCCGACG
>JBGAPX010000130.1:0-9648 GCA_044221045.1 Gemmatimonadales bacterium
ACCTTCCTCGGGACCATGGCCGGCCCGTGGACGGGGTGGCTGCTGCTCCGCAGCCTCGAGACCCTCAAGATGCGCATGACCGCGTCCATGAAGAATGCCCGATACGTTGCGGATTTCCTCCGGGACCACCCCCGGGTGCGGGCGGTCCATTACCTCGGGCACCTGGAGCCGGGGCACCCGATGTACGAGGTCTACCGCCGGCAGTGCACCGCGCCCGGATCGCTGATCGCGCTGGAGGTCGACGGGGGCGAGGCCGGGGCATTCCGCTTCCTGAACGCGCTCCGGCTGGTCAAGCTGGCGGTGAGCCTGGGCGGGACCGAGTCGCTGGCGGAGCATCCGGCCTCGATGACGCATGCCGACGTCCCCACGGAGGTCAAGACGGGACTCGGGGTCACGGCCGGGCTGGTGCGGTTGTCCGTGGGCGTGGAACACTTCGAGGACATCGTGGCCGACGTTGAGCAGGCGCTGGCGGCGGTCTAGCGGGTGCGGTTTGGCGATTTCGAGGCCCTCGTCCAGCGGCTCGCCGCGGAGGTCCCCCCCGAATTCCTCGATGGGGTCGCGGGGATCGAGGTGTTGCCGAAGACCCTGCCGCACCCCGAGCGGGCCGAGATCTACACCCTCGGGGAATGCGTGCCGCTGCCGGTGGAGGGTGGGCAGGACGGCGAACTGGAGAGCCGGGTGGTGCTGTACCACGGCTCCTTCCAGGCGCTGGCGCGCCGGCAGCCTGACTTCGACTGGCGCGGTGAGGCGTGGGAAACGCTGACGCACGAGCTGCGGCACCACCTGGAATGGCGCGCCAGGGTACCGGACCTCGAGGCCTTCGACTGGGCAGCGGAGCAGAACTTCGCCCGGATGGAGGGGGCTCCCTTCGACCCGGACTTCCCGCTCTCGGCGGAGCGGGCAGGGGAGGGGGTCTTCCGGCTGGACGACGACTACTTCCTCGACCGGCCGGTCCAGCGGCTCCCGGCCGTGGTGGCCTTCGGCTGGCACGGTCACGGCTACGCCGTGGACGTCCCGGCCGGGGCCCGGCTGCCGGCCTTCCTCACGGTGCGGGACGGCGTGACGGACCCGCCCCCGGGGGAACTGGTGCTGGTCCTGCGGCGCCCGGCCGGCCTGCTCGACCTCTTCCGCCGCCGGGAGCCGCCCTACCTCGGGGAGGTGGTGGCCCGTGCCGCGCCGCGCCCGGACGGGCTATTTTCTCCGGGCGGGTCCTGACCCCCAAGGAGACGAGATGCGCGCAACAACGCTGGCGCTGTGGTCCGCCCTGCTGGTCCCGGCGGGCCTGGCCGGACAGACGGCCGGCCCCGACTACCGGATCGGCGTGGTGAGCGAGTCCGGCGATATCGTGACCTGGCTGCGTGCCCGCGGCGGGCGGCTGGCGCTGGACCGCGTGATCCCCGTGGGCATCATGCCGGCGGACATCGACGGGCCGCACAACCTGGCGGTCTCGCCCGACCAGCGCTTCTACTTCATGTCCATCGCGCACGGGACGCCGTTCGGCTCGCTGTGGAAGATGGACGTGGCCGCCGACACCCTGGTGGGCCGGGCGCCGCTCGAGATGTTCCCCACCACCATCGGGATCACCCCCGACGGCGAGCTGGCCTTCGTGGCCAACTCCGACTTCCATGGCGACCACCCGCGGGTGAACCTGGTCAGCGTGGTGCACGTGCCGTCCATGACGACGATCACCCACCTCCCCGCCTGCGACATGCCGCACGGGGTCAAGTCGAACCACGCGGGCACGCGGGTCTACATCTCGTGCATGAACAGCGACGAACTGCTCGAGATCGAGGTCGCCACGCTCCGGATCATCCGGCGGGCGTCGACCGGCGCGGGGCATGACATGAACGCGATGGCGGGGATGGACCACGGGGCCGGGAACCACGCCCCGCCGGCGGCCTCCGCGCCGGCCCCGGCCGGCGGCGAGAGCTGCGCGCCGACGTTCGTCTCGGTCTCGCCCGACGACCGGACCCTGTACGCCGCCTGCAACCACGGCAATTCGCTCCAGGTCTGGGACGCCGCCTCCCTCACCAAGGTGAAGGAAGTGCCGCTCGGCGCCGGGGCCTACAACGTGGAGCCCTCACCGGATGGCCGCTGGGTCATCGTGACCAACAAGAAGGCGCAGAGCTTCTCCCTGGTCGACGCCACGACTCTGAGCGAGGTGGTGCGGGTGCCGACCACGAAGAAGATCGTGCACGGGGTCGCATGGTCACCCGACGGGGCGTACGCGTTCATCAGCCAGGAGTCCATCGGGGCGGATTCCGGCGCGGTGGACATGTTCGACCTCGCCACCCGCAAGACGGTCTCCACCATCGGGGTGCCGGCGCAGCCGACCGGCATCGCGATCCACGTCCTCCGCCCCTAGCTCGCCGAGCCCTCCACCATGACGCACGAGACCCTGACGTCCCTCCCCGGCGCCGACGTGATCGGGCGCGCCAAGCGCTTCTTTCAGGACCGGATGCCCGGGAGCGCCGCGTTTCCGGAGAAGGAAGGCGCCACCTTCCTCACTTTGCGCGGCCAGGGCGGGGAGGAGATCGCGCTCGGCGTGTCCCCGGCGCCCGGGGGGACCCGGGTGCGGGCCTCGACGCTGCTGTTCGACCAGGCGGTGGCGCGCTTCCTCTCCACGCTCCCCCTGCCCGCGGAGGTGGCATGAGCACGATTCCCGTCCGGATCACGGTGGAAGAGGCGTGGGACGAGGTGACGCTGGACCTGCCCGCGACCACGCCGGTACTCGATGCCAAGCAGCGCGCCCTCGCGCTCACCCATCGGCAGGGAGACGCGGCGGGATACGTGGTGAAGTTCCGGGGCGCCGAGCTGTTTGATGAAGGCCGCTCCCTGGCCGACCACGGCGTGGTGGCCAACGCCGCGCTGATCGTGCTCCGTCGCCGCCGCCGGCCCGTCCGGTAGGCCCTGGTGCGCGAGCCCCCTCCCGCGCGCGGGCGGGCCATGACCATCCTCGCCGTCGGGTTCCTGGTGCTCGACGGCGTTCTGCTGCTGCTGGCGGGCCTGTGGGGCCACCGCTGGGGACCATTTCTCGGCGGCGTCGCCTGCCTGGCGGGGGCGGCCGGGGTCGGGTGGATGTGGCGGCGGCACCAGCGCCAGGTGGCCGACCTGGCCGCGGCGCGCCAGGCGGTCAAGGCGGAGGTCCTCGCCCTGCGCGCCCTGGTGCGCGGCGAGCGTCCCGAATGAACCCGGTCGCCGTCTTCACCCACCCCGATTGCATCCGGCATGACCCGGGGCCCGGACACCCGGAGGCCCCCGCGCGGCTCATCGCCGTGGTGGAGCGCCTCGAGGACGACCCACGCGCCCGGATCGCGGTGGCACCTGCCGGCGGCCGGTTCGACCTGCTGGCGGTCCATCCCGAGACGCACCTGCGGCACCTGGAGCAGTGGAGCGCGGGCGGCGGTGGCCTCGTCTCCGTCGACACGATCACCAACGAGGCGAGCTGGCCGGCGGTCCTGGGCGCGGTGGGGGCGGTGATCGCGGCCGTGGACCACGCCCACGCGGGGCGGGGCCACGCCTTCGCAGCCGTGCGGCCGCCCGGCCACCACGCGCTCGCCCAGCGGGCCATGGGCTTCTGCCTGGTCAACAACGTCCTTGTTGGCGCGCGGCGCGCCCAGCGGTTCGGCCGGGAGCGGGTGCTGATCATCGACTGGGACGTGCACCATGGCAACGGGACCCAGGCGCTCATGGAGCACGACGAGACCATCCGGTACGTCTCCCTGCACCAGCACCCGTGGTATCCCGGGACGGGGATGGCGGAGGAGCGCGGGGTCGGCAACGTCTTCAACGTGCCGCGCGGGCCCGGGGCCCCCGCGGCACGCTACGTCGAGGACCTGTGGGCCGCGATCGCCGCGGCCACCGATCGCTGGCTCCCGGACCTGGTGCTGCTGTCGGCGGGGTACGACGCCATGGCGGGCGACCCGCTGGGCGGGTTCACCCTCGAGGCGCGCGATTTCGTCACCCTGACCACGCGGCTGCGCGAGCGGCTTCCCAAGTCGCCGGTGGTGGCGGTGCTCGAGGGCGGCTACGTCCCGGCGCGCGTGGCCGAGGGGGTGGCCGCGACCGTCGGGGCCCTGCTGTAGCCGTTCCCCGCGCGCGACGCGGCCCTTCAGCCGCTTGACGGCGCGCAGTACATTACCGGCCCACCCATGCCACCCGGAGCGGACTGATGTCGTCATCCCTGCGAATGGAAGCCGAGGTCCTGAACCTGCGGACCCGCCATCCGTTCATCATCTCGCGCGGGGGGCAGAGCGACTACCGGACCATCTGGGTGCGGCTGGTGGACCATGATGGCGTCGAGGGGTGGGGCGAGGCGGCGCCGGCGCGGATCTACGGCGAGTCGACCGAGACCGTGCTGGCTTCGCTCCAGAACTACGCCGAGCACCTGTCGGCCAGCCCGTTCCACCTCGAGGACATCGAGCGCCAGTGGGAGACGCAGATGCGGCTCAACCCGGCCGCCCGCTGCGCCCTCTCCGCGGCCCTGCACGACCTCATGGGCAAGAAGCTCGGGGTCCCGGTGTACCAGTTGTGGGGCCTCAACCCGGCCCGGGCGCCCCGCTCCACCTTCACGATCGGGATCGACACCGCGGAGAAGCTGCGGCAGAAGGTGCTGGAGGCGGAGGAGTACCCGATCCTCAAGATCAAGCTCGGCACCGACCGGGACCTCGAGATCCTCAAGACCATCCGCGAGCTCACGCCCAAGGAACTGCGGGTGGACGCCAACACCGGGTGGAACACCAAGCAGGCCATCCGCATGCTGCCGGTGCTGGAGGAATTCGGGGTGACGGTGCTGGAGCAGCCGCTCCCCGCCGAGGACCTCGACGGCCTGGCCCAGGTCACCCGCCATTCCCGCATCCCGGTGATCGCCGACGAGAGCTGCCTGGTGGCGGCCGACATCCCCCGGCTGGTGGGCAAGGTGGACGGGATCAACATCAAGCTGGCCAAGTGCGGCAGCCTGCGCGAGGCGCTCCGGATGATCGCGATCGCGCGGGCGCACCACCTGATGGTCATGGTGGGCTGCATGATCGAGAGCTCGATCGCGATCACGGCGGCGGCACACTTCACCCCGCTGGTCGACATCGTGGACCTCGATGGCGCGGCCCTGCTCGCCAACGATCCCTTCCAGGGGGCCACCATCGCCGGCGGCCAGGTCCGCCTGCCCACCGGTCCGGGGCTCGGCCTCTCCCGCCGATGACCCCGGCGTTCGGGCTGGTGGCGCTCCCCCTGCCACTGGCCCAGCCCTACAGCTACCGCATTCCCGAAAGCCTCGCTGACCGGGTCGTCCCCGGCGCGCGGGTGGTGGTGCCGGTCCGGCAGCGCGAGCTGGTGGGGATCGTCGTGGCCCTCACCGACGAGGCCCCGGCCCAGGCGGCCCGCGACATCCTGGCCGCGCCGGATGACGAGCCCGCCCTCCCGGCCACCCTGCTCGAGACCGCCCGCTGGATCGCGGGGTATTACGGCTCGCCGCTCGGACTCACGCTCCGCGCCATGCTGCCGGGCGCGCTCTGGGGCGAGTCCCGGGTGCTGGTGTCGCTGACCGGCCGGCCGGTGCCGGGTGGCGTCGCGGGCGAGATCGGCGCCTACCTGGAGCGGAAGGGCGGGGCGGTGCCGGTGGCGACAATCGCGCGCGCGCTCAAGCGGCAGGTGTGGGAGCCGATCAACCGCCTGGCGCGGGTGGGCGCGGTGACCTTGACCGTGGAGGCGGCCGACACCGAGGCGGCGCGGCAGACCGAGCGGGTGGCCGCGCTGGCGGAGGAGGTCCCGTCGCTCGCGGAGCGGGAGACGCTGTTCCGGCGGAGCCCCGCGCAGCGCGCCCTGCTCGAGGCGCTGGAGGAGCTCGGCGGCCGCGCCCCGGTCCGGCACCTGCTCGACCAGCTGGGGCTTTCCCGGGCCGGTCTCGACGCACTGGTGCAGCGCGGGCTGGTCGGTATCGAGGAAGTCGAGTCGGCCCGGGATCCCTTCCGCGACCTGCCGGCCTCGCCGGCGCCCGCCTCGCCGAACCCGGCCCAGGCCGCCGCCCTGGAGCGGATCGCGGCGCTGCCGCCAGGGGACGGGGCGCTCCTGTTCGGGGTGACGGGCAGCGGGAAGACCCTGGTCTACCTCGAGGCCATCCGCGCGGCGCTCGCGGCGGGGCGAGGGGCGCTGCTGCTGGTCCCGGAGATCGCGCTCACGCCCCAGACGGTGAGCCGGGTGCGCGGGGTGTTCGGCGACCAGGTGGCGGTCCTCCACAGTGGCCTCTCGGACGGCGAGCGCGCCGACGCCTGGCGGGCGCTGCACCGTGGGGAGCGGCGGGTGGCGGTGGGCGCCCGGTCGGCGATCTTCGCCCCGGTCCGCGACCTTGGCGTGATCGTGGTGGACGAGGAGCACGAGGCGAGCTACAAGAACGGGGAAGCGCCGCGGTACCACGCGCGGGACGTGGCGCTGGTGCGCGCGCGCCTCGCCGGCGCGCGGCTGGTGCTCGGCAGCGCCACCCCCTCGCCCGAGAGCATGCACCGCGTGGGCCCCCGCCTGGCCCTGGTCCGGCTGCCGGAACGCGCCGGGCTGCAGCCCCTGCCGCCGGTGGAACTGGTGGACCTGCGCGCCGCTCCCCGGGTGCGCGAGGCCGGCCCGCTCCCGTGGACCGCGCCGCTCGACGCGGCGGTCCTCGCCGCCCTGGCGCGCGAGGAGCAGGTGCTGCTGCTCCTCAATCGGCGCGGGTACGCGGCGACGCTGCAGTGCCAGGCCTGCGGCGCGGTGCGGCAGTGCGGCCAGTGCAGCATCTCGCTCACGGTGCACCAGGCCCCGCCGGGACTCCGCTGCCACTACTGCGGGCACGACGAGCCGATGCCCGGCGCGTGCACCGAGTGCGGCGGCGCGGTGCAGCGGATGCGCGGCGTGGGCACCCAGCAGCTGGAGCGCTTCCTCGCGGGACGGTTTCCCGAGGCCCGCCTGGCCCGGATGGACCTGGACACCACCAGCACCCGGTGGTCCCACCAGACGATCCTCGACCGGGTGGGCCGGGGCGAGGTGGACATCCTGCTCGGCACGCAGATGATCGCCAAGGGGCTCGACTTCCCCAACGTCACCCTGGTCGGCGTGGTCGACGCCGACACCGGCCTCCACCTGCCCGACTTCCGCGCGGCCGAGCGCACCTTCCAGCTGCTGGCGCAGGTGGCGGGCCGGGCGGGGCGGGGCCCGAAGGGCGGGCGGGTCGTGGTCCAGACCTCGAACCCCGCCCACTACGCCCTGACGGCGGCGGCGCGGCACGACACCGAGGGATTCCTGCGGGAGCTGCTCGAGGAGCGGCGATCGCCCCCCTACCCCCCGCTGGCGGCGCTGGTGAACGTGGTCGTCACCGGCGAGGTGGACACCCGGGTGGCCGACGGCGCGGCGGAAGTGGCCGACTGGTGCCGGGGACTGGTGGAGCGTCAGGCGCTGCCGGTCAGCGTCCTCGGACCCGCGCCCTGCGCACTGGGTCGGATCAAGGCCCGCTGGCGCTGGCACCTGGTGCTGCGCGGCGAGGCCGACGCGCTGGGCCGCATCGTGCGGTACGCGACCGGCCGGCTCCCGACGCCGGATGGCACCCGGGTGGTACTGGACCGGGACCCGGTGAGCCTGCTCTAGTTCAGCCTGAGGCCCCGCGGCACCGCGGCGGCCCCCACGTCCGGGAGGACCCTGCATGTCCGATGACCTCGGCGCCCTGTACCTGCGGGACGCGATCGAGCGGTTCAAGGCCCACAAGAAGCTGGGGGAGCGCGCCATCGCGCAGGTCTATGATGGCGGGCTGACCCGCACCCTGGACCCGCACTCCAACAGCATCGCGATCCTGGTGAAGCACCTGGCGGGCAACATGCGCTCCCGCTGGACCGGCTTCCTTACCACCGACGGCGAGAAGCCGGACCGCGACCGCGATGCCGAGTTCGTGGTGGCGCCCGACGTGTCGCGGGCGGAGATGCTGCAGTGGTGGGATGATGGCTGGGCCCGGCTGTTCGAGGCCCTGGGCGCGCTGCGCCCGGCGGACCTTGCCCGGACCGTCCTGATCAAGGGCCAGCCGCACAGCGCGCTCGCGGCCATCAACATCCAGCTGGCGCACTACGCCTACCACGTGGGCCAGATCGTGCAGCTGGCCCGGCACCTCGCCGGCGACCAGTGGCAGACCCTCTCGGTGCCGCGGCGGAAGCCCTCGTGAGCCTCGCCTTCGTGGCGGGCGCCACCGGATACACCGGCCGGGAGGTGGTGCGCGCGCTCCGGGCACGAGGCGTCGACACGGTGGCGCATGTCCGTCCGGATTCCAGCCGGCTGGCCGAGTGGCGCGACCGCTTCGCGACGCTGGGCGCGCGGACCGACACCACGCCCTGGGAGGCTCAGGCCCTGACCGAGACCCTCACGCGGCTCCGCCCCGACGTGGTCTTCGCGCTGCTGGGCACCACGCGGGCGCGGGCGGCGCGCGCGGCCGGCGCGGGTAGGGACGAGGGCTACGAGGCGGTGGACTACGGGCTCACCATGCTGCTGTATCACGCTGCGTCCCGCGCCGGCATCCAGCCGCGGTTCGTCTACCTGTCCTCTGCCGGGGTGCGGGAGCAGGGCGGCAATGCCTACCTGCAGGCGCGTGCCCGGGTCGAGCGCGCGCTGCGGGACGGGCCCCTCCCCTGGATCGCGGCCCGCCCGTCCTTCATCACCGGACCGGACCGGGACGAGGTCCGCCCGGGGGAACGGGTCGGCGCCGTGGTCGTGGACGGCCTGCTCGGGATCGTCGGCCTGCTGGGGGGGCGTCGGCTCCGGGATCGCTACCGGTCCACGACCAACGCGGTGCTGGCGCAGGCCCTGGTGCGGCTCGCGTTCGAGGCCGACGCGGTGGACCGGGTGGTCGAATCGGAGGACCTGCGGTAGGGTGACGGGGAGGGGCGGCGCCCCTCCCCGCCCGTGACCTAGAAGACGACCTGCAGCCCCGACGTCAGGTACCGATCCGTCTTCTTGAAGCCCGGCTCGGGCTGGTTGTCGAAGCGGATGACGTATCCCGCCTTGAACGCGATCCGCGAGGAGAGCGGCGCCACCAGCGCGGTCTCCGAGTTCACCCGGGTGTCCGAGCCGTCCTCGAAGTTCTGCAGCGCCTCCACCCCCTGCTGGACGTACGCCGCCGCGTTGAGCATCTGCTTGAAGAGCAGGGCACCCCGGCCGCTGGCGAAGTTGTCGCTGGCGCCCGCGAGGTCGCGCTGCTGGTTGGCCGCGGCCCCGGCCTCGAGGGTCAGGGTGGTGCGCGGCTGCACCACGGCCTTGAGGCTCAGGCCGGCGCCCTCCTCGAACCGCCGCGAGATGCCGGCAAACTCGTTGCGGTCCCAGCCCCCCAGGCCGTAGAGGGCCAGCCGCGGTGACAGCGCGTAGTCGGCCCGGAGGCCGGCGGTGTAGCTCTCTGCGGACTTGGTGCCCTCGGTCCGCCCGTACACCGCCCCGAAGCCCTGGGCGAGGGTCCACCGCCCGGCGGTGTAGCTGGCCTTCTCGCCGGCATTGAGCGTGGTGGTCGAGGTGTTCCCCGACGTATTGACGAAGCCGAAGTCGGTCTGGAGCGTCCAGGGCCGCTTGGGCGCGGCCTCCTGGCCCAGCACCGGCTGCACGGCCACGAGGGCCAGGGTCAGGCCCAGCAGCCGGCCGGTCACGTGCATCTGCATC